>JBGPIL010000051.1:0-12600 GCA_041484905.1 Nitrospiria bacterium
AAGCTCACGGCCGATGTCGATGGCAAGCAGAACAGCGCCGAACGCGACCTGCCCCGGCCGACCACCACCAGCCCGGACCCCGGCCACTACGACGACGAGTCGCTCCTCTGGCTGGTCCGGGGCATCCCCCTGCGCGATGGCTACCGTGGCGCCTACAAGGACATCAACGCCGGTACCGGGCAGGTCTTCTCTGTCGAAGTCTCAGTCGAAGGACAGGAGCCGGTGAAAGTGCCGGCGGGCGCTTTCACGGCATGGAAGGTACGCATCCACACCTCGAGCGTCACCCAGTACTTCTGGATCGAAGTCGATGCGCCGCACCGGGTCGTGCGCGCTCACGTCGAACACCTTGTCTACGAGCTCACCGCCACCGATCGCTGAACCCCGGCGACGGAGCCTCATCACCGCCCGTCATCGCGCCATTGGGCTGGTCCCGCAATTGCTGGTCGCGAACCGGACGCCGGCCCCGCCGCTACTGGCTGATGAAATCGGAACCGGACGTCTTTTCAATTGACGACCTCTCCCTCGCACCCGGGCGGACGACCTGCTGGGATGGCGTCCGCAACTACCAGGCCAGGAATTTTTTACGCGACGAGATCCAGGTGGGCGACGGCGTGTTCTACTACCACAGCAGCGCCAAGCCGTCGGGCATTGCGGGCGAGGCCGTGGTGGCGCGAGCGGGCTATCCGGATCCCACGGCGTTTGATCCCGATGATGCCCACCACGATCCGAAGAGCGATCCGGCGCGACCGACCTGGTACGCCGTGGATGTGAAATTTGTTTGCGCCTGCCGGTCGCTGATCACATTGCCGCGCCTGCGCCAGGTGCCCGCGTTACGGTCGATGCTGGTGCTCAAGCGGGGGATGCGGCTGTCGGTTCAGCCGGTGGCGGCGGCCGAGTGGCGGGCGATCATGATGCTGCCGGAGTGGGATGGCCCGGCTGGGGTATAATGGGGCGCCGGGTCACATCGGGCCGCCCCGTGATGAGAATGGTGTGGGGAATGTGCGGGGCTCTGCTGGCCGTGCTGGCGAGCGGGTCGTCCCTCGGCGCGTTTGAAGTGCAAGGGTTGTCCGCTCCGCACAGCATGATCGTGGATTGGCGGACGGGCGACTATTTTATCTCCAATATCAACGGCGATCCGGCCGCCAGGGATGACAACGGTTTTATCACCAAACTGGACGGGACGGGCAGGGTGATCGCGCTGGAATTCATCGACGGGTCCAAAGGCGCGCCGCTGCATGCGCCCAAGGGATTGGCCATCGTGGGAGATTTTCTCTTCGTCGCCGATATCGATCACGTCAAGGGCTATGACACGGCGACCGGGCGGTTACAGTTCGATCTGAACCTGACCCCGCTTGGGGCCACGTCTCTTCAGGATCTCACACGGGACGCCCAGGGCACGCTGTACGTGTCTGATCGGGAGAGCAATTTCATCGCGAAAATCGAACCGATTCACCATTATGCGGTTTCCATCCTGGCGAAGGGGCCGCAGTTGGGCCAACCGAACGGCCTGGCCGTCAATCCGATCACCCAGCGGTTGGTGATGGTCAGCTGGGTGGAGGGCGGGATCTATGAGATCGGCCCGACCGGCACGCTGACACCGTTGGTGGCCCGGCGGTTTCACCATCTCGGCGGCGTCGACTTCGACGAGGCCGGCGCGCTCTACTTTTCCTCGTTAACCGATGGCGTCATTTACACGGTTGTGGACGGCAAAGCGATTGCCTGGAAAGAGCACCTGACCACTCCGGCGGATATCAGTATCAACCGCAGGCGGCGGCTGTTGTTGGTCCCCTCCTTGAGCGGCAACTTGGTGACGACCATTCCCCTCAACTGACGCGAGTGACGATGACCACCAAAGTGACGATCATCGAAGACGATCCCGATATCGCGGGCCTGGTCGAGCATTATCTGGCGGCCGAGGGATTCAAGATCAGCCACGCGAAGGACGGCGCCGACGGGCTCAAACGGGTCAAGGCGACGCCGCCCGACCTGCTGATTCTCGATCTCATGCTGCCGGGAATGGATGGTCTCGATGTCTGCAAAGCGCTCAGAGCGGCGTCAGCGACATCAGCCCTGCCGATCCTGATGCTGACCGCCAAAGGGGAAGAATCGGACAAGGTGATCGGCCTGGAGCTGGGGGCCGACGACTATTTGACCAAGCCCTTCAGCCCCAAGGAACTGGTCGCCCGGGTCAAATCGCTGCTCCGCCGCAAGGCGAGGCAGGAGCCGGTCGTGCCGGTCTACACCTATAAAGAGTTGCGGCTCGATCAAGAGCGGCACGAAGTGACGTTCAAGGGCAAAGACGTGCAACTGACCGCGAAGGAATTTGCCTTGCTCCAGCAGTTGTTGGAGAATCAGGGCCGGGTGCTCACGCGCGAGATACTCCTGGACCGGGTCTGGGGCTATCAATCGGACGTGACGACCCGCACGGTGGACGTGCACATTCGACGGCTTCGGGAAAAGATTCCCCTGCTGATCGACATGATCGTGACCGTGAAGTCGCTCGGGTATAAGCTCAAGGACATCAGGTAACCGTTGGTGCGGCTGCCCCTCCAGTGGACATTCGTGTTGGCGTCCCTGGTGGTCGCCTTGTTCGCCGTTGTCATGACGTGGTGGGCCTCGTCGTGGTCCGGCAGCCCGTTGATGGTGGTGCTGCTCGGCGGGCTCGTCGCCATCCCGTGTGCCTGGCTGGCCGGCCTCTTCCTCTCCCGTCGTGTCACCCGGCCGCTCCGGCAGTTTGCCGAGGTGGTGCGCGGCATGGCCAGGGGCCATGGATCCCAACGTGTGGAGCTGGACGAGTGGCGGGAAACGGCGGAGTTGGGTCAGGCGCTCAATCAGATGGCGGGGCAGGTGCAGGCGACCCTCGCCGACATCTCCGCCGACCGGGCTCGTCTGCAGGCGGTCCTGGCCAGCATGGTCGAAGGGGTGCTGGTGCTCGACCGGCAAGGGCGCATACTCCTGATCAATGACGCGCTGCGGATGCTGCCCGGCGCCGATCCCTCCGCCATCGGCCGGCCGTTCATTGAAGTGTTTCGGCATCATCCCCTCAATGAATTTGTCAGAAAGGTGCTGGATGGCGGGGAGGGCCGGCGGCAGGAAGTGACGCTGTTGACGCCGGAGGAGCGGATTTTTTTACTGCAGGCGTCGGTGGCCAAACCGGACGGCGAGCGGGGTGTGGCCGTCGTGTTGGTGTTTCACGATATCACCGAGTTGAAGCGGTTGGAGCGCGTCCGGAAGGATTTTGTCGCCAACGCTTCTCATGAATTGAAGACGCCGCTTACTTCGATCGCCGGCTATGTGGAAGCGCTGCGGGATGGGGCGAAGGACGACCCCAAGACCTGCGCCCAGTTTCTCGGGATTATTCAAAAGCATACGGAGAATCTGAAGGCGATCCTCTCCGATCTGCTGCAGTTGTCGACGATCGAATCGGGTGTCTACCGGTGGAAGCGGCAGGAGGTGGTGATCGCCGATCTGGTGGAACGGGCGGCCCGTGTCCTGCGGCCCGTGGCGGCACAGCGCCAACACACCCTGACCGTGCGTCCTTGTGAGAGGTCGCTCGTGATCTGGGGCGATCTTGATCGGCTCACCGAAGCGCTCATCAACCTGCTGGACAACGCGGTCAAATACACGCCGGAAGGCGGGACGGTGACCGTCGAGACGACAGCTGACGGCGACGGCGTGCGGATTATCGTCGCCGACACGGGCATCGGCATTCCGCCCAAGGAGCTCGCGAGGATTTTCGAGCGCTTTTATCGAGTGGATCGGGCCCGGTCGCGCGAGCAGGGCGGGACCGGTCTGGGTCTGTCGATCGTCAAGCACATCGTTGAAGCGCACGGCGGCCGGGTTGTTGTCGACAGCACCGTCGGTCGAGGCTCGCTCTTTTCGCTCCGCCTGCCCGCCCAGCCAACGTTTTCCTGATCCCCTGTCCCTGACCGGGACGCCCCACCCTCTTGTGACCAGGGCACACGCTCCCCCGTAGGGCCGCACATCCGTGATGGTCTCACTCTGCCCGGGTACCCCCCCCCGGGTCCCCGATGACGGTACGCCGGGAAGAGGGCACATGCCAATTTGACAGAGATGTAACACGCGATTCATGACCGCGTAACATCGTCGCGGTACTGTATCCGAGCATCAGACGCAGAGGAGCAGAGACGATGGATCATACAATAATGGGGACCATCACATGGCCAAGATGAAAGACGAAGAGAAAAAAATCAAGGCCAGCTTGCTCAAGGCGATTCGTCGAGAAGTCGCGCGGGCGATCGGGTAAGACGGCTCATCCGTTCGGGGAGGGGCGGCGGGACCGAGAAGCCGGGCAACCGGGACAACACTCCCATCAGAGGAGAGGAGAGAGGGTGATGAAGCAACAGGTGGCAGGATTGGTAGTCGCACTGGCCATGCTGGCAGGGTTGTGCGCGCCAGCCTTGGCAGAGGAGAGCATGTCGTTAAAGGATGTCTTGGTCGAGAAAGGAGTGCTGACCAAGGAAGATGCGGCAAAGGCTCAGGAAACAGTCTTCGCCAAGTGGATCAATCGCCTCACCTTCTACGGCGACCTGCGGATCCGAGATGAGCAATTCTTTGATGACAACAATGCGGATGGGGCGAACAACGGCGGAGTCGATCAGAACCGGGTACGATTCCGGCTCCGGGTGGGCACGGAGCTGAAGCTCAACGATGTTATCGTGGGCATCCGTTTAGCCAGCGGCGCGGGCCAGCAAGTCTCGACCAACCAGACGGAGACCGCCCTGTTTACCGGGAAGGGCATCTTCATCGACAAGGCCTATCTGAGCTGGCAGGGTTCCGGCACCAAGTGGCTCAAGCTGACCGCCGGAAAGATGGCCAATCCGTTCCTCGTCCTCTATTCAGGGGACGTGATCTGGGATGACGATGTCAATCCCGAAGGGTTTGCGGAAAATGTGAACGTGAGTCCGGTTGAGCACGTGACGCTCTTTCTCAATGGCGGGCAGTTTGTCCTGAATGAGTCGGGGGCGAACAATCATGATCCGTGGATGCTGGGCGAGCAGGGAGGGGTCACCGTGGCGCCGACATCGGAGGTGAAAGCCACCCTGGCGACCGCCTTTTATGCGTTCATCAATGCCAGTGGTCGTGATGCGGCCGCCCTGGGGGGCACGGTCCAGCAGGGAAACACTCGAGGGCAAGCGGGATTGCCTGCCGGCGTACTGAACAACAATTACCGCGTATTTGACGTGACAGCTGCGCTGAATATCCAAGCCGGTCCGATTCCCGTCGCGCTCATGGGCGACTATGTCCGGAATCTCGCCAATACCACTATAACCGGGCTCGCCGGCGGGGCGGCCACGGGTAATATCGGCTACCAAGTCGGGGCGATTGTGGGCAAGGCGGCCGATGCCAATACTTGGGAAGTCGCCTACTTCTATAAGCTGTTGCAGACCGATGCCACGGTGGCCGATCTGGCCGATTCGGATTTTGGCAATGGTGGGACGGCGCGCCGGGGCCATATCATGTGGGCTGCCTATAACCCGATGAAGTTTCTGCAGGTCAAGGTCAAATACTTCATCACCAAGTCCATGCCCGCGGATGGCGGTCTTGCCACCTCGACGAACGCCGGTGCTATCAATCGCCTGCAGGCCGATCTGTCGGTGAAGTTCTAAGAGGGAACGAGACGTAACACGGACGTAACATGGCTGTGACACAGACGTAACACGAGGCTGTCAACTTAACCGGGAGGGTTGAATCATGTGGCGTGAGCGACAACAACTGGTGAGCAATCAATCAAAAACGATGGGTGCGGTGCTGATCTTGGCCGCGCTGGGGCTCCTGACTGCGGGGATTGCCGTCACGTCGCTGGCCCGGCTGGCCTGGGCCGACTCAATGCTGATCAACGGGGCGGGGGCGACGTTCCCCTATCCGATCTATTCGAAGTGGTTTGACGAATATGCCAAAGTGAATCCCGACGTCCGGATCAATTATCAGTCGATTGGCTCGGGCGGGGGCATCAGGCAGGCGTCGGAGCAGACGGTCGATTTCGGCGCGACCGACGGCCCGATGAATGACGAGCAATTGTCGAAGGCAAAGGTCAAACTCCTCCACTTCCCGACCGTGTTGGGGGCGGTGGTGCCTACTTATAATCTCCCGGGGATCAAGGACGAGTTGAACTGCACGCCCCAGGTTCTAACGGGCATCTTCTTGGGCACGATCACCAAGTGGAATGATCCCGAGATTGCGAAGGCCAATCCGAAGGCGAACTTGCCCGATAAGCTGATCATCGTGGTGCACCGCTCTGACGGGTCGGGAACCACGTATGTCTGGGTGGACTATCTGGCCAAGGTCAGCCCGGAATGGAAGGAAAAAGTCGGCGTGGGCACGTCGGTCAACTGGCCGGTCGGCCTGGGGGGGAAAGGCAACGAGGGCGTGGCGGGATTGGTGAAGCAAACCCCCTACTCAATCGGCTATGTGGAACTGATCTACGCCGAGCAGAACCACATGCCCAGCGGGCATGTGCAAAATGCGGCCGGTCAATTCGTCAGGGCCGGTCTGGATGCGGTGACCGCTGCCGCGGCCGGCGCGGCCAAAGCGATGCCGGCCGATTTCCGGGTGTCGATCACCAATGCTCCGGGTGAGAAGGCCTATCCCATCTCGAGCTTTACCTGGTTGCTGGTTCCGGAGAAGATCAACGATCCGAAGAAGGGGAAGGCCATCGTGGGGTTTCTCCACTGGATGCTCAAGGACGGCCAGAGCCACGCGTCCAAGCTGCTCTATGCGCCGTTGCCGAAGGAAGTGGTTGTAATGGAAGAACAAGCCATTGGCAAAATTAGCTACTAGCCCGCCAATTGTTTTTGCCACCCATCGGCCCGGTCGAAACCTGGCCGATAGGTGGTTCCGGGCCACGGTCTTGACCGTGGCCCTTTCCGTTTTGGTCATCACGGCGGTGATCGCCTATGAGCTCTACCGCAATTCACACCTTTCCATTGCGCGTTTCGGCTGGTCGTTTCTCTGGGGCACGACGTGGGATCCCATTGCCGAGCAGTTTGGCGCGCTGCCCTTTCTCTATGGCACGTTGGTCACGTCGGCGGTTGCGCTGCTCATCGCGGTGCCTATGGGGTTGGGGGTGGCGATTTTTTTATCGGAGCTGGCGCCCCGATGGTTGTCCGACCCGGTCGCCTTTCTCGTCGAACTCTTGGCCGCGATTCCCAGCGTGATTTATGGCTTGATCGGGATTTTCGTGCTGGTGCCGTTGGTGCGGAATTATTTGGAACCGTTTTTGTCAGGAACGCTCGGGTTTCTGCCAATCTTTCAAGGCGCGCCCTACGGTGTCGGCATGCTGACGGCCAGCCTGGTGCTTGCTGTGATGGTGGTGCCGTTTATCGTGTCCGTGTCGCGAGAAATTTTAATGGCCGTTCCCCGCGCCCAACGGGAAGCGATCCTCTCGCTTGGCGCCACGCGATGGGAAATGGTCTGGATCGCCATTCTGCCCTACGCCCGCTCTGGGATCATGGGATCGGTGTTCCTCGCCCTGGCCCGCGCGTTGGGGGAAACGATGGCTGTCACGATGGTCATCGGCAACCGGCCGGAGATCAAGCTCTCGCTCTTTGAACCCGGGTACACGATGGCGGCCGTCATCGCCAACGAATTTACCGAAGCGACATCGGATATGTACCTGCAGGCGTTGATCGAAATCGGCCTGGTGCTCTTCGCCGTGACGATTCTAGTCAACGCGATCGCCCGGCTGCTGATCTACAGTCTCTCGAAGCACGTGGAGGTGAGAGAATGACGTCTCCACTACCGCTCCGACGCCGGCTGATTAATGGGATCATGCTTTCACTGACCGGCGTGTGTACGGCTGTGGTGATCGGCGTGCTCTTTTTCATCCTCGGTTATATCACCTATCATGGGATTGAGGCGCTGAATTGGGACTTCTTTACCAAGCTGCCCAAGCCGGTCGGCGAAACGGGCGGGGGGATGGCCAACGCCATTGTGGGGACGCTGAAGCTGTTGCTGCTGGCCAGCCTGATCGGGGTGCCCATCGGATTTATCGGCGGCGTCTATCTGGCGGAGTATGGCCGCAAGACCATGACCGGCTTTCTGATCAGGTACGCGGCTGATTTACTCAACGGCATCCCTTCCATCGTCATGGGGATTTTTGCCTACACCATTATCGTCCTGCCGATGGGCCACTTCTCTTCACTGGCCGGCGGCGTGGCGTTGGGAATCATGATGATTCCGATCGCCGTGCGGAGCACCGAGGAGTTTCTCAGGCTGGTGCCGGCGACGATTCGGGAAGCGGCATTGGGGTTGGGGCTCCCGGAGTGGAAGGTTGTCAGTTTCGTGGTGATTCCGACCGCCTTTCGTGGCATTGTGACGGGAATCATGCTAGATTTAGCCCGTGTATCGGGTGAAACCGCTCCCTTGTTGTTTACCGCTTTTAGTAATCGCTTTTGGAGCCAGGGATGGCTGGAGCCGACGGCCTCGCTGCCTGTCATGCTCTATACGTACGCCATCACCCCGTACGAAGATTGGCACCGGCAGGCCTGGGCGGCCGGCTTGGTGCTGCTCATGTTGGTGTTGGGGGCCAATGTGGTTTCGCGACTGGTGTTGCACCGCCGCCTGACGGGTTAGGGATGCGATGGTGAGTAAACCGATCCTGGAAATCGAGCACTTGAACGCCTGGTTTGGGGAGCGGCATGTCCTGAAGGATATCTCATTGACAGCCGAATCCCAGAAGATTACCGCGCTCATTGGTCCGTCCGGCTGCGGCAAGTCGACCTTTATCCGTTGTCTGAACCGGCTCCATGAGGTGGTGCCAGATGCCAGGGTCTCCGGCAGCGTGAAGCTGAGTGGCACCGACATCTATGGACCAGGGGTTGATCCGGTGATGGTCCGGCGGCGCGTCGGGATGGTATTCCAAAAGCCCAATCCCTTTCCGACCATGTCGGTCTATGACAATGTGGCGGCGGGGCTTCGACTCAACGGGACACGGCGGCGATCCGTCCTGGATGAGAGGGTGGAGCAGACGCTCCGGCAGTCAGCCCTCTGGGATGAGGTGAAGGAGGTCCTGCATAAGTCCGGCGCCAGCCTCTCCGGCGGCCAGCAGCAGCGGCTCTGCATCGCCCGGGCGTTGGCGGTCGAGCCCGAAGTGCTCTTGCTTGATGAGCCCTGTTCCGCACTTGACCCGATTGCCACGGCAAAAATTGAAGAATTGCTGTTGATCCTGAAAAAAACCTACTCAGTATTGATCGTGACCCATAACATGCAGCAGGCGGCCAGGGTCTCGGATTTCGCCGGTTTCTTTCTCCTTGGTGAGTTGGTGGAATTTGGGGAAACCGATCAGATTTTCACCAATCCGCAGGACCGCCGGACGGAAGACTATATCACGGGAAGGTTCGGATAGCGCAGTCGAAGCGTGGCCCGTGCAGCTGTCGCCAGACCGGGCAGCCAGCTCTGCTGGTGACCGGCTGGGGTGTGGGAGCATGGGGAGCGAAGCGAGCAGGCCCCCAGATATAGATGAACGGAGGCGTGATGGAACGGCATTTTGACGAAGAACTGAAGACGCTCAAGGAAAAGATCCTCCAGATGGGTGCGATGGTCGAAGCCCAGATCGCCAATGCCATCAAATCTCTGGTGCAGCGGGATTCGGACTTGGCACGCCAGACCATTCAAAATGACCACAAGGTGAACGCCCTGGATGTCGAGGTCGATGATGCGTCGGTCCGGCTCATCGCACGGCATCAGCCCATGGCGAAGGATCTGCGTTTTATCACCACGGCGATGAAAATTTCGACCGAACTCGAACGGATGAGCGATCTGGCGGAGAATATCGCCGAGCGGGCGCTGGAATTGAACGAGGAGCCCCAGCTCAAACCCTATATCGACATTCCGCGGATGGCGGAACACGCCCAGCGGATGGTCAAAGAGGCGCTGGATGCTTTCGTCAACCGCAACGTCGAGCTGGCCTGGAAGGTCATCCATGATGATGACTTCATCGACGGGTTGACGCACCAGATCTTTCGCGAGCTTGTGTCGTTCATGCTGGAGGATCAGCACACCATCACCAGAGCGATCCGGATCACCTTCGTGTCGAAGTATCTGGAGCGGATCGCCGATCACGCCACCAACGTCGCCGAACTGGTCGTCTATCTCGTCGAAGGCAAGATCATCCGCCACACGGATATCTGACCATACCCCCCACCCAGGGGTGAATTGTCAACAAACCTGTTGACAATTCCTCGCATTCATTTTATTCTAGGGGCCTCAGTGAGGTCGCGGTTTCATTGAACACGCCGATCCCCGCTCGTCCGGGCGTCGGTGTTTTTTGTTCAACGCCGGCCATTCAGGGGTGAGGGCGGTCCCGTCCGAGGCGCACGAAGCCTGGGGGGGGAGTGGAGGGGGCACGATGGCGGATGAGTGGCGGTTGAAAAAGCGCTATCCATTGACGGCCTGGGTGGATCTGGCTGTCACGGAGACGGGCGCCATGCGGCGGGGGTACGTCACCAATATTAGCCGTGAAGGAGTCGGTCTCTATTACCTTGGAACGGTTGGCGTCGGCCAGGACGTGACGCTCACGATGCACATGCTGGGCCCCAGCGGCGCGGAGATCGTGGAGACCGCCTCCGGGCATGTGGTTTGGGAAAATCAATGGGGCGGTATTACCATCATGGGCGTCAAGTTTGATCGCTCGCTCGGCGAAAATGCCCCCACCATCCTTGATCGGTTCTCCCGGACCGATGGAGAACGGGGCCAACAGTTTCGATCCGCCCTGCCGTCGGGTTCGCCCCCGCCGCCGCGTTCCACCACGGCATAGCCCAGGTCGTTTTTCTTCTTGCAAAGCCCCTGAGTCGTCGGCCATACTCGCGGCACATGGCGATGAACAGCAGCGGGGTGCTGGTGGCAATGGTGGCCATTCTCGGGATCGGCCTGGGTCATATCTGGGTCAGGACGCTGGAATATCATGCCGGCAAACGAATCTGGCCGGTGTCGTTGGTGCTCGGTCTGGCGCTCGTCGGCGTGTCGTTGACCGTCTCGTCGGATTTTCTTTCGGCCCTGCTGGCAATCCCCGGCGCCATTTTCATTTATGCGGTGAAGGAGTTCTTCGAGCAGGAACGGCGCGTGATCAGAGGGCACGCGCCGCGCAACCCCAAGCGACGGTATCCGGCTGAGTAAGAGCCGGAAGGGGTTAGGCGTGAGGGGTAAGGGGAAAATGCGCAGATCAGAATGAGGTTTTTCCACTCACCCCTGACGCCTCACGCCTGACGTCTTTCTCTCTCACCCCTCACGTCTTTTCCTCTTTGCTCAGCCGGTGCAGACGGGCCTTCATTTTTTCGGTCGGGATATGGTCGCCGTTCTTCGTTCCGACGGCAATGCCCTCTTCCAGAATCTTCCGGAGTTCGTCCGTTCGGCCCAGTGCACTCAGCACGTCGCCGAGGCCCTGATAGGCCGCGGTATAGTCCGGCTTGAGCACGATAGCTCGGCGATAGGCCGCCGCGGCCTGCTCCCATTGCTGCTCGTCCCCGTAGGCTTTCCCCAAGCCAAAATGGGTCATCGGGTCGTTCGGATCCAGCGCGAGGATCTTCTCAAGCTGTTCGATGCGTGTTGAGGTCATTTGAAGTCAGGTGGAGAATCCGGCTCTCCCCCTGACAACCCCCATCGGATGTACGCAATCAACACGGCATGCGTTATGTATTGCTGTGTATTCAACTCGTCAACCCGTGAGCTTGGCCAGTCCGGCCCGGACGGTGGCGTCCACCTCGCGCCGGACCGCCGGCTCCTGGTCGAGATCGAGCAGATCGCCTTCGGCGATGGAGATAAACTCCCGGCCCTTGCCCTTGCTCAGCGAAATCAGAAAGCGGTCGTTGGTGGCCCGGACGGGAATGACAACCTGCACCTCGGCGTCAAGGTGCGCAATCAAGACGAGCAGGGCCGCTTTGCCGGCCTCAATGTCGTCGGCCATGGCTTAGCGCCCCCGTGAAGGACGGCCCGAGCGGCCTCCCATCGGCCGGCGGCCTGGTTGGTGTGGCCGGCCCCCCTGGTGGGACGGTGGCCGGCGTTTGGGGTGCCACGGAAGCGGTGTGACAAAGAGGGCATCATCGGCCCAGATCACCGGGATTTTATGACCGATCAGTTGTTCGATTTCTTCCAGCGAAAAGGCGTAGTGCTCGCAGACGAGGCTGATCGCCATGCCGGTGGCGCCCGCTCGGGCGGTGCGGCCGATCCGGTGGACGTAGTCGGTGGCATCCTGCGGCAGGTCGTAGTTGATGACGTGGCTGACCGCTTCGATGTGAAGCCCCCGCGAAGCGACATCGGTGGCAACGAGAATCGGCAGGGTTTTGGCCCTGAACTGTTCGATGACCTTCAATCGTTGTTTCTGCGGCAGATCGCCGGTGATGGCCCTGGCATGGTGCTGATGCTGGGTCAGCCGCTCCGCGAGCTCTTCCCCTTCGCGTTTGGTGTTGACGAAAATCAGGATTCGTTCCCACGGCAGGGATTTGAGAAGGCCGAGGAGCAGCGAAAACTTTTGACTTCTTCCGACATGATAGAGCGATTCCTCCACGGCGGCCACCGTGACCTGCTCGGGCGAGACTTCAACCTTCACCGGATTGTTCATGTGCTCGTAGGCCAGTTCCATCA
>JBGPIL010000052.1:0-12467 GCA_041484905.1 Nitrospiria bacterium
CCCTATGTCTACATCGAAGCCACGCGGGGGCAGGAGCTGTGGATCTCCAATGTCCCTTTTATGGACTCCCTTTCGTTTACGTTTCTGGCCTACGTCAGTTACGCGCTTGCGCTCGCCTTGTGTTTGCCGATTCGGGTGAGCCGCGGCCGGATTGAATTGGTCGATCTGGCCCGCATCCGTGACTCATGGGGCGTCTGGCTGCTGGCCGTCTGTCTGTTTGTCTGGATCGATGTGGTCATCGATCCGGCGGCGGTGCGGGGCGACCGGTGGTTTTTGGGGAAGATTTTTTACTACCCGGACGGCGGGCTCTACTTCGGCGTGCCGGTGTCGAACTTTATCGGCTGGGGCGTGGTGGGCGGCTCGGCGATCGGCTTCTTTCAATGGTGCGATCGCCGGTTTTGGCCGGATCGGCCGATCCGGCCGTCGCTCCCGGCCGCCGGCCTCTACTACCTGATTTTGGGATTCAATCTGGCCGTGACGTTCTGGATCGGCGAGCCGCTCCTGGGCATGGTGGGCGTGCTCATCCACCTGCCGGTGCTGTTGATGCTGCTGGTGCGGGTGGGACTGGCCGCGCGTTCTGCTTAACCGCTGGAGCTGAACTGCTTTAAAAATTGCTGAGGCGTCAGAATCTTGATGTCTCGGTATTCGTTGATCGCTCTGAGGGCCCGGTCCCCCGTGATAATAACCTCGGCCCTGAGCGCCACCGCGCACTCAATGAACTTGTCGTCATCAGGATCCTCTTTCACGATCTTGAGCCGGGGCGTTTTCCGGCAAAACCTGAGGTTAAATCCTTTCGCAAACAGCGCGAGCAGCTCTTTCAGCTCGTCCTGCTCCCGCAAGCCAATTCGTTGCAGGACTTCGATATATTCATCGAGGATCGCCTCCGAGAGACAGAGGATGAGTTGCTCTTCTTTCCAGAGGTTGATGATCCGGCGGGGAGGGCCGCCGAAGAAGGAGGAGACGAACACATTGGTGTCGATCACGGTTTTCATGTCTTGTGTGTTCGCGCCGCCTTGACGGCCCGGTCGATGTCCGCCGGCTTCACCCCCCTGGACTTCAATTGCGTCCCGATGCGGTTCCAGAGGCCGTCGATATAGGTCCCGATATCACGTTCTTTAAGGTGTTCCGTGATCAGTTCCCTGACCATCTGGCTGGTGGTCTTGCCTTCCAGCCGTGCCAGCTTCTCGATCCGCTCCTTTATCTTTGGGTCGATTCGAACCATCATTTGAGTTGTCATGCTGAATCCTCCGGCGACATCATATAGCTTGTATAGCTTGTATGAATTGTACTGAACTGTTGGCGAGTCGTCAACCCCAAAAACCCATATCCGGGGATCGCAATCAGCCGCGCCGGGCATGGGGGCCAGGGCCAGCCATTCCAAAGCTCGCCGCGTTTTGGTAGGATTCGGCCGTTCTGAGCTGGGGAGTCACGAATTCAGTATGGTGTCCCTGGAATTCCGTTGACCACGCAGCCCAGGACCGCAAGCGCTAGAGCGAGCCTCTGCCGGAGAACCAGTCCCGGCCGAAGCCAACCTACGATTTCACGCCTAAATACCGTCGCGCCTCTTGCAAGAACGCTCGGGCCTGCTCCAACATGCGTGCGACATCCTCCACCGTGACCACGGTGTCCACCCCATAGTCGCTTTGAATCCTCTTATCAAACGCATCGAGCAACCATTGATGATATTTCGCGTCAAGCAATCCCTTCTTGACGAAGTGCTCCCCAAACGCGCCATGCACGCCCCCATGCTTTCGAAACTTGAGGCCCGTTTCGCTGAGCAACGCTTCGGCCGTGTAAAACATCGCGTAATATGCTCTCCCCGCCGCGGAATCGGCGTCCCGCTCCCGCATCAAGATATCCGAGGCATGGATGGCCCGGTCGGCCTTCTTGAGTAATTTCCCCGTGAGTTCTTTCACGCGAGGATGGCCTCTTCCCGCGCGTTTTCCAAAAACGGGGTGTCACGGTCTAACCAGTCTTGCTCCGACACAAAAACTCGGCTGATGCTGACGCCGTGCTTCAACGACAGCGTTGAGATCAAACGACCGGTGCGGTCGACTTCAGCGCCATACTGGTCGATCTGTCGCAGGACGATCAAGACGTCAAGATCGGATTCCGAATCCTGCTCGCCTCTGGCGTACGACCCATATAAGTAGACGCCCTTGAGCTGATCGCGATAGAGCTGACCGAGCCCGGCCTTAAGTTCCGCAATCAATGCTCTGATCGTTTCACTCATGGCATGACCTCTCCTGCCAGCAAGTATAGTGAACTGGCAAACAAATCTCAAGAAATGATCTGTTGGGGACTAAAGAAGGTAAGGATTCAGCGGCGTGCCGCGCCGATCACGGAGAGATTGGGAAAGACCTCACCAGTGCGCTCTGTCCGCACAACCGACGATCTTAAGACTGCCCGGCCGGGGCAGGTACGTCAGTCTGCTGCGCGGCCCGTTCCTTGAGAATCAGATCGACTTCTTCCAGCAGGGTTTGGGTGAGGGTGTCCATGGGGATTTTACGCACCACTTCAGAAAAGCGAAATTTCAGGGACACCATACTTAATTGTTTCTGGTAAGAAGGGGAGAAAGACTCGGAAGGGAACAACCTCAATCGTGAATGGTAAACGGGGAGAAATAAAAAGTCCCGGTTTCCCATGCCTTTTTATTTCTAGGGCTGGTCGGGACAAACCCGACGATCTTAAGACTGCCCGGCAGGCGCGGGGGCGGCGGTCTGTTGAGCGGCTCGTTCTTTGAGCAACAGGTCGACTTCTTCCATCAGGGTTTGGGTCAGAGTTTCCATGGGAATTTTGCGCACCACCTCACCGTGACGGAACAAGAGGCCAACGCCTTTTCCACCACCTGCAATCCCGATGTCGGACTCTTTGCCTTCACCGATCCCGTTGACCACGCAACCCAGCACCGAGATGGTGATCGGCTCCCGGACGTGGGCGAGTTTCTGCTCCAGTTCGTTGGCGACTTTGATGACGTCGAATTCGACGCGGCCACAGGTGGGGCAGGCGATGACGTTGATCCCTCGGTGGCGCAATTCCAGCGATTTGAGAATCTCGTAGGCCACCTTGATTTCCTCAGTGGAATCGGCGGCCAGTGACACGCGAATGGTGTCGCCGATCCCTTCGGCCAGCAGCATCCCCAGGCCGACTGCCGATTTGATCGCGCCGGTCGTGGCTGTGCCGGCCTCCGTGATCCCGAGATGGACGGGGTAGTCGGTCTGCTTCGCAAAGAGCCGGTTGGCATCCACCGCCATTTTCACGTGCGACGCCTTGAGCGAGACTTTGATCTCATGAAAGTCGAGATCCTCTAAAATTCGGATGTGGCGCATGGCCGATTCGACCATCGCCTCGGCGGTTGGATAGCCGTACTGTTCGAGCAGTTCGCGCTCGAGCGAGCCGGCGTTGACGCCGATCCGGATCGGGATGCGGCGCTCCTTGGCCATGGCGACCACCCGCTCCACTCGCGACCGGCTGCCGATGTTGCCGGGGTTGATCCGCAGGCAATCGACGCCGGCTTCCAATGCGCGCAGGGCCAGCTTGTAGTCAAAGTGGATATCGGCGATCAGGTGGAGATGAATCTGCCGCTTGATCTCGGGCAGCGCGTCCGCGGCTGCGGGGGTATTGACGGTGACGCGGATCAGCTCGCAGCCCACCTGCTCGAGCGCGTGGATTTCCTTAACCGTGGCATCGATCTTGTCCGTGTCGCAGGTGGTCATCGACTGGACGACGATCGGCGCACCGCCGCCGATCTTGACGGTGCCGACGCTGATTGGTCGTGTCGCTCGTCGGGTGATCTGCATGGGATTCTATCGGGACAGTTGGGGCTGCGCCGGGTTGGGCGCGGTCCCGAGTAGTTCGCGGGTCGCGCGGGCGATGCCGTCAGCGTCCAGGCCGTGGTGCTGACGGAGCAGGGCCTGCGGACCTTGGTCGGGAAATTCGTCGCCAATGCCGACGCACCGGATTTTCAGGCCGCCCAGCAGTCCTTCGGCGGCCAACAGTTCCAACACGGCGCTGCCGAAGCCGCCCTGCAACACATGTTCTTCCACCGTGACCAGAAGTTTGCAGCGGGCGGCGATGGAGCAGAGTAGATCGCGGTCGAGGGGTTTGACGAAGCGGGCGTTGACGACCCCGACCGAAAGGCCTTCCGCCGCCAGTTGTTCGGCCGCCTCCAGCGCGGGCGCCACGCGGCTGCCCAACGCGATGATGGTCACGTCGTCGCCGTTGCGCAGCACCTCTCCTTTTCCGATCTTTATAAGGCGCGGCTCGGGATCGAGCGGGACGCCCAACCCGCTGCCGCGCGGATAGCGCACGGCGATGGGGCCGGGATGCTCGACGGCCGTCTTGATCATGTGCTGCAGCTCGTTCTCATCCTTGGGCGCCATGATGACCATGTTGGGAATGTGGCGCAGGAAGGCCAGGTCGAAGATGCCGTGATGCGTGGTGCCGTCCTCCGCCACGATGCCCGCGCGGTCGATGCAGAAGGCGACGGGCAGGTTCTGGATGCAGACGTCGTGCAGGATTTGATCGAAGCCCCGCTGCAGGAAGGTGGCATACATGGCGACGACCGGTTTGTAGCCCTCTGCGGCCAGCCCCGCGGCAAAGGTGACGGCGTGCTGCTCGGCGATGCCGACGTCATAGACGCGGTCGGGAAATTCCTCGGCGACGCCGGATAAACCGGTTCCTCCGGGCATGGCGGCCGTGACGCCGACGATTTTCGGATTTTCATGCGCCAGACGGATGAGCGTGCGGGTGAAGATGCTGGTATAAGAAGGCACCGAACTGGTCTGGCGAGGTTTGCCTGTATCCCGGAAGAACGCCGGCGCGCTGTGGAAAAAGACCGGATCGCGTTCGGCCGGTTCGTACCCCAGCCCTTTTTTCGTGATGACGTGCAGGAAGACCGGTCCCTTGAGTCGCTTCAGGTTCTCCAGCGTCGGGAGCAGGTGGTCGAAGCGCTGGCCGTCGATCGGCCCGACGTAGAGAAAACCGAGCTCTTCGAAGAGCAGCGAGGGGCTGATCAATCCCTTGGCCGATTCCTCGGCGACCTTGGCGGCCCGGAGCATCGATTCACCGATGGCTGGGATCGCTTTCAGAATCGCTTTGGCGTCCTCCCGCAGTGTCGTGTAGATCGGGCTGGTCAACAGTCGGCTCAGGTAGGAGGAGATGGCCCCGACGTTTTTGGAGATGGACATTTCGTTGTCGTTGAGAATCAGCAAAAAATCCTTCTGCAAGGCCCCGGCCTGATTGAGACCTTCGTAGGTCATACCGGACGTGAGGGCGCCATCGCCCACCACGCAGATGACGCGGTGATCGTCCCGGCTTAACTCGCGGGCGGCGACGAAGCCGACGGCCGCGGAGACGCCGGTGCCGGCGTGGCCCGCGTTGAACGTGTCGTACGGGCTTTCCTCCCGCTTGACAAAGCCGCTGATGCCGCCCCACTGCCGCAGTGTATGGAAGCTGGCCTGCCGGCCGGTGATGAGCTTGTGCGTATAGGTCTGATTGCCCGTGTCCCAGACGATCTTGTCGTGCGGTGTGTTGAACAGATAGTGCAGCGCCAGTGTCAGCTCGACCACGCCGAGGTTGGACGAGAGGTGCCCGCTGTTGGTGGCGACCACATCGATGATACGCTCGCGGATCTCAGCCGCCAGCGCCGGCAGCTGGTCCGGTGCTAGGCGGCGAAGGTCAGCCGGCGATTGGATCTGGGGCAAGACTGCCATCTACCACTCCTTGGCACGACTCCTTGTCGGGCCACCGTCTTAATAGACTTGATCGTAAAGAGTCACTATAGCGGAGCTTTTGGGACCCTGTCAAGCAACGCTCGACGGGAACGGCGGTCGTCTGGCTATCGTGTTCCCGCCGTATCTTCAGTGTTGCTCCGGCGCACATTCAGTGCTGCTCCGCCGCACCTTCAGTCTTCTCCGATTGACTCGGTGAATTGCTTTTTGATATAGTGGCCGCTAATTTAAATCGGCAACCGGGTGTTTTTGTTGGGTGGAGAGCGGGTCATCCTGACACGGTAAGGATTCTCATGGCAGCCAAGGCCAAAAAACTCAAGACAGTCGACGCGAAGGACGGGAAATATCAGGAGATCCTCAAGGATCTCCTGCAGCAACGCACAGATTTGCTGGCCGAGGCGGGGGTCATCCTTGGCGGCGGACTGGCGCAGGAAGCGGAAAACCTCGCCGATACGGGCGATCAGGCGACCGCGGTGGCCGACCAAAATTTCATGCTCCGGCTCCGTGAGCGCGAGCAACGCCTCCTTAAGAAAATTGATGAAGCGATCGATCGCATTCGGGCCAATACGTTCGGCGTCTGTGAGGATTGCGGCGGAGAAATCGGGTACAAGCGGTTGAAGGCTCGCCCGGTGACGACGCTGTGCATCAATTGTAAGACCAAGCAGGAAGAGGACGAAAAGAGCCGCGAATAAGCGGCGAGAGCTCCGTGTCATGCGGAGCGTCTGTTCCAGCGTAATCCATCTGCTGTCCACGCTCGCCGCGCGCATTGCGGCAACCATGAAGGTACTGGAAATCGGATGTGGCATCTCACTGCGTTCGATGTAAATGGCACTGAAATCGAATGTTACATCTCACGAAAAACGTTCGATGCAAGGGCGGCGTAGCTCAGTTGGCAGAGCAGGTGAATCATAAGCCTGCGAAGCTCGACGAGCCCCTAGCCGATCGACGCTGTAGAATGTTGCCGAGTGTGGCGACATGATGGGGGTGCTAGGCACAATTTCAGGCACAATTGTCTGCACGGGCGGTCTTATGCCTGCTTTTCCGCCTTCGGTTTTTCCTTAACATACCACTTCATTTTTTTCCTGCAAGGCGTGTTACGTTGCGCCGTCTATGCGGTAGCAGGTCATGGGGCTACCAGTAATTCCAGCTATAGCTATCAAGGAGGCCATCCGGCCGGAAGGTCAAGAGGATGCGCCAGCCCGATTGGTAGACCGTGGAGCCTCCCGTGGCATAGTTGGGCATGGAACCCACTCTTGTGCGTTCCCATTTCAAGACCGTTTTGCCATCTGAGAGGACGGACTCGGAATCGGGCGGCCCCATCTGTTGAATATAGGTATCGCGGTGGGTGTTGCCGATGCCGGCTCGTAACTCCTGATCTTTTTGTTTCCACGCATTGGCTCGTGCCGCAGCGAGACAACCCCCTGTCAGCAGCAGGCTTATCCCAAGTAGACACAGAAGCCCTTGACGTAGACCTGCCATTTGCGTTCCCCTCCCCTCTATTTGGGCCGACTTTCATTACGCGGGCCCTTCTTCTTGCTATCGCCCGGTGATTGAAACATCAACCCGATCGGGGCATCTCTCCATAGCTTATCGTTAAGGCTTGTTGTATTTGTCGGGCCTGCCCCGGCGGTGATATGAATGACAAACCGTTCTCGAATGTGGCCCTGTTCGTTTAAAATTTCGGGGAGCATTCTTTCTGCCCATTCCAGCGCGTCAGAGTCGGTAGTCTCCTTTCCAGCGCGGCACATTCGACTGATCCCTCGATAGGACGGCTTCGCGGCGTCACCCGTATCAGTGAGAGGCGAGGTGCCTTCCCGTTTCCGGAGTTTATTCACCACTTGGTCTTGAATCATGCGATGGGAGAATTTGTGCCGTTCCTTTAAGAGAAATACCAGCCGGCACATTGATAAATCTTTCTTTTGTCCGATCTCCATAATCGTACCCTCCTACCTAATATGGTCGGTGTCCAAACCTAACCCACCTCCTATAGTGTACTCATAGAACACGATAAAAATCGAGGGAGGGAGAGGAGCTATGCTGATTTCGGAAGTTGCCGCCGCCACGGGGCTCCACCGGAATACGATTTATCGACTTGAACGCAAGGGACTGATTGCTCCTACCCGGACGTGGACAGGGGCTCGGGTATACACGGCTAACGACGTGGCCCATATTTGCAAACTGTACGGCAGAGAATCGAAACCCATCCCAACTGACCCACCAGAGGAGGCCATCCCCCGCGTGAACAACGAACGATCAACAGGAGAATAGTGGAGGGCGGGATTACTGGGAAGGGGTTTTTACCAGGTCGGAGCGGCAACCCAGCCGGCCGGGCCAAAAACCCGCTTTCAAGAAAAGACCGCTCCATTGTGGGCCGGGTGGTCTTTGAGCAACTGTGCAAAATTGCTAAGGGGGAAATCAAAACCGCCATGCGGGTGCAGGTGAGCGCGGCCAAGATCGTGCTGGCCTACGCCTGGGGCCTGCCCGTTCAGGAGGTCGATCTGGCCGGGGCGTGTGACATTACGCGGGTGAACATCATGCATTTTAGCTCTCCGGAAACGTGTACCCCCGCCTGTCAGGAAAAGGCCGCACTAACGGCCCAACGGCCCGCCATCGAAGTTGCGGCTGCTGACCACTACCTTGACCACCAAGACGCGCCCCCTGTGACCGTCCAGCCTGCCAGATGGACAGGAAACGGGAACGGTCACGGGCTGGCCGATTCTCACCCCGTAGACACCGAACCCGAGGCGACCGATTGGCCGCCGGAGTATCGATAATGCGGGCACAAGCCGGGCACACATCAACGCTGACACAGGATGCAATATCACCTGTTCAACGGCTCCTGGACGTGAAGGGGGCGGCGCTTTACATGGGGCGTGTGTCGGTCTGGACAATCAGGGAGAGAATTGCAGGCGGTGAACTGCCTACCGTGCGGATCGGCCGGCGGGTGCTACTCGATCGGACTGACCTTGACCGATGGATTGAAATGCACAAGACCAGAGAAGCCCCATCGTAAACCAAAAAAAGGGGGCCGGCTGTGAACCGGCCCCGGAGGGTGAACCAAGTGTATAGCGATACTACGCTGCTCCCGAAAAGAAGTCAACCGCCCCATCGTCACCACCAGCTACAACGCGATCAGCACCCACGCGGAGAGGGTATAGTCTGTTCGGAACGGGTAGCCTTCCCCGTTGAACTCACCCCACAGTTGATCGATCACCTCCGCCTTTGCGCCCTCCGGCATGGCCGGGCGGCGGTGGCCCGGCTGCTCTTGGAATGGGGGTATCGATGAATCCCGGCGACCCGATCACCCAGGCGACGGCGGCCTACCAGTCGGAGCTTGACGAAATCCTGGCCGGCCATGCCTTTGATGATCTGAAAGAACTGCTGACCACGTTTGACCAGACGAAGCAGGACGCCCGCGCCTTCTACAAGTCCAGTGTGCTGACCCTAGGCGCACGACTGAACGAAGGGGAAGTTGATCTGATTGCCCCCCTGTTGAAGAAGGTGCTGGCGATTTCACCGGAGGCGTTAAAGAAGGACATAAAGGCCCAGCGCAAAGCGGCAGACCCGCCAGCATCGACGAACGGAGCAGCCCCAGCCACACCGTCAGCGGCGTCATTCCATGCCGTGCGGCCCTGGGATGATCCCGTTGACGGGGCCGATCTACTGGACGCCATAGCCGATCACCTCCGCCGATATGTCGTCCTGCCCGATCATGCGGCCGATGCGGTGGCGGCCTGGGAGGTTTGTACCTGGTTGCATGAGACTGTTTACTTCGCCCCGATCCTGGCGCTACTCAGTCCGACCAAGCGGAGCGGGAAAACCCTGCTATTCGATCTGCTCATGCCGATTGCCTACCGGGGCCATCTCACCGTCGGAGTTGGTGTCACGCCGGCCGTGTTGTTCCGTCTGACGGACAAATATCAGCCAACCTTGTTCATCGATGAGGCGGAGAAGCTGTCGTCTGACAAGGAAGCGCGGGACGTGATCGGCATGATCAATACCGGCTACCGGCGCGGGGCGAAGGTGTGGCGGTGTGAAGGGGAGCGGTTTGAACCGCGTGAATTTGACGCCTACGGCTTTCGGGCGCTGGCGGCAATTGGTAGATTGTGGGACACGGTGACGGATCGCGCCATCGTGATCCCCATACTCCGAAAGGCAAAGACGGCAAGCGTGGCCCGGTTCCAGGCACAACGGGCGGAGCAGGAAGGTAAAACATTGGCCCGCCAGATCGCCAGATGGACGGCAGATAAACGATCGGCCATTGAAGCGGCCCTCCCCATTACCACTCGCCCTGAGTGGTTGCATGACCGAGCGTGTGACAACTGGTCGTCACTGTTCGCCGTCGGCGCAGTGGCCGGCCGGGATTGGTCGGCGCGGCTACTCCTAGCGGCTAAAGCCCTGAGTGCAACAGCGGAGGATGACGGCGACCGTGGAGTACTGCTGCTGGCCGATCTCAAAAGCATCTTCATGGAGCAGGGGCAGCCGGTGTTCATCACGACCGCCGACCTGCTCAAGGCGCTGGTGGCCCTGGAAGAAAGCCCGTGGGGTGATCTGAACAGCAAAGAGTTGACCGGGCAAGGGCTGGCCGCAAGGCTGAAACCCTTTGGGATCAAACCGGCGAAACCGCGCCGGGCCGGGTCGGAGATCGTGCGCGGATATGACCTGGTGGCCTTTGCAGACGCCTTCCAGCGTTTCCTACCCCCTACCCCCGTTCAGATCGTAACATCGTTACAGACGGAAATCGTAACACCACAACCCCATGACATTTCAAGCGATTCTGAGTGGTGTAACGATGTTACGATTCTTCAGGGGGTAAGGGAGGGGAACGATTCGGGATCGCTACAAGAGGCGGTCGATCAGCATGCCCCGGAGACAGCGACCCTCCCAGGAATGCCCACAACTCCGGCCTGGGTGACAGGTGATCCGGAGTGAACCGGCGGTCGGCAGCACAGGTGATTGTCGATCCTTTTCCTCCGTCGGATTGTGCCCGCTGTGTGCCCGTTATTCCTGGCCTACCGCTCTCGCTGCCCGCATGGGGCTTGACAGGGCAAGTATATCTTACGTATACTCATCACCATGACGGGCGCAGACCTCAAGCGACGTCGGCGGCGGTTGAAGCTGACCCAGGCCGAGCTTGCCAAGCTGATAGGGGTAGCGAAAAACACGGTGGCCCGTTGGGAACGCGGTGAATTGGGCATGAGCAAGACCACGGCCAAGCTGATTGATCTGCTCACCCGGAGGGCACGCTAATGGGCGGTCGGAATAAACCAGGTGGAACTATCTATCGACGCGGGAATGTGCTGTGGATCAAATACTATCGAGGATCAAAAACGTTTCGGGAGTCCGCCCGGACGGAGAATTGGGAAAACCTGTCTGAGCCCCAACGGGAGAAGGCGGCACGGAAGCTGCTCGACGACCGGCGGGCACAAGTGAGAATGAATGCGTTACCCCCTCGCTACTTGGAGCGGGTGACGTTTGATGAGATCGCCCAGGATTTTCTTAACGACTATCAGGTGAACGGGCGGAAGTCGATCCGCAAGGCGGAGGAGAGTGTCAAGAAGCTCAAGGAACGCTTCGCCGGCCTGAAGGTCAAAGACATCGACACGTCGATGATCTCGGCGTATGTCCGTGCCCGGCAAGAGCAGAACAAAAAGAACAGCACGATCAACCGGCAGCTAGCGGCGCTCAAGCGGATGCTGACCCTGGCGTACCGGCATGAACCGCCGAAGGTGGCGCGGGTGATCCATATCCCGATGCTGTCGGAAAAGGGCAACGCCCGGAGCGGCTTTTTTGAGCATGAGGACTACCTGGCGCTGCGCGGGGCTGTCCCGGATTACTTGAAACCCGTGGTAGCAATCGGCTACCATACCGGCTTTCGGCGGGATGAAATTCTTACCTTGACCTGGGAGCAGGTCGATCTTGACCGACGGCGGATCACGTTGAAGGCGGCCGATACGAAAACGAACGAGGCCCGCATGGTCGTGATCACGGATGATCTGTACAAGGTGCTGACGGCGTGGAAGGCCCGCCGGGATACACAGTCCCCCCACTGGCCGCTAGTCTGCTACCGGGTGGAGAACAAGCAGCCGCTCCCCGTGGGGGATTTTCGGAAGGTCTGGCAGACGGCGCTCAAGCAAGTCGGCCTTGAGGGGCGGCTGTTCCATGACTTCCGGCGGACGGCGATTCGGAGCATGGTCAAGGCGGGGATTCCTGAAAAGGTGGCGATGACGATCAGCGGGCATAAAACACGATCGGTCTTTGACCGCTACCATATCGTGAACGAGGCCGACCTGGTTGACGCGGCTGGCAAGTTGAACGCTCTGTATAGGCACAATTCGGGCACAGTCAGGGCTCCGGAGGGAGCAACCCCATCCGGGCAGGTTACAGAAGGGGTAGAAAAATCAATGGCATAACGGAATATGGCGGCGTAGCTCAGTTGGCAGAGCAGGTGAATCATAATCACCGGGCCGGGGGTTCGAATCCCTCCGCCGCCACCAAGTACGATACGCGGTATTCTCGACGACAGGGATTCGCCATGAGAGGAGGCCTCCGGCATTTTTTCATCGGCGCTTTTGGCGCTTCTGCATGGTCGAATCCCTCCGCCGCCACTAAGTACGATACGAGATATTCTCGACTACTGGGATTCGCCATGGAGAAGTGGCCTGCGGCTTGTTCATTCATCGGCGCCTTCGGCGCTTATGCATGGTCGAGTCCCTCCGCCGCCACCAATCCGTC
>JBGPIL010000053.1:0-12448 GCA_041484905.1 Nitrospiria bacterium
CTGGCCCTGCCGCTCCTTGGTGATGACGTCAAAATAAATCTTGCCCGTGGTCAGGTTGTTCTTCTTGCTGGTCACGACAGAGGTAAACCGCTCGTAATGGCCGAGGTCGAGGTCCGTCTCGGCGCCGTCCTCGGTGACGTAGACTTCACCGTGCTGGTAGGGATTCATTGTGCCGGGATCGACGTTGATGTAGGGGTCGAGCTTGAGGAAGGTGATCGTCAGCCCGCGGCTTTCCAAGAGCGCCCCGATTGAGGCCGAAGCCAGCCCCTTGCCCAGGGACGACACGACGCCGCCGGTCACAAAGACGAATTTGGGCCGGCGCGTCCGCGAGGAAGTCTTTCGCCGTGCTGAGGACTGATGATGAAACGGTTTGGGAGTTCGTTTAGCCACGGCCATGGTAGGCTGCCTCCGCTGCAACAAGATCGTTCGGTGCGTTCACTTCGACCGTGCCCTCGTCCACCTGCACGACTCTGATCCGATAGCCGTGTTCCAGCGCCCGCAACTGCTCCAGTTGCTCGATCTGTTCCAGCCGGCCGGGGGACAGCGTGGCGAAGGTCGTCAAAAAGCTCTTCCGATAGACATACAGGCCGAGATGATGAAAGTACAGTCCCGGCGGCAGGGGATCGGCGGCCTGGGCGTCGCGCGCCATCGGAATCGGCGCGCGGGAAAAATAGAGCGCATTCCCATCCCGGTCGGTCACCACATTGACGGTGTTGGGCGACCGGAGCTCTTCGAGCCGGGTCATCGGACGCTTCAGTGTGCTCATCATCACGGTGGGATCGTCGAGCAGCGGCTGCCGGGCGGCCACGATCAGCTTGGGGGGAATCAGCGGCAGATCGCCCTGCAGATTGACAATAATCTCGCTCGTCATCGAAGCGGCGGCTTCAGCAACCCGATCAGTCCCGCTTTGACAGGTCTGGCTCGTCATCATCACCTCTGCGCCGAACCCCTTGGCGACGGCGGCGACGCGGGCGTCATCCGTTGCGATGATCACCCGTTCGACGCCGGGGACGGCCATCGCGCGGTCCCAGACGTGGCGGATCATCGGCTGCCCGGCAAGCGGCGCCAGCACCTTGCCGGGGAAGCGGCTCGACTGATACCGGGCCGGGATGATGATCGCGCACGTCATGTGGCCGCCTCAAAGAGCCGGCGCACTGCCACCCGCAGTTCCTGCCGATCGACCGTTGCGGTGCCCACTTTTCCCACGACGACGCCCGCGGCCGCGTTGGCCAGTGTGGCGGCCTCCCGCATCGAGGCCCCGCTGGCCAATCCCAACGCCAGGACCGCGGCCACCGTATCGCCCGCGCCGGTGACATCGAACACTTGCTGCGCCACGGTCTTGATCTCGTGGTAGCCGCCGTCCCGCTCGAACAGCGCCATCCCCTGCTCCCCCAGCGTGATCAGGACGGCGTCGCCGTCCACTCGCTCCAGCAGATGGCGGCCGACCGATTTGACATCATCTGTAGCTTGGACGCGTCCCGTGGCGATCTGGATCGCTTCGAGATGATTCGGCGTGACAACCGTCGCGCCCTTCATCGCATCGAAATTGGCCACCTTGGGGTCGGCCACGATTTTGACCCGGTGCCGCTTGGCCAGTTGAATCAGGTCCTTGAGCAGCCCTTCGGTAAAGAGGCCCTTGGCATAATCGGAGAGGACAAGGCACTGGGCGCCGGAGAGCGCCCGTTCCACACCGTCGAGCAATTGCCGCTGCACCGGGCCGGGCGTCAGGGGAGTCTTCACTTCCCGGTCCACCCGCATCATCTGCTGCTGCCGGCCGATGATCCGCATTTTGACCGTCGTCGGCCGCGAGGCGTCGACCACGAGGCCGTTCGGGGAGACGCGCCGCCGGATCAGGAGTTCGCGAAAACGGGCGCCGGCGTCATCCTCGCCGATCAGGCCGCACAACACCCCGGCGGCGTCCAGCGCGCAGACGTTGTGGGCGACGTTGGCGGCGCCGCCGAGCCGGTAGTCGTCCCCGTGCACGTCCACAACCGGCCAGGGCGCTTCGGGCGAGATGCGGGTGACGTGGCCCAAGAGGTAATGATCGAGCATCACGTCGCCGACCACCACGATCCTGGCCGAACTGAATTGGTCCACCCGCGCCAGCAGTGTCGCCGCGGACGAGTCCGTCCGTTGTGCCGCCATTATTTGATGACCTTTCCGAACCGTTCCCAGCGGACCCACTCCCCCATCCCGTCCCACGACCAGTAGACGAGAAAGGCCTTGCCCTTGATTTTGTCGGATTTGACGAAACCCCAGAAGCGGCTGTCCAGGCTGTGGTCCCGGTTGTCGCCCATGACGAAGTAGGAATCGATGGGCACCGTCACCGGCCCGAATTCATCGCGGGGCCGCATCTCGGCATCCGTCGCGACCCCGTCCTGATGGACGGCGTAGGGCTCCGTCAGCGGCTGATCGTTGATATAGACCTGCCGGTGGCGGACCTCCACCCGGTCTCCGGGCAATCCGATCACGCGTTTGATGAAGTCCTTCGACTCGTCCTGCGGATATTTGAAGACGATGATATCGTCACGATTGGGATGGCTGACCGGAATCAGCGTCGTGTTGGTCAAGGGCAGTTTGATCCCGTAGATGAATTTGTTGACCAGGATGTGGTCGCCGATGAGCAGCGTCGGGATCATCGAGCCCGACGGGATTTTGAAGGCCTGCACGACGAATGTCCGGACGAAGAGCGCCAGGACAATCGCGATGACGAACGCTTCGACATATTCCCGAAGGCGCGACTTCTGATCCGTCATCGCGGCGTCGCGTCCTAGACTTTGGCTTTCAAGAGCGCGAGAAACGCTTCCTGGGGCACTTCGATCCGCCCCACCTGTTTCATCCGCTTCTTGCCCTGCTTCTGTTTCTCCCATAGTTTCCGTTTCCTCGTGATGTCCCCGCCGTAGCACTTGGCCGTGACGTTCTTTTTCATGGCGGCGATGGTTTCCCGGGCGATCACCTTGTGGCCGATCGCCGCCTGGATCGCCACTTCGAACATTTGCTTGGGAATCAACGTGCGCATCTGCTCGACCAGCTCCCGGCCCCGCTGGTAGGCCTTGCTTTTATGCGTGATGAATGACAGGGCGTCCACCCGCTCCGCGTTGAGCAGCACGTCGACCCGCACCAGCTCTTCAGGCTGATAGCCCATCAGTTCGTAGTCGAGCGACGCGTACCCGTGGCTGACCGACTTGAGCTTGTCGTGAAAATCGAGGATCACTTCGTTGAGCGGCAGCTCGTAGCGAATGATCACCCGGTGGCGGTCAAGATAGCGGACCTCCCGCTGGATGCCCCTTCGCTCCTGGCACAACGCGAGCGCCGCGCCGATGCTCTCCTCGGGCAGCGACAGCGTCGCCAGGATCACCGGCTCCTCGATCATCTCGATGAGCTGTGCATCGGGGAAATTTGCCGGGTTATGGACCCAGAGGTCTTCGCCGTTCGTCAGATGCAGGTGGTAATTGACCGTCGGCGTGGTGCAGATCAGCGGGATATGATATTCCCGCTCCAGCCGCTCCTTGATGATGTCCATGTGTAAAAGCCCCAAAAAGCCGCAGCGGAAGCCGAAGCCCAGCGCCAGCGACGTTTCCGGCTCGTACGTAAACGATGCGTCGTTGAGTTGCAGTTTTTCCACGGCGACGCGCAGCTCGTCAAATTGTCCGCTCTCGGAGGGATAAAAGCCGCAAAAGACCATCGGCTTGACCTCTTGAAATCCAGGCAACCGGGCGGCGGCGGGCCGGTCGGCATTCGTGACCGTGTCACCGACCTTGGCATCCTGCAGATTTTTCAGGCCGGCCACCAGGTAGCCCACCTCGCCCGACGAGAGCTGCTCCTGCGGCAGCCGCTTGGGGGTAAAGACACCCAGCTCGAGCACGGCCGATTCGGCGCCGGAGGCCCAGAGACGGATCCGGTCGCCCACGCGCACCTGGCCATCGACAATCCGGATGAGGAGGATCACGCCCTGATAGGCGTCGAACCATGAATCCATGATCAGCGCCCGCAGCGGTTCGCCGGTGTGGTCCAAGGGCGGCGGAATCCGCTCGACGATCGCTTCCAGAATCTCCGGCACGCCGATGCCCTCCTTGGCGCTGGCGAGGATCGCTTCATCGCCGTCGATGTCCAGCAATTCTTCCAATTGCCGGCGGCACCGGTCTGGATCGGCGCTGGGTAGATCGATCTTGTTGATGACCGGAATCAGTTTGAGGCCGCCGGCCTGGGCCAGTTGAGCATTGGCGATCGTCTGCGCCTCCACCCCCTGGCTGGCGTCGATCAGCAGCAATGCGCCTTCGCAGGCGGCCAGACTGCGGGAGACTTCGTAGCTGAAGTCGACGTGGCCTGGCGTGTCGATCAGATGCAGCCGGTAGGACTGCCCGTCGCGCGCTTTGTAGGTCAGCCGGACGGCGTGCGCTTTGATCGTGATGCCGCGTTCCCGCTCCAGATCCATGCTGTCGAGCTGCTGGTCGCGCGATTCACGCGCCGTGACCGCGCCGGTCAACTCCAGCAGCCGGTCGGCCAGGGTCGATTTGCCGTGATCGATATGGGCGATGATCGCAAAATTTCTGATTGGTTGGGTCATTCTGTCTTTGGCCGCCGTCGGCCCTGCCCGCCCTGTTATCGGCTGGCGGTCCGAGTGGGGACTGCGCCGGGGGCCCCTGAAGACCCTGGTGTCGGGCGGGCCGTCACCGTCATGGATTATAAGGGCGGAACGAGGAGGTTGTCAATTTTATTAAGGGTTTTTCCGCTCGCTTTGCAAGTCGCTTGCTCAATTCGGGGGGAGAGTGCCGCTTTCTCCCCCCGATGCCCCCCATCGGATGTACAAATGTGCTCTGCGTATGGCGATGGGGGTCTAGGGGGAGCCGAGCATCTCCCCCTAATATAATTGACAGTCTGCCAAAACGTTTGCTATCGTAAGCGCCTTCGCGTGCCGAGGTAGCTCAGTCGGTAGAGCAGAGGCCTGAAAAGCCTTGTGTCGGCAGTTCGATTCTGCCCCTCGGCACCATCTTTACCCAACAACGTTACCCTACTCACTCTATACGCGTTGTACCCCGTACGAACTGCCGAACGCGACGACCAGCAGCTGCTAACCACCCAAACAACGGGTGGGTTAGCGCCCGAGTGGAAGACGGCCTATTGGTATTCGCCTGCCTGATGGCAGGCTGTGCGGGCTCGATTCTGCCCCTCGGCACCTTTTCTTTTCGCGGATTTGCGAAACCGCCCCCCGTCCCTGTGTTTGCTACTATTCTGCTACAACTCCCTGCAATCAGGCCGAAATGTGCGAGCCTTCTTGACTTATTAAAACTGATACATTATTATTTTTAATAATGTGGCGCATCCGGGAGCACCGTGACATCGCGAAAACATGCCGGAAATTACCGGAAACGGTTGTCAGAAAATACGAGTTGTGGAAGGACATCGTTTTCCGGCATGGGCCAGAGAAATTAAAAGAGTTCCCCGGCTTCCATGACGAAAAATTAAAGGGCGAGCGCGCCGGACAACGGTCCTCGCGATTAAGTTTGCAATATCGGGTGATTTATGCAGTGGAACGCGATATCGTGACGGTTTTTGTTTTGGAAATCACGCCACACAACTATTAGGAGAATCGTATGGGCTCACGGAGCAAGGCAGATTTTGTTTCGGCACAACCGCATGTTGCCATGACCACGGGTGAAGTGATCCAAATGCTGCGCGAGCTGAAAGGCTGGACCCAGGCCGAGTTGGCCACACGCTGCGGCATTAGTCCGACAAATATCAGCCTTCTGGAAAACGGCAAAGTGGACATTGGCAAAAAGCGCGCTGAACAGTTGGCAAAAGCCTTCGGTATCCATCCGGCCATTATCATGTTTCCCGAGTATGAGGGGAAAGAAATAAAAATGGTGGCCTAATAATTCTACCCATCGGCGCCATTTCTTTTCGCGGAGTTACGAAACCGGCCAGACTTCCCGCCCTTGTCGTTGCTACCAGCGGCGACCGTACAAACAATCAGGGTCAGAGTACATTTTTAATGCGACGGTGTTTTGTACTCACGCCGCGGATTTTCTTGATTTGGCCTCAAGCAGGTTGACGGAGAGCTTGAGTCCAAACGGCCGCAACAGACGATTCAGCGTCTCCTGGGTTGGATTATGTTTGGGATCAATGGACCGTAATAGGTTTGGGGCTCGGAATCTTCACCCGCTTGGAAAACTCCTTGACCCCGTAGGTGCGGATGATTTTGCCCAATACCGCCTGGATTGGCAATCCATCGTCCAACGCCGCCTGAATGAAGGCACTTGCAAAGGCGGGATCCCGAAGATCCTTGGCCAATCCCTCAGTCCACTTTTGTGCGCGTCGTGCCATTTTTGCCTCACACAGTTTTCATGTTGCAGCCATCTAGGAAGGTCAATCGGGTGTGAGATCCACGACCCACTGCAGAGACGTCCCGAATGATCCGGTGGTCGCTCGATCATGGAGCTGACGATCCGCCGTGACCAGCCGGCCTTTTAGCAAGACCGCCAACGCGACATACAAGCCGTCATACAGGCTCAGCCCCGTCCGGTTGGCGATCGCATAGGCGGAGTCCTGAAGAAGTCTGAACGGGTGATATTGAATGGGCAGTTGACCGAACGTGGCACGGATTTCATCACCCTCGGGCTCGGTCACAATGCCGCGCCGAATCCATTTGCACAGCACGCCGTCCATTTCCAGCGCAAAGAAATCTGGGGCATGCAAGGCATGTCGCCCGTTCAGCAGCACGAGCGCCGCAGCCGCATCATCTTCATCGGTGAACCATTTCGCCGCAACACTGGCATCCACGATATAGAGACTCATCGATTGCGGTCTTCACGGATCAGTTTCGCGCTGTTGGGGAAGGCGCGCCCTTTCAATTTTCTGCGCAGCCGCTCCACCAAGTCCCGAGCAGTTTTCATCTGTACGACCGGAGCCATCACGGCCCGTTCTAGGATGGCGCGGACCTCGGACTGAAGCGAGCGGCCATCGGCCTTGGCGCGGTGCTTCAACCGTTTCACGATGGTTTCATCAAGATTACGGACCAGAATCTGAGCCATCGGAACACCTCCCCGGTTAGCCATATGATAGCATTTTGCTATCACGTTAAACATAATACCGCGATGATCGGTATTTCGTCAAGGGCATCGCTCCGCTGCTTGCCGATATTTTGTTGCCGCTCTGTAAAATCAGGGCCAGAGAACCTTTTTAAGGTTCGCCGCTCCGGATGTCTGTCTCAGCCTACCGCCAGGTCACCTCATCCCAATAGAGATGGACGAATGTCTCGAACGGCGGGAAGTTCTTCGGGTTCGAGGCCGGCGAACGGACCCACAGATCGATCTCCATCCCGGCCGGATCGGTCTCCCCTCCCGGAAGCGTCCGTTTTCCAGGATAGCGGACGGCATGAGTGGTCCGATCGCGGGACCGCTCCATGACCATGAAGTGGGCGTTATAGTCCTTGTATAAATTTTGATCGTTTTTGAACAGATCCGCCTTGCCCCAGCTGGCGAGGTAGAGCCATGTTTTGGGATAGAGGGCATCGCCATTGCCGGAATCGCCGTGCTCATAGACCCGCGTGGCGATGCCGCCGTCCTGATAGGGGGCTGAGCCCGCGAAGCGATCGAAGACGATCTTATAGCGGTCGCTCCCTTCCGTGAACTCGGCGATGACGACGCCGGTGTTGGCGCGTTCATCCACGTTGATGTCGACCCCGCCCGGAACCGATTGGAGGCGCCGGCCGGCATAATCCAGGTGATCCCACGGCGTTACATCCCGCATGCTCCCAATCAGGGTCGTCTGTTGGCCCGTCAGATGAAAATGCCCGCTGTAGTAGGGATGCTCGGCGGCCTTAAAGATGCGGGTGCCTTCGTCGCCCTTTGGCGTGCCGAACGCTTTCGGTTCTTCTCCCATCGCCGTCACGGTCATGCCCGCCATCAGGACAAAAATCAGGACACCGAACAGAATACGATCCTTCATAATGCTGCCGTATTGCATGCCCAATTCCCCCTTTCTCGATTTGGATAAAGTCGCATCGAGAGGACGCAGCCTCCGATCGCATTCACCTATTTTTCAACAGGCTACGCCAAAACCCTCTCAAAAGCAATGACCGGGCGATCGATGATAAGGAGGAAGTAGTTGAGATGATGAGATGGTGATCAACGAGTGTTTTCGATCGTTGTTTGCTCTACGGGCCCCGATGAGGACTTGTTGGTGAAACCTCAAGAAAAATGCGCGTTCAGGCGCGACCATTCGGCGCCGATCCATCCTGATTGACCAGCCGCATGAAACTCATGTGCCGCCTTCACGCTTGTCAGCGTGAAGCTCCACTCTGTCACTCGGCCGCACTTTTTCCCGATACCAGACCTTCATTACACCTATTTCAATCGTGTTGCCCGCCCCTGCCAGATCAAATAGACAGCCGGGATGACAAACAACGTCAGCAGCGTGGTGGTGATCATGCCGCCGATCATCGGGGCAGCGATCCGTTTCATCACATCGGCTCCCGCTCCGTGGCTCCACATGATGGGGAGCAGCCCGAACAGAATCGCCGAGGCGGTCATGACGATGGGCCGGACACGCTTGACCGCGCCGTCGATCGTCGCTTCAATGAGATCCCTCACGGTGTTCAACCGGTCCTCTTCCCGGCGTACTCGAAACGCTTCGTCCAGATAGACGATCATGACCACGCCAATCTCGGTGGACACACCGGCGAGCGCGATCAGCCCAACCCACACGGCCACGCTCAAGTTGTAGTGGAGCAGATAGAGCAGGAGAATCCCTCCGACAAGCGAGAAGGGAACTGTCAGCATTACGAGCAGTGCGCGGGCCACTGACTTAAAGTTGAGATACAGCAACACAAAAATTAAAAGGACCGTCACCGGCACGACGATCTTGAGCCGCTCCTTGGCTCGCAGGAGATACTGATACGATCCCGCCCAGCCCAGCGAATAACCGGCAGGAAGCTGGATCTTTTCGGTAATCGTCCGCTGGGCCTCCTTCACGTAACTTCCCAAATCACGGCCTGCCACGTCCACATAGACAATCCCGGCCAGCGAGCCATTTTCGTCCTTGATCATCGGCGGGCCCGTGGCGATTTGAATCCCGGCCAGTTGTTCCAGCGGGATGTGCGCGCCCGCAGGGGTCGGCACCAGGACCCGTTTTAATTTTTCAATATCATCCCGCAGCTCGCGCGCATACCGAACGTTGACCTGGTACCGCTCCCTCCCCTCCACCGTTGTCGTCACATTGGCCCCCCCGATTGCCGCTTCGATGATCTCTTCGACCTCCTGGACGCTCAAGTTGTATCGGGCTGCCGCCTGGCGATCGACCACGAAATCCAGATAATACCCGCCGGTGACGCGCTCCGAAAAGGCGCTGCGTGTTCCAGCCATTCCTGACAGCACTCCTTCAATCTCCTTCCCAATGCGATCGATCTCTGAAAGATCCCTTCCGTAAATCTTGATTCCCACGGCGCTTCGTACCCCGGTCGCCAGCATCTCGGTCCGGGTCTGAATCGGCATCCACCAGATATTCGGCATGCCGGGAAGGTGCACTGCCTTATCCATCTCGGTGATCAGTTTGTCCCACGTCATTCCCGGCCGCCACTGCGCTTCCGGCTTTAAGGTGATGGTCGTTTCGGCCATCGAGAGCGGCGCAGGATCGGTGGAGGTTTCGGCCCGGCCGATTTTGCCAAAGACCCGCTCCACTTCTGGAAATTGTGTGAGCAGGGCATCCTGCTGCTGAAGGATCTGGGTGGCTTTGGTGATCGAGATGCCGGGAAGCGCGGTGGGCATGTAGAGGATCGTGCCTTCATTGAGCGGCGGCATGAACTCAGAGCCAAGACGCAGAAACACCGGGATGGTCATGACAAAGAGCACCACGGCTCCTGCGATGACCCATCCCCGGAAGTGAAGGAGCCATCGGGCCACTGGCTCATACAGGACCACGAGCACCCGATTGATCGGGTTCTTCTCCGCCGGCGTAATGCGGCCGCGGATCAAATAGACCATTAAGAGCGGCACCAGGGTAATGGACAGCAACGAGGCAAAGAACATGGCAAAGGTTTTTGTAAAGGCGAGCGGTTTAAAAAGACGGCCCTCCTGCGCTTCCAGCGTGAAGACCGGCATGAACGAGACCGTGATAATGAGCAGCGAGAAAAAGAGGGGCTTGCCCAACTCCTTTGCGGCATCAATAATGACCTGCGACCGATCCTGTCCGGGCTGCATCTGTTCCAACCGCCGGTGAGCGTTTTCAATCATCACAATGGCTGCGTCCACCATCGCTCCGATGGCAATGGCGATGCCGCCAAGAGACATGATGTTGCTGGTCAGCCCCAGATAGTACATGGCGATGAAGGAGAGCAGGATCGCCAGGGGAAGACTCAGAATGGCCACCAGCGCCGAGCGGAAGTGAAACAAGAAGATGAGACTGACCAGGCTTACCACAATCGTGACTTCGATTAATTTCTCTTTCAGCGTGGCCATTGCCCGCAGGATTAGGTCAGACCGATCATAGGTTGTCACGATCTGCATTCCCTCAGGAAGGGATGGCTTGATCTCGTTGAGCTTTGCCTTGACCCGGTCGATCACATTCAGGGCATTCTCGCCATAGCGCATGATGACGATACCCCCGACCACTTCCCCCTTGCCGTCCAGTTCCACCACGCCCCGTCGCATCTCCGGTCCCAGGCTGATCGTAGCGACATCCTTGAGAAGAATCGGCACGCCGTTGTGGCCCAGACCCACAGGAATGGCGTCCAGATCACTGAGTGACTGAATATATCCTCGTCCCCGGACCATATATTCCCGCTCGCTCATTTCAATCGAGCTGCCTCCGACGTCGTTGTTGCTCATCCGGATCGCCTGGGTCAGTCGCGTGAAGGGGATGTTGTAGGCCAGGAGTTTGTTGGGGTCGACATTGACTTGATATTGTTTGACGAAGCCGCCGATGGAAGCCACCTCGGCCACGCCGGGCACCGCCTGAAGCTGATAGCGCAGATACCAGTCCTGATAGGAACGGAGTTCAGCCAAATCATGTCTCCCGCTCTCATCCACCAGGGCATACTCGTACACCCACCCTACCCCGGTGGCGTCCGGTCCCAGAATCGGGTTCACGCCATCCGGAAGTTTGCCCGCAATCTTGCTCATATATTCCAAGACGCGACTGCGGGCCCAATACATATCGGTGCCGTCCTGAAAGACCACATAGACATACGAAAAACCGAAATCCGAAGCCCCACGCACATACTTCACCTTCGGGGCGCCCAGCATGGAGGTCACAATGGGATAGGTGATCTGGTCTTCAATGAGATTGGGGCTCCTGCCCGGCCACTCGGTGTAGAGAATCACCTGGACGTCGGAGAGATCCGGAATCGCATCAAGGGGAGTCTTCGTCACAGCCCAGTAGCCCCAGGCCGAGAGAAAGAAGACCCCCAACAACACGATAAAGGGATTTTTTGCGCTGTATTCAATCACCCGCGCGATCATGCTACGTTCCTGCCTGGACGGTGAAATGCGCGGTGACCGGCTTCGCCTTACCCCGAACGACCGTGGCATCGATCGCCCAACCCCCCTTCATGGCAAAATCCACCGTCGCCTCATAGTTCCCATCTCTTGTCGGTTTGGCCTCGACCGTGTCCACTCCCATCCCGGGCATCGTCATGGTATATGCCACCGTCACCTTCGCATCGGTGACGGGTTTTCCCTCAGACCAGATTGTCAGGCGGATGACGTTCTCGCCTTTCTTTGGCGGCTCAGGGGCGACCGCCAGCGTCACAGTGACGCCCTCCACGGTCTGTTCTCGCTGGGAAGAGGGTTGATCCATTTTCATCCCTTCCATACCAGCCATCTCCATTTGACCCATTTGGGCCTGTTCCATCCGGATGCCGCCCATGCCCAACGCACCCATCATGTTTGCAGCCGCCATGAGCTTGCTTTCGGAATCGATCAGAAAGGTCGCAGAGGTGACCACCCGATCACCAGGCTTCAGGCCTGAACCAACCGGATAGAAGCGATCGGCCCTGTGCCCCAGTTGGACTTCTCTCGGCTCATACATCCCCTGGCCTTTGTCCACAAACACCAGTGTCCGAGTCCCTGAGTCCAGCACAGCCTCCTGAGGAATGGCCAGTTGTTTCCCGGCCGTCGTTTTGATCTCAACCGTGCCGTACATCCCCGCTTTGAACTTGCCCTCCGGGTTGGGGAACTCCATTCGCAGTTTCACTGTCCGGGTTTCAGTGTTGAGGTACGGGTAGATATAGATCACACGACCGTGAAACGCCTCACCGGGATAGGCGGTCAGCGTCACGACCGCGTCCTGTCCAACGTTCACCATCGGCACTTCATATTCATAGATGTCGGCGTTGATCCAGACAGTCGACAGATCGGTGATCTCGTACAGGTTCATCTCCGGCGTCACATACATGCCCTGGAGCGCCGTCTTCTTCGTGACGACCCCATGGATGGGCGAACTGATGGTTGTC
>JBGPIL010000054.1:0-12315 GCA_041484905.1 Nitrospiria bacterium
AAGGTGTTGAAGGACGTCATTCGCCGCCTCTACTATCCCGAAAGCCCCTACGAATTTTCAGTTTTGAGCGCCGATATTCTCGGCAATGTCTACGAGCAGTTCCTGGGCAAGGTCATCCGCCTCACGGCGGGACACCAAGCCAAAGTCGAGGAAAAGCCGGAGGTCAAAAAGGCCGGCGGCGTCTATTACACGCCGGCCTATATTGTGGAGTACATCGTCAAAAACACCGTCGGCAAACTGTGCGAGGGGAAAACGCCCAAGCAGATTGCCAAACTGCGAATTCTCGATCCCGACTGCGGGTCGGGATCGTTTCTCATCGGCGCATACACGTACCTCCTGAATTATCACCGGGACTGGTACGTAAAGGACGGCCCGGAGAAGCACACGAAAGAGATCTATCAAGGCTCGGGTGGCCAGTGGCTCCTGACCACGCAGGAAAAGAGGCGAATCCTGCTCAACAATATCTACGGCGTGGACATCGACAGCCAGGCGGTCGAAGTGACCAAGTTGAGCCTGCTACTTAAGGTGTTGGAAGGTGAAAATCAGGATACATTAAACCGTCAGCTCAAAATGTGGCGAGAGCGAGCGCTGCCTGACCTTGGAAGCAACATCAAATGCGGCAACAGCCTCATCGGGCCGGATTATTACGAAGGCCGGCAGGCGACCATGTTCGATCAGGAGGAAGTGCAGCGGGTGAACGCCTTTGACTGGAATGCTGAATTCCCGGAGATCATGAAGGCGGGCGGGTTTGATGCTGTCATTGGGAATCCGCCATATGTGCGACAGGAAGCACTTTCGAGCCTCAAGGGTTATTTTGCTGAACATTATGAGGCCTTCGATGGTGTAGCCGACCTTTATGCCTATTTCATGGAGCGCAGCGTCAAACTGCTCCGTGAAGGTGGGCACTTCAGCTTCATCGTCTCAAACAGTTTCCTTCGCACAACCTACGGAGAGCCGTTGCGACGCACGCTAAAGAAGCACGGAGCCGTGCTCAGTGTTCTGGATTTCGGCGGACTGCCTGTGTTCGAGAAGGCGAAAGACACCTACGTTTGTATTCCGCTGATCGCGAAGACCAATCAACCCGAGCGCGTGGAAGTTTCGCATATTCCCTCGCTCGAAATTAGCAACCTCGCCGACTATGCTGCCACCAACCACTTCACCATCCCTCACCAGCGCCTCTCATCGGAAGCATGGGCGCTCAAGTCGGACAAGGAAGCGGCGGTCTTCGATAAGGTGATGAAAGCCGGGAAGCCACTTGGAGAGTATGTGGAGCGGAAATTTTTCCGAGGCGTGACGACGGGTTTAAACGAGGCTTTTGTTATCAACTCAGCGACACGGAAAACCCTTATCAGCAAAAACAAGGCTAGCACAGAGCTGATTAAACCGTTGCTCGTCGGTGAGGACGTTAGACGTTACCACATCGAAAATCCTGATCTCTGGCTTATATTCACCAGGCGAGGGGTTGACATTGACCGTTACCCTGCGATTCGAGAGTACCTGGCAAGATGGAAAGCAGAATTGACTCCAAAAAAGTCATCGAATGATAAGGTGGGGAGAAAGCCAGGACATTACCAGTGGTACGAGATTCAGGATGAGGTAGCCTACTATCCTATTTTCGATGGCCCGAAAATCATCTTTCCAGATATTTGCAAAGCACCGCGCTTTTTTCTTAACCGCTCCGGCACCTACTTGGCCAACACTGCTTACGCCTTGGGCGTAGATGATACGTATCTGCTTGGTATCTTGAACAGTCAGATGTTCTGGTTTGCGATCAGTAACATCAGTATTCCGTTCGGCATTCGCGCAGGCAAATACCGTTATCGGCTGGTGTATCAGTACATGGAGAAGGTGCCCATCCGGACCATCAACTTTTCCGATATATCCGACAAGGCTAGGCATGACAATATGGTCACGCTTGTCGAGAGGATGCTGGATTTACACAAGCGACTGAAGACTGAGAATACCCCTGACGATAAGATCAAGCTCCAGCGGCAGATTGATGCCACTGATAAACAGATTGACCAACTGGTCTACGAACTCTACGGGCTGACAGCAGAGGAGATCAGGATTGTTGAAGAGGCGACATCGAGATGACCAAGCCGGTTACGTGCCTTTTTCTCGGCTCGGGCGCGAGCTATGCGTTAGCGGGAATTCCATTACAAAGAGCTTTTCTCCGCGCTATTCTAACCAAGGGGAAAAATAGAAGATCATGGATAGATAGCTGCGAGGACAGAGACTTTAGGATGAATGTCGGTGGTCGGCCTCTTTCATCTTGGATGTTTAATGTTGAGGATGTTGAATTGTGCATGTCTCACTTACATAATGTTGCTTATCCTAGGCCTCTTGGTCCCAATGAGACGCTGAAGCGAGGTGATGTTCGTCGACACCCCATAAGGGCTCTGATTAACTTCCGAACTGCCATCGCTGATTTTTTGTTGCGACAGGATGTGAAGCGAGGGCGTGTCCAGCAGCAGTTTCATGCATGGCTAGAAGCATTAGGAGAGACAGGGAATGATCTTGTCATCGTTACAACGAACTATGACTTGGTTCTTGAGCGCTTACTGGGGCCAGAATCTTATTACTACCCCCACCTTCGGTTGATGTCTCCTGTTAAAAGGGTGGGCGCAGTACGACTTTATAAACTTCATGGATCAGTCAATTGGTTGGAGAGGCGACGGTTTCAGGGTTCCCAAATCAAAAGTTATAAACCACCAAGAGTGGAGATTTATAATACGCGACTGGGTGTAAAACCGAAAAACTGGGGGTATCTGTTTGAGAGAAAGGGCCAATTCTACTCACCGGCATTAATTACTTTTTTCTATCAGAAAGAAGCTTGGCTAGCGCATGGACGTTGGAAGAACCTATTCCAAAAGCACTGGGATAGCGCAAGAAATACTTTGGAAGCAGGATTATCAGAAATATACTTTATAGGTTATAGCCTCCCACCTGCTGACCATTATATGCTGACTTGGTTATTATCGATCCTTAATAAGACAAAGCCTGAGATCACGATTGTCCGAAAGGGCGCGGATAAGCCGACAACGCTTGAGAAAGCGCTCAAGCCATTTAACTCCAAAGTATACGAATGCGGTTTAGAGGGCTTCCTCGATGGCCATGTGTAACCCGTGCCCGGCATGCCGATTTGACAATTGGATGAGTTGGTAAGCCGTGTCGGTTGTTATAAAGCTAACAGCCCGGCGACCGAAATATCTTTGTCCAACGCTTCCCAGCGAATCCCAACGCCACCGCTGATGAGACGATACTTTTCGAGTTGCTTCTTCTTGGAGAAGAACTTTGGTCGATTAAGGATTTGTGAATCCGTCGGATCGCAATGATGGAGAACAATACCGAATGAACTATCAAGAACATGCTTCAGAAACAGATGTCATAGAAGCTTATTCCAAGCAGTTCAGGACAAAGATTGGTGAAATGGTGCTGAAGAAACACAGAGTTTATCTCGACACAAAATATTGGATTTTCATGCGCGAAGCTTCTATTGGGAAAGCACCGAAAGTACAGACGGGAATCTATAACACCCTTAAGGGGCTCGTTGAAGCAGGAGTCGCAATTTGCCCTTTAAGTCCGCATGTCTTTACCGAGCTTATGAAGCAAGGAGACCTGAAGCGGCGGTTAAATACCGCACGAGTGATGGATGAGCTTAGCCGGCAAGTTTGCTTTATTTCACCAATTGACATGGTTGGACAAGAGCTTCTTAATTTTGTGCGTTTTTCACAAGTCAAAGCGCGGGGCAACCCTCTTTTTAATCCTGAAAAGTATGTGTGGACAAAGGTGGCATTTGTAATGGGAGAAAACTATCCAGCAGTGGCAGGAATTCCCAATGATCAGATGAATAACATACAAGTTCAGTTTTTTGATCATCTTTCTAAATTTACCCTGGTCCAAATGTTGGAAACCATAAAAGCTGATTTCCCAATGCAGGAATCCAAAAACCTTGTTGATAATCTCAACCAAGGCAAAGATAACAACCAGGGATGGAAATCGTTTCATGATGTATTCATGCACGAAATTGCAGGAGTACTGGATGTTATGAAAGATGATATTGAGAAACTTTGGGTGTATTTGTACCAAGTCGATAAAGGCCTTCCTCCTCCATCAGACGGAATGCTCCAATTAGAACGCGTAAGATTGCTGTCGAATGCAATTTACAACGCTTTTGATCAGAACAAAATCGACAAAGAGCTGCCATTCATTCGTATCACGTCAGGGCTTTACGCTTTTATCAGATATAACAGAGGTCAACGCTATGAAGAAAATGATCTTACTGACTTTTCCCATGCTGCTTGGGCATTGCCTTACTGCGATGCATTCTTTACAGAAAAGCCATTGCATGATTGGATATGCAACAGATTATTGAAATTGAATGATGTGTACGGAACAAAGGTTCTTTGGAAGGAGGAAGATGTCCTGAGATACTTAGGGTCCATCGAGATGGGGGAAGGTCGGGCAACAGCACCTTGTCTTGGATAAGAGTGATGCCCCGCTGGAGTTACCCCTGCAATAAGAGAATGACGAATGCATGAAGAGACTGCCTACCTGTTTGAGGTTGTGAACCCGATCGGTTTTTCGGTTCGCACGACGGCCGACTACTGGGCGATGATTGAGGGAAAACACCCTGAGGTTGCCGGCCGGCAACAAGATGTCCAAGTCTGCTTGCGGACACCGGATCAGATCAGGCAGAGCAAGCGGGATCGGGCGATTTATCTGTTCTACCATGCCCAGCCCCCCTATCACCTGTGCGTGGTGGTGAAACGGCTCAACGGCACGGGTTTTGTGGTAACATGTTACCTCACGGATAGCATGAAAGAAGGAGGCCGGATATGGCCCTGATCCGAGTGATCCACGACCCTGTTGGGGAAACATTGACCGTCTATTGGGCGGAGCCTCGCGCCGGTCAGGTGTGTGAGGAAACCGGCGAAGGAATCATCCTCATCAAAGACGTCAAAACACAGGAAGTCATCGGGTTTGAGCGGCTCTATTATCGGCCTGAGCCCGGCACGAAAACCCTGACGGTTGAAACGAGCGTAGCAACAGTTTAAAGCTTGAAAGGTTTTCCCTGCCAGGTTGATTGGCAGGTCAAAGAGATTTCCAGTGTGATCACAATCCGCTCCTCGAATGTTTGGTGGAATATGATGTTTAAGATTTTAAAAAGTATAGCTTTTTTATCAAAGAAATCGAGCGGGCGATCGGGTCCTTCGGCCGCGGACTCCGGTTTGTTGAAAGCCGCCGAATCCGCCTTCGGCTTCTGGGACAACCCGGAGGATCAAATTTTCGATAGTTAGGTTCCGGTTAAATGCGGGGTATCCAGCCAGGAGGGGTTACGCTGAAACTCTTAACTCAGCACGCCAGTAACCCAGCGACTGAGAGATCCTCATCCAGCTCTCCCCAGTGAATCCCAACGCCACCGCCGATCAGGCGGAAATTTTCGAGTTGTTTCTTCTTGGCGCTGCGAAGCTTGGGAAACCATTCAAGCGGGACGCTGATCTCGCGTCCGTCAGCCAGCCGGACGTGCATCATCTCGGCGTCAAATCGGATGCTTTTGGCAAGGGGCGTGGTTGTCTTAACGCTCGAAGTAGTCATCCCATTTCTCCAGGAAGAGATCTCGATGTTCTTCCACCAACGTTCTGAGTCGCCTCAAATCCCTTGCTTTATAACCGACCGATCGCGCAAGCGCCACCGGCTCCAACCAGAACTTGGCGTAATTTCCGGCTGATTCGATATGAATATGCGGCGGCTCATGTCCCTCATTACTAAAGAAAAAGAACCGAAATCCCCCGATTCGAAGCACGGTGGGCATATATACTATACTATAGTTGAAGGATTGTGCTTTTTCAATCGATTCGTGCAGCCTGGTTGAATGGTTTGAGAACGATGTGATAGAACCGGCCTGAGATCAAAGATCGGCGATGAACACTTGGCTCGGATACCGATGACTCGACCGCGATTAACATATCTCAACATAGGACTTGCGCTGGCCGCGATCTGCCTGGCGGTCTTCGGCGCGTGGGTCATTGCGCTCGACCGCGAGGTGGTCAAGGGCTTCGAGGCGCATCTGCACCGGCAGCCGGCGGTGGTCTATGCCAGCCGGTTGACGCTCCATCAGGGCGAATTGATCGATCCCGATGCGCTGACCAAGCGGCTGGAGCGGTTGGGGTTTCATGCTGTCGAGCCCGTCTCCTCCAACTCCGATGCCCTGCTCGGGCCTGGCGAGTACCGGTGGATGGATCCGGAGTCGTTGCAGGTGGCCCTGCGCCCGTCCGATACCCTGCTGCCGTCGGAAAACGCCGCACCATCGGCTGGCCGAGTGATCACGCTGGAGATCCGGGATCGACAACTGACGGCCGTCCGCGCGCCGGATCAGTCGCCGGCGGCCGCGCTGCTGGTGGGCGCCGAGCCGCTGGGTGTCATTGCGGGCGAGCATCGGCTCAGCATGCGGCCGGTGCGACTGGCGGAGATGCCCTCGACGTTGCTCGCCGCCATCCTGACGACGGAGGACCGGCGCTTCTGGGATCATTCCGGCATCGACCCCCGGGCGCTGGGCCGCGCGGCGCTGGCGGATTTTCGCGCCGGCCGGATCGTCGAAGGCGGCAGCACGCTGACCCAGCAGTTGGTCAAGAATCTCTTCCTCGGCCACGAACAGACGCTGCGCCGGAAGGCGAAGGAAGCGGTGATGGCGCTGTTACTGGACGCGCACTATTCGAAAGAGACGATTTTTGAAGCCTATCTGAACTCCATCTATTTCGGCCCGCGGACGGGCGCCGTCGGCGAGGGCACACAAGCCATCATCGGTGTCGGCGAAGCGGCGGAGTTTTATTTCGGGCGGCCGGTGGCCGGTCTGTCGGTGGCGGAGCAGGCGGTGCTGGCCGCCATGATCAAATCGCCGGCGCGGTATGCGCCGGGCGGGCTTTCAGCATCATCCGACTCCGTGAAGGTCCGGCGGGATCTGGTGTTGAAGCGATTGGCGGAGGCAGGCATCATCGCGCCGGCGGTCAGCCTCGCCGCCCGTGCAGAGCCGATCACGACGGCCACCCCGGCGGTGTTGCTGCAAGGCGGCGCCCCCTATGTGGTCGACTGGGTCAACCAACTGCTTCAGGAACGGGCGGTGGCCGACGGCCGCGTGACAGCCGCGCCCCCCGGTTCGCGCATCGTGACCACCATCGATCCGGAACTTCAACAGGCGGGTGAAGCCGCCGTCCGGGATGGCCTGGCCCAGCTTGAGAACATCACAGCGGCCCGTCATTCCGAGCGGGCCGGCAAGGCCGCTCCACCGGAGCCGCTGCAAGCGGCATTGGTGGCGATCGATCCGCGCACCGGGGCGATCAAAGCGTTGGTGGGTGGACGGGATTACCGGCAGAGCCAATTTAACCGCGTTGTCCAGGCGCGCCGGCAGCCGGGCTCCCTCTTCAAACCGATCGTCTATCTGGCCGCGCTGGAGCGTTCCGACGCGGGCCCGCCGCCCTTTACGCTGGCGTCGATTATCGCGGACGAACCCATTACGTTGGAGGCGGGAGGCAAACCCTGGACGCCGAAAAATGTCGATCTGACCTATCGGGGGGCCGTGACCTTCCGGCAGGTGGCCGAATCGTCGTTGAATGCGGCCACCGTGCAGATTGCGAACGCCGTCGGGTTTAACCGGATCGTTGAAATGGCCCGGGCCACCGGCGCCAGCGGCGGCCGGACGTTGCCCGCGCTGCCATCGATCGCCCTGGGCGCGGTGGAGGCGTCGCCATTGGAGATGGCCACGTTCTACGCGGCACTGGCCAACGGCGGCAATCGCATTACACCGACGGTGCTTGACGTGCTGGTGGAACCGGATCGCGGGATGGCGGTGCCCTGGTCGGCCGCATTGGCGACGCCCGCCGCCAGTCCGGAAGCGGCCTACCTGGTGACGTCATTGCTCTCCGGCGTGATCGATCGCGGGACGGGACGGATGGTGCGGCTCTTGGGATTCGACCGTCCGGCCGCCGGCAAGACCGGGACCTCCAGCGGGTTGCGCGATGCCTGGTTTGCCGGCTACACGCCTGAATTGGCGGTGCTGGTCTGGGTCGGTTACGACCAGCCGCAGTCGATCGGTCTGACCGGCGCGCAGGCGGCGCTGCCGATCTGGACGCGGTTCATGCAACGGGCGTTGGAGGGTGAGACGGTCTCGACCTTTGAACCGCCGGCCGGCGTGGTCAGCCGCCGCATTGATCCCTCATCCGGCACGCTGGCGTCTTGGAAATGCGCCGACGGGGTGCCGGAATGGTTCATCATCGGGACCGAGCCGGCCGATCGGTGCAGCAGTCACGGTGTTGCCGGCATCGTTCGGGGCTGGGTCGGCCGAGCGATACAATGGTTCAAGGCCCCTTCCGCGTCCTGAGCGCTCTCACCGAGTGGAACCCGCTGTTCATCTGTTCATCGGGCCTGTTTCGCGTGTCGCACCGTTGTGCTGGATCGGGACATTCAGCTTCTGGGCAGCTTCTGGGCAGCTTCTGGGCAGCTTCTGGCAGCCTCCGGGCCTGAGGAATTGACACCTTTCGCCTAAATCAGTAGGATGGGGGCGCAATTATGACCGACGCGGGCGGCCGCTCGTCTCATTTTCTATTACCGATGAAAGGAGTGGTGTCCCGTTGACCGAGCGTGAACGCTGGGTCACGCGGTGGGGGTTGATTCTGGCGATGGCGGGCAACGCCATCGGGCTGGGTAATTTCCTGCGCTTTCCCGTCCAGGCGACGCAAAATGGCGGCGGCGCCTTCATGATTCCCTATTTTATCGCCCTCTTTTTGCTGGCGGTGCCGCTGATGTGGTGCGAATGGGCCATGGGGCGCTATGGCGGGCTAAGGGGCCACGGCACCACGCCGGGCATCTTTGCCCTGCTCTGGCACCATCCGATGGCGAAGTACCTGGGCGTGCTCGGCGTCGTGTTACCGATCGGCGTCGTGATCTATTACACCTATATCGAATCGTGGACGCTGGCCTATAGCTTTTTCTCGCTCCTGGGGCAATATGCCGGGGTGACGACCCGCGACGGGATGAGCGAATTTCTGGCCAGTTATCAGGGGCTCAATCATACCTATTTTTCCGGCGTCTATGTCGCCTATTTCTTTTTCCTGTTGACGCTCGGATTGAACTGGTGGATTTTGGGACAGGGGGTGGCCAAGGGGATCGAGCGGCTGGCGCTGGTGGCGATGCCGGTGCTCTTTCTCTTTGCGATCATTCTGGTAATCCGCGTTGTCACGTTGGGCGCGCCCGATCCGACCCATCCGGAGCAGCATGTGCTCAACGGCCTGGGCTTCATTTGGAATCCCGACTTCAGCCGGCTGGGCGACGCCAAAGTCTGGCTGGCGGCGGCGGGGCAGATTTTCTTTACTACCAGCGTCGGCTGGGGCGCCATTCAGGTCTATGCCAGTTACATGAAAGAGCGGAGCGACGTGGTGGTGACGGGACTGTCGACCGTCATGACCAATGAGGTGGCCGAAGTGATCCTGGGCGGCTCGATCGCGATCCCGATCGCGTTTGCCTTCTTCGGCGCCCAATCGACACTGGAGATCGCCCAGAGCGGTTCGTTTAATCTGGGGTTTGCCTCGATGCCGGTGATCTTTCAATTTCTGCCGATGGGCAATCTTCTCGGGATGCTCTGGTTCCTGCTGTTGTTTCTCGCGGCACTGACCTCGTCGGTCGCGCTGATGCAGCCGCTGGTGGCGTTTTTGCAGGATGAGCTGCGGATGAATCGCCGCCGCGCCGTCAACATCACCGTGCTGACGGTCTTTGTGGCGGCGCACATTCCCATCTTCGGGTTGAAGGGCGGCGCGCTTGACGAGATGGATTTCTGGTGCGGCACGTTTGGCGTCGCCCTCTTTGCGCTGATCGAGTGCATTATCTTTGTCTGGTTGTTCTCACCGGAGAGGGCATGGGCGGAAATCCACAAGGGCGCGCAGGTGAAACTGCCCCGGGTGTTTCTGTTCGTGCTGAAATATGTCACGCCGCTCTACCTGTGCGGGCTCTTCATCGCGTGGGCCTGGCAGCAGGGGCCGGCCGTGCTCCGGATGGACGGCGCCACGCCGGAGGATATGGCCTGGCGCTGGGCCGCGCGGCTCCTGATCCTGGGGCTATTCGGCGTGTTGTGCCTGTTGACGGCGGTGGCGTGGCGGCGGATTGATCACACACTGCCGCCGCACCAGACTGTGATGGAGAAACCGTGACAACGGCGGGCTGGTTTTTTCTCCTCTTCGGGTGGGGCATTGTGCTGGGTGTAACGCTCTGGTGTCTCTACCTCATTTATACGGCGCCGGAGGACTGATGCAGCGCACACCGCTCACCGAATGGCATCGCAAGGCCGGGGCCAAACTGGTCGACTTCGCCGGCTGGGAGATGCCGCTCTCCTATTCGGGCGTGATCGACGAGCACGAAACGGTGCGCCGGTCGGCGGGGCTGTTCGACATCAGCCACATGGGGCGGATCGCGGTCGAGGGGCCTGGATCGGAAGCGCTCCTGCAACGGGTGGTGACGCGCGATCTGGCAAAGATGGCCGACGGCAGCGCCCGCTATGCCCTGGTCTGCAACGAGGCGGGCGGCGTGCTGGACGACGTCGTGGTCTATCGGCGGGCCGCGCAGCAGTTTCTTGTGGTGGTCAATGCGTCGAATCGGCCGAAGATGCTGGCGTGGTTTGAGCGACACGCGGCGGCGCTCTCACCCCAGCCTGCCGGCAAGGCAGGGGCCGGCGAGGCGCAGGTCCGGGATCTGAGCGAGGCGATTGCCATGATCGCCGTGCAGGGACCGGCGGCGTTGGGCCTTTTGGAGCCGATGGTGAGGATCACGGACGGCGCGCGCCTGACGACCCCAACTTCAATGAAACGCTGGACGGTCAAGCCGGCGGTGATCAACGGGGCCGAGTTGCTGCTGGCGACGACCGGCTATACCGGCGAGCCGGGTGTTGAACTCTTTGTGGAAGCGGGCAAGGCGGTACCCGTCTGGGAGGCGGTGCTGACCGCGGGCCAGGCGCTGGGTGTGAAACCGATCGGCCTCGGCGCGCGCGACACGCTGCGGTTGGAGATGGGCTACAGTCTCTACGGTCATGAACTTGATGAAACGATCACACCGCTGGAGGCCGGCCTGGGCTGGGCGGTCGATCTGGATGGCAAAGAATTTATCGGCTGCGAGGCGTTGCGTAAACAACGGACGGTAGGGTTGTCCCGTCAGATGACGGCCTTTGCCCTGCCGGATCGTGCCGTGCCGCGTCAGGGGTACCGATTGATGCATGAGGGGCAGCCCGTGGGTGTCGTGACCAGCGGGAATATCTCACCCATGCTCCAGCGGGGAATCGGCCTGGGTTTTCTGCCGCCGAGCCTGAGCCGCCTCGGCCAGACGGTTGCGGTTGAAATCCGGAATCGGCCGCATCCGGCGACGATTGTGCCATTGCCGTTTTATCAAGGGATGGAAGGGGGGCACGTGTGAGCGGGTATATTCCCCATACGCCGGAAGAGCGCCAGGCGATGCTGTCGGTGATCGGCGTGTCGCGTGAAGAGGACTTGCTGACGGAGATTCCGGCCGCGCTCCGGGCGCGCGCCCTGCCGCAGTTGCCGCCGGCCTGCACCGAGCTGGAGCTGCAGCGGTTGTTTGGCGCATGGGCCGGGGAGAACCGGCCGGCCGGCTCCATGCTGTCGCTGTTGGGCGCCGGGGCGTATGATCATGCCATCCCCTCGATCATCGGCCAGTTGATCGGCCGATCGGAATTTTACACGGCCTACACGCCCTATCAGGCCGAAATGAGCCAGGGGCTGCTCCAGGCGATTTACGAATACCAGACGATGATCTGCGAATTGACGGCGATGGATGTCGCCAACGCCTCGGTGTACGACGGCGCTTCCGCGCTGGCGGAGGCGGCGCTCATGGCCATGCGGGTGACCAAGCGCTCGACTGTCGCCGTAGCGGGTACGCTCCACCCTCACTACCGACGCGTGCTGGAGAGCTATCTGCAGGGGATGGCCTGCACGATTCAGACGCTGCCCGTGGCAAACGGCATCACCGACCCGGACGGCGCGGCCGCCTCGCTCGGTCCGTCGTGCGCGGCCGTGATCGTGCAGCATCCGAATTTCTTCGGCTGCCTGGAAGAGGCGCGGGAGCTGACCGGCGCCGCACGCAAAGCAGGCGCACTGTCGGTTGTGTCGTTTGATCCGCTCAGCCTCGGCGTGTTGCAAAGGCCGGGCGACTACGGCGCCGACATCGCCGTTGCGGAAGGGCAGCCGTTGGGCATTCCTCTTCAATACGGAGGGCCGTATCTCGGCATGCTCGCCTGCCGCGGCGAATTTGTACGCAAAA
>JBGPIL010000055.1:0-12264 GCA_041484905.1 Nitrospiria bacterium
CGACGCAGATCGCGGCGTCGAGCCAGCAGCAGTTGGTGGGGATGGATCAGGTGGCGCTGGCGATGGAGAACATCAAGCAGGCGAGCGTGCAAAACGTGGCCAGCACGAGACAGGCCGAGACGGCCGCGCAAAACCTGCACGAACTGGGGCAGAAGCTTAAACAAGTCATCGATCGATACAAGGTGTAACGATCAGCGAATTTCACCACTCGAAGTCTGAGGTATCATGGCCCAACAGGATTCCGACGTCCTCAAAAAACTGCTCGCCATTTTCAGGGTCGAGGCGGACGAGCACCTGACTGCAATCTCTGCGCGCTTGCTCGAGCTGGAGAAAATTCCGGCGGCTGCGCGCCGGCTGCCGTTGATCGAGGTGATTTTTCGTGAGACGCACAGCCTGAAAGGCGCCGCCCGATCTGTCAACATGGCGGAGATCGAGACCCTCTGCCAATCCCTGGAGAGTGTTTTGGCCGGATTGAAACGCCGCGTCATCGCGCTCTCGCCTGAATTATTTGATCTCTTTCACCGGACCGTGAACAGCCTCGAAGGATGCCTGGCTGCCGTTGAATCCGGGCCAACCGCTGATGAACGATCGAAGATGGCGTCGTTGATTCATGAACTTGACAGAGTCCCAAAAGGGGTGAACATCAGGAAACAAAAGGCTGAGCCTGAACTCGATACGCCATCGCAGGTTCCGGCCCCTCACCCCTCAACGGCGGATCCCCCATCGCCGGTGTCCAGCCCCCTGCTGTCAGAAACGGTGAGGATTCACACGGCAAAATTAGACTCCATTCTGCTTCAAGCGGAGGAGTTGCTCGCCGCAAAACTGGCAGCCAGTCAGCGTATTGGCGAATTGAACGAAATCACAGCGACGCTTGCCGGCCGGCGAAAGGAATGGGCCAAGATCCAACCCCTTTTGCGAGCGATTCAGCAGCCATTTGAAAAAAATGGCGAAAAGAACGGCAGACAGAACGGGTCGGCGCACAAAACCCAACAGGTCAGGCGGTTTTTTGAGTTGCTGGAACGAGACAGCGAGGCCGTTCAATCGATCGAGCGCCGATTGGCCGCAGTGGCAGCGGCGGCGATCCAGGATCAGCGATCACTCGCCGGCATGGTGGACACGCTCCTTGAAGATACGAAGAAAACGCTGATGCTGCCCTTCTCGTCGCTGCTGGATCTCTTCCCCAAGCTGGTCCGGGACCTTTCGCATGATCAGGGTAAAGAGGCGGAACTGGTGATGCTGGGGAGGGAGATCGAGATTGACCGGCGGATTCTTGAGGAGATGAAGGACCCGCTGATTCATTTGGTGAGGAACTGCATGGATCACGGGATCGAGACCCCCGCGGTCAGGGTGCAAAGGAAAAAACCGCCACGCGGGACCGTCACGATTGTGATCGCCCCGAAAGACGGCAACAAAGTGGAAATTTCGATTGAGGATGACGGGGCGGGCATCGACGTGGCAACGGTGAAATCCTCGGCCGGCAAGCTCGGCATCGTGTCCCATGGCGAGGCGGAGCAACTCAGCGAACAGGAGGCGCTGGCCCTGGTTTTCCAGTCCGGGGTCTCCACGAATCCCTTGATCACAGACCTGTCCGGTCGGGGACTCGGTCTGGCCATCGTCAGGGAAAAGGTCGAAAAATTAGGAGGGGTCGTATCGGTCGAGACGCGCCACGGCGAGGGGACGACATTCCGCATGACGCTGCCGCTGACGCTTACGACGTTTCGAGGCATCCTGGTTCGTGTGGGAGACGCGCTGTTTGTGATTCCGGCGGCCAATGTGGAGCGCGTGGCGAGCGTTGGACAAGAGGAGATCAGAACCGTGGAAAACAAGGAGGCCGTCCAACTCGACGGGCGGGCCGTGGCATTGGCCCGGCTGGGAGACGTGCTCGGGATTCCAGGGAAGAAGACCGCGGACGGCGCGAAAGGCCGCGCGCCGGTGCTCGTCATCGGTTCGGCGGGAAAACGCATGGCATTGCTGGCGGACGAGATCCTCGGCGAGCAGGAGGTGTTGGTGAAACCGCTCGGCCGGCAGTTGTCCCGTATTCGGAACATCGCGGGCGCCACCGTGTTGGGATCCGGTCGAGTGGTGCCCATTCTAAATGTTCATGACGTGCTGAAATCGGCTGCAAAGAATGCGGCCGTCCCTGCAAGAGCCGCCGCGGTTGTGAAGGAAGCGGCCGGGAAGAAGAAATCCATCTTGGTCGCGGAAGATTCCATTACGGCAAGGACGTTGGTGAAGAATATTCTCGAAGCGGCAGGGTATCACGTCAAGACCGCCGTCGACGGGGTGGAGGCGTTCACGGCGCTCAAAACGGAGACGTTCGATGTCGTGGTCTCGGATGTGGACATGCCGAGGATGAGCGGGTTTGAACTGACGGCCAAGATTCGCGCTGACAAGAAATGTTCGGGATTGCCCGTCGTGCTGGTGACGGCGCTGGAATCCCGCGAGGACCGGGAGCGCGGGATCGATGTCGGCGCGAACGCCTATATCGTGAAGAGCAGCTTTGACCAGAGTAATTTGTTGGAAGTGATTCGAAGACTATTATGAGATTCCGGCTGGCACATATCTCCCTGCGCGCCCGGTTCATCCTCGGCCTTGGCGCCGTGCTGCTGCCGTTTCTGCTGGCGGCCGTCGTCGGCCTGTTCTATCTCTTGCCCCGGCTGGTCGAGCCCATGGAAAAGATTATGGCAGAGATAATCGGGGAGACAGAACCCATCCGGCGTCTTCAGGAGGCGTTGCTCATGGCGGCCATGCCGCCCAACGATTATCTCATTCACGGTGATCCGGCCGAGCGCGGGCAGTTCGCGACGCTGAGCGGACAAGTAGATTCTGCGTTCGAGAAGGTCAATGTTGCGTCGTTCGGCGAGGCAGCGGAGCGCGCGGGGATCGAGGCGGCCTATGCGGAATGGCAGCGGGCCTGGTCCATGGGCGAGGCCATCTTGCGCCTGCGAGCCCCCCAGGGAAATTCGAACAGGGTGCGCGACATGGAGAATTTATTCGATGCCCACATTGACCGCACCGTGGCCTTGCTCGATCAGGTCCATGATGTCGCCCACCGGGAGATTGACGAGGACTGGGAGGTTGCCCGCGCCGCCAAGACGAGAAGCGTATGGGTGACCTTTGTTGCCTTTATGCTGGCATTGGCGATCTCCACCTTCGCCGGCGCCGCGCTGGCCCGATCCGTCATGACGGGAGTGGACGCGCTGCGCGCGGGCGCAACACGCTTGGCCGCAGGCGAGCTTTCCCACCGGGTGGTTTTGGATCATCAAGATGAGCTGGGACAGTTGGCAAAGACCTTCAACGCCATGGCCGAACAGCTCGAAAAAAGTCAAGAGATGCTGAAAGACCTTTCCGTTCAAGACGGCCTCACGGGATTGTACAATCACCGCGCCTTCTATGCGATGCTCGCCGACGAGCTCGTGCGCGCGCAGCGGTTCAACCGGCCAGTCTCGCTGCTGATGCTCGACATCGACTACTTCAAGCGCGTGAACGATTTGCACGGACATCTGGCGGGGGATGCCGTCCTCAAGGGACTGAGCGAGCGGCTGGGCCGCCAGGCGCGCTCCATTGACCGCATCTGCCGCTACGGCGGCGAGGAGTTCACCGTTATCTTGCCGGAGACCGATCTTGAGGCCGCCGCCAATGTCGCCGAGCGCCTGCGCGCGGCGGTGGATGCGCAGCCGTTTGATGTCAACACCGGCGCGCCCATGCGCATTACCGTCAGTATCGGAGTGGCCGCCTTTCCAGAGGACGCTGGGTCGGAGGAGGAACTCATCGCCGCAGCGGACCGGGCTCTTTACTCGGCCAAGCAAGCGGGGCGTAATCGCGTATGCGCCCATCAGCCGGATGCGGAACGAAAAACGAGAAGCCGTTGATGATTAAAGTCCTGATCGTCGAAGACTCGCCCACCGTGCGGGATTTCCTCATTCATATTCTCAATTCAGATCCGGTGGTGCGCGTGGTTGGAACAGCCGGCAACGGAGAGGAGGCCCTTGAGGCGGTGGAGCACTGCCGGCCCGACGTCGTCACCATGGACATCCACATGCCGAAAATGGACGGATTGGAGGCGACGCGAAGAATGATGGAGACGCACCCGGTGCCCATTGTGATTGTGAGCGGGAGCCATGATCCCCGGGAGGTGGCGGAGACATTTCGTGCAATGGAAGCCGGCGCACTGGCGGTGCTGCCGAGGCCGGCGGGACGAGGGCATCCTGACCATGAGACCATGGTGAGAGATCTTGTGCAAACGGTGAAGCTGATGTCGGAAGTGAAAGTCGTCAGACGATGGGCCCGGGCGCATCGAACGGCGGCGGATGGCGCGGCGCGGGAACGTCCTTTCCCCAGGCGCGCCCCATCGGATGTGAAGCTCATTGCCATCGGGGCTTCGACGGGCGGGCCGGTGGTCCTCCAAACGATTCTGTCAGGACTTCCCCGAGATTTTTCGGCGCCCATTGCGATCGTGCAGCATATGGTGGCCGATTTCATTCCTGGATTCACGGAGTGGTTGGATCAAACGTGTCGCCGGCCGGTCCATGTGGCCACGCATGGGGCGCCGATCCTCCCCGGGCACGCCTACACGGCCCCAGGCGGTTATCAGATGAAAGTGGACGCGGGCGGGCACATCGTGCTCACCCGGGACGAACCCGAGAACGGCCATTGTCCATCCGTCTCGTATCTGTTCCGCTCGGTCGCGCAGGTGTTCGGGGGCACCGCCGTCGGCGTGTTGCTCTCGGGAATGGGGAAAGACGGCGCTGAGGAATTGAGGTTGATGCGGGAGCGGGGGGCCATCACCATCGCGCAGGATAAAGAAAGCTCCGTCGTCCACGGCATGCCGGGAGAGGCGATCCAACTTGATGCGGCAGCGTACGTCCTTCCGCCGGAGAAAATTACCGCGGCGCTGGCGAGTCTGGCGGGCAAGAGTCAGCGAAAGGAGTGATCCATGACGTCACCGAAAAGGATCAGGCGCGACGGCGAGAACATTCTGATCGCTGAAGACAGCCCGACGCAAGCCGAGGAGTTGAAGCTCATCCTCGAAGGCCGCGGATATCACGTCACGGTTGCGGCCAACGGCAAACAGGCGCTTGCGGCAGTCCACAAGCGCAAGCCGGCGGTCATTATCAGTGATATCGTCATGCCGGAAATGGATGGATACAAATTCTGCAAGGAGGTCAAGTCCGACGGCGAGTTGAAAGACATCCCGGTGATCCTGGTGACGACGCTGTCCGATCCGGGAGACATCGTCAGGGGACTGGAGTGCGGCGCGGATAACTTCATCCGGAAACCGTACGATGAGAAATATCTCCTGTCGCGCATCGACTATATCCTGATGAACCGCGAGCTGCGCAAGAGCGAAAAGGTGGAGTTGGGCGTCGTGATCAACTTGATGGGGCAACGGCACTTCATCACCTCAGACCGGCAGCAGATCCTCGATTTGCTGATTTCGACGTACGAGCAGGCCGTTCATATGAACGAGGAACTGCAGACCCGGCAGAAAGAACTCGCTGAACGCACGGCGCAGCTTGAAGCGGCCAATAAAGAGCTGGAATCCTTCTCGTACTCTGTTTCGCATGATCTTCGCGCGCCATTGCGAAGCATTAACGGCTTCAGCCAGGCGCTGCTTGCGGACTATGCCGACCGGCTTGATGCGCAAGGCAAGGACCATCTTCACCGTGTCCATGCCGCCAGTCAGCGCATGGCGGCGTTGATCGACGATTTATTGAATCTCTCACGTGTGACGCGTGGTGAGATGCACCTCGAATCGGTTGATTTGAGTGCGCTGGCACGGACGATTGCAGCGGAGCTTCGGAAGTCGCAGCCGGCGCGGCAGGTTGAATGTGTGATTGCGGCCGGCATTGTGGCGAACGGCGACGCGGGGCTGCTTCGCATCGCGCTCGAAAATCTGATTGGTAATGCCTGGAAATTTACATCAAAAAGTCCACGGGCCAGGATCGAGTTCGGCGTGACGCAACGGGAAGGCGAGTCGGTTTATTTTGTGCGGGATGACGGCGCCGGTTTTGACATGGCGTATGCCGGAAAGCTCTTCGGCGCCTTCCAGCGGTTGCATGCCGCCACCGAATTCCCCGGCACCGGCATCGGATTGGCCACGGTTCAGCGCATTATTCACCGCCACGCCGGCCGGGTATGGGCCGAGGGAGCCGTCGAGCACGGCGCCGCGTTTTTCTTCACATTGTAGCAGCTAAGGAGGGCGGCATGGCCGGGAAGCTCATTTTGCTGGTCGAAGACAATTCGGATGACGAGGCGTTGACCTTGCGCGCATTGAGGCAACACAACATCAAGAACGAGGTCGTGGTGGCGCGCGACGGGGCCGAAACGCTGGATTACCTCTTTGGGGCCGGCGCGCACGCCGGCCGCGATATGCGCGTCATGCCGGAGGTGGTCCTGCTCGATCTGAAGCTGCCCAAACTGGACGGGATCGAAGTCTTAAAGCGGATACGCGCCGACCGCCGCACCGAGCTACTCCCCGTCGTCATCCTCACGTCATCGAAAGAAGATCAAGACATCATCAATGGCTATAAGTTCGGCGCAAACAGCTATGTCCAGAAGCCGGTTGATTTCACCCAATTTACTGAAGCGGTCCGTCAACTGGGACTCTACTGGCTGATCTGGAATGAGCCGCCGCCCCGAGGGAGATAAGCACGCCGTGGATAGACCGCTTCGCGTCTTGATCGTTGAAGATTCTGAGGACGACGCCGCGTTACTGCTGCGGGAACTGCGGCGGGGCGGCTATGATGTCGCGTATGAGCGCGTGGACACTCCAGAAACGCTGAACGCCGCGCTCGATCGGCAGAACACGGACATTGTCTTCTCTGATTACACGATGCCGCGGTTCAACGGCATGGACGCCTTGAATCTGATCAGAGGACGGGGTTTGGATATGCCGTTCATCTTTTTATCGGGGACGATCGGGGAAGACACCGCGGTGACGGCGATGAAGCGGGGCGCGCAGGATTACATCATGAAAGGGAATCTCAAGCGGCTGCTGCCGGCCGTGGAGCGGGAGTTGCGCGAGGCCGAGAGCCGGAGGGAGCGCAGACAGGCGGAGGAGTTGGTGCAGCACTTGGCCTACTATGACACGCTGACCGATCTGCCCAACCGGACCCTGCTGCAGGATCGGCTGCGCCAGGCCATTGTGGCCGCTCAGCGTGAGCACAAACCGGTGGCCCTGTTGCTCCTGGACCTTGATCACTTCAAGGAAATCAACGATACCCTGGGCCATCATCAAGGGGATTTCGTGCTGCAACAGGTGGGACTGCGCCTGCGCGGCGTCTTGCGGGAGTCCGACACGGTCGCACGGCTCGGCGGAGACGAGTTTGCGGTGGTCCTCCCATTGGCCGAAGCCGAGTACGCCGCGCTGGTGGCGCGAAAAATCATGACGGCGCTGGAGCCGCCCTTCGTGATACAAGATCTCCCGGTTGCCGTTGAAGCGAGCATCGGCATCGCCCTCTACCCCGACCACGGCGAGAACGCCGAGAGCCTGATCCTGCGGGCGGATGTGGCGATGTATGCCGCTAAACGCCACAAGAGCGGCGTCGTCCTCTACGAACCGACGCTGGATCAACACAGCCCGCGGAAACTGGCGCTGATGGGGGAGCTGCGCCGGGCGATCGAGCAGAACCAGCTCCGTCTCCACCACCAGCCCAAAATCGACTTCAGGACGGGCCGGGTCATCGGCGTCGAGGCCCTGGTGCGCTGGCAGCACCCGGAGCACGGCTTCATCCCGCCGGATCAATTTATCGCCACGGCGGAACAAACGGGACTCATCGCCCCGTTGACCCGGTGGGTGCTGCGGGAGGCCGCGCGCCAATGCCGGGCCTTGCACGAAGCGGGGCTGCCGCTCGGCATGGCGGTCAACCTGTCGGTGCGCAGTCTCCAGGACCCCCAGCTCCCCCAGCAGGTCGCCGAGGCGCTCGAGGCGTTCGGCGTGAAACCCGGCTGCCTGGAACTGGAGATCACCGAAAGCGCGATCATGGTCAATCAGGCGGGTGCCCTGGGCATTCTGACACGCCTCAGCGAGATGGGCGTCGTGCTGTCCATCGATGATTTTGGCACGGGGTACTCATCATTAGGTTATCTCACAAAACTGCCGATCAGGACGATCAAGATCGACAAATCCTTCGTCATCGGCATGGCGGCCCGCGAGAAAGATCGGGTGGTGGTGCGCTCGACCATCGACCTCGGCCACAATCTGGGGTTGACGGTCATCGCGGAAGGCGTGGAGAACAAGGCGAGCTGGGATCAACTGGCCGCCCTCGGCTGTGACGCCGCCCAGGGCTACTACATGAGCGAGCCACTTCCAGTCGAAGAGCTCCATCGCTGGCTCAAGGAGTCGCCCTGGGGATTGAAACGGACCTCCGGGGACGCGGCATCAGGAGCGTGTGGTCCGCGTTAATCCAGAACCGACAGAATGGAATCCCGGTTGATATGGCCAATAGAGGGTGGCTGAAAGAGCGGGAAAAACAGGAGGGGCTGGTTGAAATCATCCTTGACCCTGCAGGCGTCCTCCGGAAGATTGACAGAGACCTCGCCGGCCATCTCCCGGCCGCGTGTGGTCTTCAGGTGAACGGCATGTTTTTTACCTAGCGTCATCAGCTCATCCCGCTCCCGCTTCAGCGTGATGCTTCCGGCCTCGATCTGCGACGTGTTGACCAGCAGGGTGCCTTTCGCTGTGTTGACGGGAATGAACGCCAGCGACTCGTTGAGCAGGTCGCCGATTTCCTGGCGCCCCGTGTGACGGACCTCGTATAAGCCAAGCAAGACCTCTCCTTCAACCCGGCTTCCATCCGACAGTTCAAGCGTAACCGGTTGGGTTTTCTTGATGATCCTGTGTTCATCCACGGGAGACCGATCCCGCTGTGGTGGGACTGGAACGGTGCCTTGTTGACGGCATATTTGTGGGCCTCTTCCAGAATAGCACTGAATCGTTGGAATGCCTTTTTTGCCTTGCCTACCAAGTACATAGGGGAAACCAGCCGAAAGTCAAAGAGTGCCTGGTTTTGGTTTTGAAGAGTTGCCAAATCCGCCTGAGGCGGAGGGGGCGGGGGTTGAACGGCGTAACTCGCCGTTCCCATGAGGGGAAGCCCTTCGAGTTTATTGAATGGCCGCGGTGATCTGCGAGCACAGCGGCGGCATGGTGAGCGGCACGCCTCGCCGCGCGGTCAAATCTCGTTTCCCGCTCCAAATTTTCCTGTAAGGAAAATGTGGCCCCGAAGCGCAGCTGAGGGGCCATGATTCTTGTGTTGATCACCGTATCCGTTCATTAGTCTTACACTCGGCCGTCCGGCGCCTGTGCACGTCGACGACGCTGCCCCTCTATATGTACTCCCGCCTTGTCAGGACGCCGTGCTCACACCCGCGCCCCAGGGCGATTGGCTGATCCAGGCGGGCAGCTCGGCGGCGGGCATGGGGCGGCTGATGTGGTAGCCTTGCGCGAGATCGCAGCCGAAGCCGGCCAATGTGGTCCAGGTCGCCTGATTTTCCACGCCTTCGGCGACGACCTTCAACCCCAGATTATGGCCGAGGTCGATCGTGGAGCGGACGATCACGCGGTCGTTCTCGTTCGTGAGCATGCCGAGGACGAACGATTTGTCGATTTTGATGGTGCCGATCGGCAGTTTATTCAGGTAGGCGAGCGAGGAGTAGCCGATGCCGAAGTCATCGATCGTCAAGGCCACCCCCATCTCGTGAAGCTGCGTGAGCACCTCCATGGCGCGGGGCGGGTTCATCATGATGGCGCTTTCCGTCAATTCCAGCTCCAGGGAGGAGGGTTCGATGCCGTGGATCGCCATCAGTTCGGCCACCTGCTGGGGCAGGGTGGGATCTTGCAGGTTTCGGGTTGAGAGATTGATCGCAATGCAGCTGTGCAGTCCCGCCTGGCGCCAGGCGCAGCCCTGCCGGATCGCCTCCTCAAGGACATAGCGCGTCAGGGGGAAAATCAGACCGGTCTGCTCGGCCGGCGCGATGAACTGATCCGGCGGAATGAAGCCATGCTGCGCATGCGGCCACCGCAACAATCCCTCCACGCCGGTCATCCGGCCTGTTTTGAGATCGATTTTCGGTTGATAGTAAAGGCGAAGATGGTGTTGATCGATTGCCTGGCGCAATTCACCCATCAGCGCCAGCCGGCGCGGACTGTGCTGGTCCAGCGCCGGCTCGTACAGGACGAAGCCGCTCTTCTGCCGTTTGGCCACGTACATGGCGACGTCCGCGTATTGAATAAGCAGGTCGGCGCTGTCGCCGTGTTCCGGAGAGAGGGCGATGCCGATGCTGATCTCAACGGCGATGGGGAGGTCGTTGATGACGAGAGGCGTTTCCATGACCCGGATGATCTTCCGCGCGACGATTTCCCAGTGGGCGGCGTCGGCCAAGGGGAGCAGGACGGCGAATTCATCGCCGCCCAGACGGGCGACGGTGTCCGAATCGCGCAACAGACTTTTGAGGCGAAGGCCGATCTGCTGAAGGACGATATCGCCGCTATGGTGCCCGAGGGTGTTGTTGATCTCCTTGAAGCGGTCCAGATCCATCAGCAACAACGCCACGGTGTTGTGCTCGCGCCGGGAGAGCTTGATCGCCTGCTGGAGATGTTCCTGCAGTAACGCGCGGTTGGGGAGGGCGGTGAGGGGATCGTGATAGGCCATGTAATCGATGAATTCATGAGCCTGCTTGCGTTCCTGCCGGACTTTGGCCTCCCGCAGCTCCCGTTCAATCGCCGGGATCAGCCGCGTCAGATTGCCCTTGATCAGATAATCGTGCGCGCCGGCTTTCATCACCTGCACGGCGATCTCTTCGCCGATCGCGTCCGAGATGACGATGAAGGGGATATCGATCTCTTTCTTCTGCACCAAGGCCAGCGCCGCCAGTCCGCTGAAGCCGGCCATCGAGTAGTCCGAGATGATCAGGTCCCATCTGTCCCGCTCGATCGCCTCATCGAGGGCGGCGCCGGTGTTGACGCGTTCATAGATCAGGGTGTGCCCATAACGTTTGAGCTCATGAACGACCCGCAGTGCGTCGTCCTCGGAGTCTTCAATCAGCAGCAGCCGGAGGGGAAAATCCATCTACGCCGCCCTGTCTCGTGCCGGCGGGGCGGCGTCCCGGCGCCGGCGTTGCTCAGCCGGCAGCGAGCGCATCCTCGATCCCGTCCCGATGAGGGCGCTGTGCGAAGGGGTGGCCATGCAGGGCGTTATTTCATCGCCACGACCATCCGGCTGTAGAGGGCCGCGGGGAGAATGTCGTGAAGTTTGTGACGAAGCCGCTCCAGGGAGGGGGCATCCATCACCAGCGTGTCATCGGGATTCACTCGCACTTCAAGGCTGTAGCTGGCCGCGCCGGCGCCATGGTGATGCTTGAAATAGCGCACCAAATAGACAGCGTCGTTGAGTGAAATCCATTCCGATTCGATAAACGTTGTAAAAATTGCAGTCCTCCTTTGCGCGGCTCCGGCCCGTCAAACCCCGCCCATCCGCCCACCGTCACAGCCGGGCGTGTTGAGCTCGGTTGCTAGATGGTAGGATAGACAGATCGCAAGGAACGTGCCAATCGACAGGGAGGGAAGGATGTTCAGGCGGTCTGACGTGGTCCGGAGGCGTTTTTCGCGGCGTTCAAGGAGAGCGTAAAGGCCGTGCCGCGTCCGACGACGCTGCTGACCGATATCGCACCCCCTAGTTCTTCAAGGATTTTTTTCGTCACCGCCAAACCGAGCCCCAACCCCTTTCGTTTGGTGGTGGCATAATCCGTAAAAAGCGAAGCCAGCCGTTCCGGAGGGATTCCATGACCGGTATCGGTGACCACAAGAAGGACAAGATCTTGTCCTTCGGTCACACCCTGTCCCGCCGGCGTGACCCGAATCTCAAGCGTGCCACCCGAGGCCATGGCGTCCAGGGCATTGCGGATCAAGTTCTTCAGGACCCGGCTGATGGCGAATTTATCCGCCAGGATGAGGATGGGAGCCTCGCCGTCGCCTTCCACATGGCAGAGGATCTTCACCCCTTGCCGCCTGGCCTCTTCCTCGAATGTGTCCACCAATTCCGCCAGTTCACGCCGAAGGTCCAGCGCGATCATGGTCAGCGGCGTCGGCTGGCTCAAGTCGCGAAGATCGTCGAGAAAGCGCTTTACCTCCGCCAATTCTCGCTCCACAATCTTGGCAAACCGATTTCGCGCCTCCTCATCGAACCGCCGCAGCAACAGCCGGCTGTTATTTTCGATATTCAGAATCGGGTGTCTCAGATCATGGGCCAATCCGGCCGCAATCCG
>JBGPIL010000056.1:0-12250 GCA_041484905.1 Nitrospiria bacterium
CCGCGCTCAACGCCGACTGCGCTGTCCGCACCTATGAGGAACCGTTGACCACTCACAACGTCGAGTCGCTCTTCCGCGACTACGACCTGATCATTGATGGCACCGACAATTTTTCGACGCGCTACCTGGTCAATGACGCCGCCTTTTTCCTGCGCAAGCCGCTGGTCACCGGCAGCATCTTCCGGTTCGAAGGACAACTGACGACCTTTTTCACCGCGGACCGCTTAGATCCGACGGGGAAGATCACCGGCCCCTGCTATCGCTGTCTCTACCCCGAGCCGCCCCCGCCGGGCGTGATCCCGAGCTGCCAGGAAGCGGGCGTACTGGGTGTGCTGGCTGGGACAATCGGCGTGCTCCAGGCCGTCGAAGCGCTCAAGCTCGTGCTCGGCATCGGCCAGCCGCTGACCGGCAAACTGATGACGTATGACGCGCTGGCCATGACATTCCGGACGTTGAAACTCCGGCCCGATCCCGGCTGCGCGCTGTGCGGATCGCAGCCCCGGATCACGAAACTGCTGGACGATTACACCGTCTCCTGCACGTTGCCGTCGGCAGACGGCCCCAAGGCCCCATCCGTTGTCTGACTCGGTCAACATTCCCAAGCCGATTTTCGAGGAGCTCCTCGCCCACGCCCGCGACGAGGCACCGAACGAGGCCTGCGGCATCCTTGCGGGGCGCAACGGCAGCGTGTCGCATATTTACCGGGTGAAAAACGGCGACCCCAACCCGGAGATTCGGTATCTGATGGACAATCGGGAACAGCTCTGGGTGCAGAAGAATATGCGCCACAACGGACTGGAGCTGGAGGTGATCTACCACTCCCATCCAAAATCGGAAGCCTACCCGTCGGCCACCGACATCAAACTGGCCTTCTACCCGGACGCGGCCTACCTGCTCGTCTCGCTGGCCGATCCCGCCCGCCCCGTCGCCCGCGCCTTCCGGATCACCAACGGCGCCGTGCGCGAAGTCGTCTATACACTGATCTGAACAAAAAGGGACCGCTACTTTTTTCCTGCCCGCGAGTGCATGCACTCGCTAGGAATTCCCCACGTCGGGTGATAGCGGGTTTATGTCAAAGTAAATGTATTTGGGTTCACGCCTCAAACCGTCAGCCTGGTAAGTCTTGATCAATCTCCAGTGTTCCGCGTCATAGGTGATGCCGTCAACCAAGCACGCCCCGGCGACGTGAGGGTTGTAAGAATGCAGCCACGCGTAATTTTTCTTCGTCCATGACAATATCGCCTTTTGTAACATCTTGCTGTCGTGAAAATAATCCTGCTGGCTGACTGTAAGGCCCATCACGTTCAAGCAAAAACCCAGAATTTTGGCACCCTTAAAATTTGGGAAGCGTTTCATATCGGCCACCTCGTTGTAGATAAGTCGACGCACCTTGAACTTCACTACCTTGGCTGCAGCCCCATCTAGTTTGTTGAAGTTGAACAGCTCACTCCAGACGGAATTGTGCTGAACCCACCAACATTGACTGGCAGGCGAACACACATGGGAAGCTGAGAATATGACCTCGAAGATCATACTGGCAAGGTGATCGTAGAAGGTCTCCACACGATGTTTCTCACGAACTCGAAGTTGGAGGTTCTCAGGCACCCCCTTCTTTTCCAAAATCTCGATGGCGTCCTTAATGAACTCGACCACGACCTGAAGCCTAGCCTGCACATCGTCATCCCAAGCGCTGTTCGCGATTCCATCGATCTTGTATAGGTCAGACGCAGCGCGCTCTATGTAACCTTTCGCACGGTACAACACAAAAGAGTGGTTCCAAAACTCCTTCTCCACATAGTCACGGAAGGTCATTAACACCACGCGGCAGTAGGCTTTCCACTGAGCCGCATCCCACTTCCCCTTGTCCCATATGTTTGGATCTAAAAGCGTTCCGATGACCTCAACCATCTCATGGTTCGAGAACATGGCGTGGCTCAGTGGCTTGTGATAACCAATCAAACCGGATTCGTACCCTTCGGCTTCATGAAATAGGAAAGAGTCCTTGTTCGCTAGAGCTTCGTTCACGATATTCTTGGCAAAGATCCCTACTTGGATGCCGTACTTTTTCGTCTCTCCAATTTCATGGAACACAGCCAGTGCAGTACCAGGAGACGATTCTACAATTGCGCGGCAGAACCTTTTATCGGCGATCAGGAGCAATATATCGTTAGCGTACACCGTTACCTTCGGCAGTCTTTGCGGTGTCTCGCCTTCCTCTCTGTGACTAGGGTAGTTTTTCAGCTTGTCCCTATCCGTGGCATAGCGAACTAATGACTTCGCCGAGCATGTGAATTCATCTGCAATGACGGATAGCTCAGAAGGAGATCCTCTGAGGATGACCCGATAAAGTGCGCGCGCGTAGCGTCGGGGATTCCACTTGCCGTAGACAGGAGGATGGATGAAAGCAAACCATGCCCAAGTTAGAAACGTCAGGAGGAACAGCCCTCCGAGGAGGGCCTGCCATCCTGATGGCGTCAAATTTCCTTGCGGAACCAACCATTGCTCTGCACGCCACAGGTCGGTCAGGAGGGTCAAAACACCCACCGCTCCTACCACAGTGAAGGTGATCCCCTGGAGCGGTAGCGGTGTAGTCTTAACCCGAAAACGATAGCGCACATCTGCTATCGTCCATGCCAGCACCATGAGTGCTAATCCCGCAAGAAATTCGGAGAAACCAAAAAACTTCGGAGTATTCGCGTCAAGCGGAACAAAACACATAAATTCATAACAGTAATCGCTCGACATTTACTCGCGCTATATCGGGCTTTCAGAATACACGAACAACGTAATCCAAACCTTCCCCACCAACGTTACAACAGCGTGTGGTGCTCAAAGCGCAACTCGCGCGTGATCAATTCGCTTTCTTCTACGGTCGTAATCCTCCGGATGCCGGGGAGATAAATCCCATTCACCACCGCATGACGGTCGGCGAATGACTCGGCGTTAATCAGCTTGCCGTCGGCCGGGCTGAAGTAGTAGACCACGTAGCGCGTCGTGAGAAACCGGCCGTCCTGGGTCGTCAGGCTGTCCTCCACGTTGATCGTAAACTTCATCCGCTCCATCCCGCGGTTGATCTGGGTGATGCGCTGGTCCTGCACGCGATACCGCGAATTCATCCCGTCACCGTGAATCCGCAGCAGCCGGCCCATCGGATGACCGTCCTCCGGCTCCAGTGTCAGGACATATTTGCCGTCGGATTCTTCAAATGACCGCGGGCCGCGGTGCACGGCCATCATGCTGATCTGCCCCTGTGCCCATTCCCGTATTGCCTCATCCTCGCAATCGAGACTCACCTCACGGGGCGATTTAACCTCTACCCGACCTTGTACCGTGAGGCCCGCCTGCGCGCAAGTAAAATCAGCCCGAAACCCGCCGAAGCCCTTGGGCCAGCGATAGGTTTTTTCAAACGCGCCCTGCAACAACGCCCGTGCCTCCGGCTGGTCCGTGGCGGTCACTGCCGCCGCCTGCATGGCGGGACATTTCGCGCCTGATCCCGTAATCGGGGGATGGCCCTGCTCTTGTGCGTGTCCGCCGTGTCCGTGCCCATGTCCGTGTGTCATCGTACACCTCCAGTGGGAAAGTTCTAACCTGCCGCGTGAATTTCCTTCGTCGCCGGCGCCCGGCGGCCGAACAGCCGCGCGCCCCAGATGCCCAGCTCATACAATAACGTCAGCGGCACCAGCATGACCATCATGTTAAACACATCGCTCGTCGGCGTCAGCACGGCCGCCGCGATCGCATTGATCAGCAGGGCGTGACGGCGATGGCGCGCCAGCAGTGCGGCGGTGATGATCCCGATCCGGGCCAGGAGCGTCAAGAGGAGCGGCAATTCAAAGATCAGACCGAACGCCAGGTAAAACTTCACGGCAAACCCCAAATAGACGCCAACTGACAAGAGCGGCGTCAATCCACCCGACAGTCCGAAATCGATCAAAAAACGCAGGGCAAACGGAAACGCAACGAAATGACAAAAAGCCACACCGGCCAGAAATGATCCGGTGGACACCCCCAGAAACAGCAGCGTGTAGCGCCGTTCCGTCCGATAGAGCGCCGGCGCGATAAAACGCCACAACTGGTAACAGAGCACCGGCAGGGCGAGCAGCACGCCTCCGAGGATCGCCACCTGCATGTTTGCCCAGAACGCTTCGGTGGGGGCGAAAAAATAGAGTTTCTGCTGGCCCAGAGGCCGTTGCAACCAGCCGATGACAACCGGCGCAAACGGGAACACCCCCATCATCCCCACACCGACGGCGATCACCGACACGATGAGGCGGCAGCGCAATTCCCTTAAATGCGCGATGAGCGGCATATTTCTGTCATCCACCGTCTGTCTCCCGATGCGGGGCCGGTTGCGCATCCTTGTCCGATGGCGGCGGGGCCAGGGCAAGCGGCGACGGTTTCACCGGGGCGCGTTCGGCGCCCTCATCTCTGGGCCGCTCCCACACAGTCGCATGCAGCTCCCCTTCCACCTGATCGCGAATCTCCCGCCCGGTGCGCCGGAGCCGTTCGGCCAGACCGCCCGCGGTGCGCACCAGCTCGACCAACTGCTCAGGCCGAAACACCACAAGCAACAGGATGAGAATGACCACCAGTTCCGGAAATCCAATGCCCAGCACGATCCGCTCTCCGTTCTTCTAGGGACTCGCGTGTTGCGAGTCATGAATCAGCCGGGCCATGCGGTCTTTAGTCACCAGCTTTTCCTTCTGTAACGTTTTCTTTTTCAACTCCTCGTCCGGCGTCAACACGTGGTGGCGGACCAACTGGTTCAATTCCTCGTCCAACTGCCGATGGCGGGATTCGAGCAATCGAAAATCCCTGTTCTCCCGCCGCAACTGCTCAATGAACTGACCGTCCGTTGCTGCCATGGGACCAGCCTCCTCTCATTGATGAGCCCTGACTTCCTGATTCCCTGACTCAATGATGATCGTTGCCTCCTCCAAGTCCGTCGCACGCCATGATCATGGCCTCTTCAGACGGCTGGGTGTAATAGCCGTCGCGGCGAGCAATCACGTAAAACCCAAATCGGAAATAGAGCTGTTGCGCGGGCAGATTCGACGCCCGCACTTCGAGCAGCGCGCGTGTCACGCCCTTCGCGATTGCCCTGTCGAACACCGCCTTCACCAGCCGGGTGGCAATACCCCGCCGTTGCCACTCCGGTTGGACCGCGACGTTCAGCAGATGCAGCTCCTCAAAGACGATCCAAAAACCGATATAGCCGCAGACCGTGCCGCCTGCGGCCGATGGTGCTGCCAAGGTGGCTGGGGGCGTGGGGGTATCGCCAACCCAACAGCCACGCTGTTGGGGAATTCGTTCTGATGACCCTTCTTCGCCCTTTGCCGCACGGGCCCCCACATTTAATGCCCGGGCGACCAAAAAACCGGCAAACTGATTGGTGGTCAATTCTGATTCGAACATCGCCCGGCTCCAGGCGGGGTTCGAAACCGCTGCCTCGAGCGCGGCCACCGCGTCGAGATCCTCCACCCGCATCGGTTCAATCCGGATGGCTTCTCCCTCCTTCGCGGGCGACAGCGCGGCGTGCTGTGGCTGATCCTGTGACATAAGTTCATCCACCCTGCTTTTTAATCCTTAACCCGCCTTGCTTCTCTAATCCTTGATCCGCTCTTGCTTCACTAATCCGCCTTCATTTAAGTCAGGGGGAGGTACTCCTCTCCCCCTGACAACCCCCATCGTCCATACGTGGTGCACATCTGATGGATACGCTTGATCCCATAATCCGCTTTGCCTTTCTCATCCTTAATCCGCCTTTACCCTGACCGGGGGCCCGCTGCCTGTTCCACCGCCGGCCTGAAATAGACCGCCGTCAACTCGCCGGGATCGACCGCGCCGCCCTCTGTCCAGCGCCGCCTGGCCAGCCGGCCGACAGCCGCCGCGCTGGGCACCATCAACTCGGGCCGGTCGGATGGTGGAAAGAAGGCCTGCGAACCCAGTTGTTTGACGATGGCCGGTCGATGCAGACTGACTCCATCGCCGAGAAAGAACACCGGGCCGGTCAATCGCTCCACGAACACTGTCGGTGAGGTGAGCATTTCCTCCCCTTCCCGGATGACCACGCCCCGCTCGCGATCCGGCCGGTAACAGGCGGCGTAGACCTCGCCCCGCCGGGCATCGATCAGCGGACAGATCGTCAGTTGCGGAATCAGATGGGCCGGCACGTCACCCAGCGCATCGGGCTCCAGCGCGCGGATCGCCAGCGCTTCAAGCGTCGAGACCGGCACGACCGGCTTGTCCGTCCCCATCGCCAGTCCTTTTACCGTGGCAATCCCGACGCGCACGCCGATAAATGCGCCGGGGCCGACGGCCACCGCAAACCCGTCCAGCGCCCGAACCGTGCAGCCACAATCGGTCAGCAACCGGTCGATCGCGACCAACAGCGTTTCCGTCTGCGGCCGGCCCGGCTCCAGGCGGCGCACGCGAGGCTCGGCATCATCCTGAATCAGCGCCACGCTCCCGGCTGGCGTCGAAGTTTCAACCGCGAGCAATCGCATGCGATATCCCATGAATGTGAAAATCATCCGGCCGCCAGACCGGATTGGCGTGCAACTCCTTCACCACGACGGTCACCCGCACGTCGCCGGTCAGTTCGGCCTTGATCAACATGGGCTGCCAGCGTTCGGCCATCACGGCATACTGCTCATACTGCACGAGCGCGCTTTGCCGTCCATCCACGCCATACCAGATTTCCCGGCTCGGCAATCCCCGCCGGTCGAGCCAGATCCGGCGCGTTATCTGGCGCGCTTCGCCCTCCCCAATGGAGAAGGCGAGCAGACCGGGCTCTTCCATCTCGACCTGTTGCGACGGATCGGGCGGAACGATTGTCATCGTCGCCATCAGCTCCAACAGTTGCGGCAGGGCCGGCAGTTTCAGCTCATCGCCCAAGTCGTTGATCGTCCCCTGCACCGCGCGCTGCTCCGAATCGATATAGAGCGTAACCACCTCGCCCCGCGCGACCAGGTCGAACAGCCGCGATCCCAAGGGACTCATCCCCTGTAACCGCAACGCGCTGGGCCGTTCGCTGAAGAGCAATCCATCAAAACTGAGGCTGCCCTTCGGCGAGCGGAGCGCAATGCGCACCACCGCTTTGATCGACGGCCCCGCGCCGACGTGCTCACGCAGCCACGGCACCAGCACCTCCGGCCCGGCGGACAGCGCCGGCGGCTCAGGGCCCCGCACGGGGAACAGACCGCACCCCGTTGCCGTCAGCACCGTCGCCAGCACCACCACAGCACGGCAGCCGGCGCCAACACGAACCAACACGGCCATCACGCCAGCCGCTCGATCACCTCGCGCAGGTGGCGGACGGGGATCAGTTCAATCGGTGCCCCGCCGGAAGCGGCCATCCGCTTCGCGTTCGATTCGGGCAGCAGGCACCGCTTGAACCCCATCTTGGCCGCCTCGGCCACCCGCACCTCCGGCCGCTGAATCGCCCGAATCTCACCGGCTAATCCCACCTCGCCGAAGAGCACGGTGCCGGGATCGACCGGCCGCTCCCGAAAACTCGAGGCGATCGCGGCCGCGATACCCAGGTCAATCGCCGGCTCCTCCAGCTCGATCCCGCCGACGACGTTCACAAAAATGTCGTGGCCGCTGACAAAGAGCCCCGCCCGTTTTTCCAGCACGGCCAGCAGGAGCGAGACACGATTGGCATCGACACCGACGACCATCCGGCGGGCCATCCCGACGTGCGACGGTGTGACCAGCGCCTGCAACTCGACGAGAATCGGCCGGCTCCCTTCAAGACTCGCCACCACCACCGAGCCGGACGCTTCCACCGGCCGCTCCGCCAGGAAGAACGCCGAAGGATTGGTCACCTCAGCCAAACCGTCATCTCGCATTTCAAAGACGCCGATTTCATTGGTCGAGCCGAAGCGGTTTTTCACTGCGCGCAGAATCCGATAGGGATGGCCCTTGTCCCCTTCAAAATAGAGCACCGTGTCAACGATATGTTCCAGCACGCGAGGCCCGGCGATCGCGCCGTCCTTCGTCACGTGGCCGACCAGCAGCACCGGCGTGGCCGTCTGCTTGGCGAAGCCCATCAGCGAAGCCGCCGTTTCCCGAATCTGCCCCACGCTGCCCGGCGCGGAGGTAAGCTGCGCCGTGTACATCGTCTGGATCGAGTCGATCACAATCGCCCGCGGTTTCAGCTGCTTAGCCGCGTCGACAATCTCTTCGAACGACGTCTCCGACTGCACGTAGAGTTCCTTCGCTCCGACCCCCATCCGCTCGGCCCGCATCCGGATCTGCGCCTGCGATTCCTCCCCGGACACATACAACACCGTTCCTGCTGTCTCAGCGATCCGTTGCAGGACGGCCAGCAATAATGTCGATTTGCCGATGCCGGGATCGCCGCCGATGAGCGTCACCGAGCCGGCGACCACGCCGCCTCCCATCACCCGATCGAATTCACCGATATGGGTCAGTTGGCGGGCTTCGGTGGGTGTGTCTTCAATCTCGGAAATTCGCCTGGGTTTGGAGGTCAACCAAGCCGCCCGGCCGCCGGGCGCCGGCGTCTCGCGGGCCAGCCGCTCCTCGGCCATCGTGTTCCAGGCCGCGCAGCCGGGGCAGCGCCCCAGCCATTTGGCCGATTGATGGCCGCAGGCCTGACAGGCAAAAATGGTTGAGGTTTTTCGCGTCACGGCCATACGGGGGGACTGCCTCCATGATAGGGAAAACCGTCGGCAAAATCAATCCCGAGCGCCTGATATAAATTACACTGCGTATGGCGATGGGGGTCTAGGGGGAGTTGAGTGGAGCTTCACAGGCTCCGCCTGTGAAGGCGGAACCTGAGCCGGCGACATGGCTACAAGCCATGGCCGAGTCGAAGCGCAGCTCCCCCTAAGATAAATAACCCGGCCAGGGCACGGGCGGGGCGCCGCGGACGAGAAAATGGGGGTTCTCCAACGCCGGCTTGTTATAACGGAGCGGCCGCCCCTCCAGATCGGTCACCGATCCGCCGGCCTCTTCAACCACGCACTGCGCCGCGGCAATATCCCACTCCATCGTTGGACCGAGACGCGGATAGAGATGGGCCGTCCCATCGGCCACCAGACAGAGCTTGAGCGAGCTGCCGACGCTGATTGATTCCACCGGGCCAAGTGTACGTAGTATCGCCTCGGTTTCCGACCCCGCGTGAGATCGACTCACAACCGCCTTCAGACCGCCCGTCCGGTAATCGGCCGCATGAATCGACTCGGCGGGCCGCTGCCCCCGCTGCTTCGTGGCGCCCAATCCCCGCGCCGCCGCATAGGTCACATCCAGCGCCGGCGCGTGCACCACACCAAGGATTGGCTTCCCGCTCTCAATCAACGCCACGTTGACCGTGAATTCGTCCCGGTGTTTCAGAAATTCCTTCGTGCCGTCCAACGGATCGATTAGCCAGTAGCGCTCCCAGTTGAGGCGGTTCTCATAGGACGTCACCGCTGACTCCTCGGAGAGCATTGGCAGATCTGGCGTCAACTCACGCAACCCTTTGAGTAGTAGATGATGAGAAGCGAGATCGGCCTTCGTCAGCGGCGAATCGTCGGCCTTGTAGGTCGTGCCGGGATCGGTCTGCTCATAAACTTCCAAAATCGCCCGGCCGGCCCGGACGGACAACTCGACTACATGGGGCAACAAGGCCTTCAGGTCTGGAGCGGGCATATCAGTCATGGGGAGATGCGCTGCGACTCGGCCATGACTTGTAGCCATGTCGCCGGCTCAGGTTCCGCCTTCACAGGCGGAGCCTGTGAAGCTCCACTCAGCTCCCCCTGATCATTCATCCGTGGGGCCCGTGCGAGACACTGAGGAATCCGGCCGCCTCACCGACTCAGCGGCGCGCACAAACTTACTGCTCCTTATTCGTCGCAGCGTGCGCCCTCCGATGCCCCACACCCGGCCCCATCGCCGTACGCATAGAACACTCTGCAGCCTACGAGATGCCCGCCTGCCGCTGGAGCCAGCGAATATAACCGATGATCTCGTTCACGTCCGACTCGGTCACGCCTTCCACCGGCGGCATGTTGCCGTACAACCAATGATGGGCCCGCACGCCGTTGCGCGCGGCCAGTTGAAACGTGGCGTCGGCGTGATGATTGGGCTCGTAAATTCGGTCAATAAATGGCGGGCCGTGCTTGGTCCCCATCGCCTTCTGACCATGGCACGCGGCGCAATGGCTGTTAAATAGCGCCTCGCCCTTCGCAAGCTCCGCCGGCGTCCCGGCCGCCGGGGCGGCCGATAATGACGGGGGCGATGTCGACGCAGCCGGCGGCGACGAGCTATACGACGGCTCTTTCTGACACCCCGCCATCACTATCACAATCACAAGTACAATTCCTTTGCTCCACCTCATGCTTATCCCCTTATTTCTTTGTTCGCTTTATCTTTCATTCGAAAATCGAAATTCGAAAATCGAAAATTCTCTTATTTGCCCTTACCCCATTTTCCCCAACACTCTCCCCATCTCCTCCGCCGTATAGGCGCGCAGTGTCTGTGAACGCATATTGCCCAGCGAGCCGAGGGTGAAAAGAATCGCCAACCCCCGTTCCTCATCCGGTGCTTCGATCGTGGCAACGACGTCATATGACCCCTGCGTCCAGTAGAGGCTCTTCGTCGTCCCGCCATGCTTTTTTACCAACTCTTCAAACGCCTTCGCCCGTTGCACGGTCTGCTTGACGTTTTTGATCCCTTGCTCGGTGAAACTGAGGAGCGTGATGTAGGTCACCATGGGGCACCTCCTGGTTTGGCGGACTGCTGTAAAAGTCCACCTGCGTCGTTTACCTCGAATCGAATCCGCCTTCGGCGGAGAGAAAAATTATTCGATTCTCGGTACAAGCTCCGTCACTCGGAAATTCTCATCCGACCACCGCTCTGCGAGATGGTCGGACTGCAGTCACCTCGCTCCCTGCGGCCTTGCGCCTTAAGCTTTTTGAGCAGTCCGCAAGCGTGGTTTTCTAAATCACTCTCAACTCACTCTAACACGCACCGCACAACAGATCAACGAACCCTGGAAAAACATACCGACCATTGCTATTGCCATCATCAGGCAATAGAATGCATCAACAATGTCGACGCCGGACGCCACAGCGACCGCTTCTTCAACGATCGTCTTCCAAGCCCTCGGGCTGACAAAAATTTATGCGATGGGCGAGGTAAAAGTCCATGCCTTGCGCGGGATTGATCTGGAACTGTATGCCGGCGAGCTGGTTGTCCTGCTGGGGCCGTCGGGCAGCGGCAAATCGACACTGCTCAATATTCTCGGCGGGCTCGACACGGCCACCTCCGGCCGCGTCAGTTACCACGAGAAGGAACTTACCAGGGCCACCGAACGGGAATTGACCGACTACCGCCGCCATCATGTCGGTTTCGTCTTTCAGTTCTACAATCTGATCCCCAGCCTGACCGCCCGGGAGAACGTGGCAATCGTCACGGAGATCGCCGATCATCCGATGCAGCCAGAGGCGGCGCTGGCACTGGTGGGGCTGAGCGACCGGCTCGATCATTTTCCGGCGCAGCTCTCCGGCGGCGAGCAGCAGCGGGTGGCAATTGCCCGCGCCATCGCCAAGAACCCCGCCGTGCTGCTCTGCGATGAGCCGACCGGCGCGCTTGATTCGGCGACCGGCGTGATGGTGCTGGAGGCGCTGGAGCGGGTCAACCGGGAGTTGGGCACGACCACGGCGCTGATCACCCACAACGAGGTCATCGCCGATATGGCGGATCGCGTGATCCGGCTGAGCGACGGCCTGATCGTCGAGACAACCCGTCCCGCGCGCAAAAAAGCGCCGAGCGAGATCCGTTGGTAGGATCATGACCGCGCTCGATCACAAGCTGTGGCGCGACCTGTGGGAGATGAAGAGCCAGGCGCTGGCGATCGCCTTCGTCATTGCCAGCGGCGTTGCCACCTTCATCATGTCGCTCAGCACGCTCGACTCGCTGCAAGAGACGCGGGCCGCCTTTTACCGGGACTACCGCTTTGCGGAGGTCTTCGCCTCACTCAAGCGGGCGCCCAACTCGCTCGCCGAGCGGATCGGCGAGATTCCCGGCGTCGATCAGGTCGAAACCCGCGTGGTCGCCGATGTGAAGATCGACCTGGCCGGCTTTTCCGATCCCGTCACGGGCCGGCTCGTCTCAATCCCCGATCAGGGCGAGCCCCGCTTGAACGGTCTTTACCTCCGGGCGGGCCGGATGATCACGCCGGGGCACGATGATGAAGTGGTCGTCAGCGAAGCCTTCACCGAAGCGCACGGCATGCACACCG
>JBGPIL010000057.1:0-12211 GCA_041484905.1 Nitrospiria bacterium
ACCTATATTCCACGGGTGCCTTCCGCCCGCGTGATCGACATTGCGTCGGTGATGATCGGGAAACGGCCCATTCAGACCACCGTGGCAGGGATACGGCCGGGCGAGAAGATCCATGAAATTCTGGTGTCGGAAGAAGAGGCCCATCGCACCATCGAGCGGGAGCACTATTATGTCATCTTGCCCGTCCTGCCGGAGCTTCGATCGGCACAGGAAGGCGGGCAGCCGCTCGGCAGGGAATTCAGCTCGGCGGACAATGTGATGTCACAGGCACAACTGGCGACATTGCTGAGAAAACATGAACTGATGGTTGAGCAAGCGGGCAAACGTGAAGGGGACTTGCTGGCATGAAAGTTCTGACGATTTTGGGCACGCGCCCCGAGATTATTCGTCTCAGCCGTATTGTCGCGCAATTGGATCAATTGTGCGAGCACGTCCTGGTCCACACCGGCCAGAATTTCGACTCGAGTCTGAGCGATCTGTTTTTCCGGGAGCTGGGCGTCAGGCCGGCGGACCATCTGCTTGGCGTGCGTGGCGAGACCTTCGGCGAGCAGGCCGGCCAGATTCTCCAGGAAAGCGAACGGGTCATGCTGGCCACACGGCCCGATCGCGTGCTCATTCTGGGCGACACCAACAGCGGCCTGTCGGCCATTCCGGCAAAACGTTTAGGCATCCCGGTCTATCACATGGAGGCCGGCAATCGCTGCTATGACGACCGGGTGCCCGAAGAACTCAATCGGCGCATGATCGATCATGCCAGCGACATTTTGATGCCCTACACGGAGCGGAGCCGGGAGAATCTCTTGCGCGAGGGGATTCCTGGACACCGCATCTATGTGACGGGCAATCCTATTTTTGAAGTCATGCAGTATTACGGGCCGCAGATCCAGAAGTCCGCCGTGCTGGACTGTCTGGGACTGACCCCGCAGCGCTATTTTCTTGCCACCCTGCACCGGGCCGAGAATGTCGATGTCGAGTCCCGGTTTAAGAATGTGATCTGCGGCCTGGATCAACTCCAGCGAGACCACAAGATGCCCGTGATCATCAGCACCCATCCCAGGGCGCAGGCCCGGCTCAAGCAATTCGGCATTGGTGTGGACAACCCGCAGGTTCATTTATTGCCCCCGTTCGGCTTTTTTGATTTTCTCGCGCTGGAGACACAGGCCTCCTGTGTGCTCAGCGACAGCGGGACCGTCCAGGAAGAGTGCTGTATTCTTGGGGTCCCCAATGTCACGCTTCGGGATACGACGGAGCGTCCGGAAACCGTCGAGGCCGGCAGCAACATCTTGAGCGGCACGGAGCCGGATCGGATTCACGCCTGTGTCCGGATCGCCTTGCAGCAGAGGGGGCGCTGGGTTCCACCGGGTGAATACATGAAGAAGGATGTGTCCGGGACGGTGATCAATATCGTACTCGGACGGTAGGCGCGTTTCCAGTGACAGGCTGAGAGTCATGAACGCACCGTTTGAACGGAGGGGGCGGATTCTTTTTGTGGCACACAGCATGGAGGTCGGCGGCGCCGAGCGCACGCTGTTGCAGATCATGCGGCATCTCGTCGGGTCCTATGACCTTTACTTGGCTTCACCTAATGGCCCGATGCTGGCATCGTTCCGTCCGCTCTGCCGGTCGACGGTCATGCTGAGCAAGGGTTATGTGCCGTTGCTCTTCAATCCCGCGGCCTATCTGAGGGCCCTGTTCGCCACATTCATGAACACCATCCGGTTGTCTCGATTCATGCGGCGGCAGCCGCTTGATCTGGTGTTTACCAATACGGGCGTCGTCATTCATGGCGCCCTGGCCGCAAGGATGTGCCGGATTCCGAGCGTCGTCATGATCCACGAAATCATTTCGCCGGCCATTCTGCGCCGGGGGCTCACTCGTCTGTTGCGCTCCTTGAATCAACGGATCCTGGTCATGTCAGAGGCGGTCAGGGCGACGCTCGGTGCGCCGCGAGCCGCGCATCAAATGGTCAAGGTTCCGGCCGGGATCCGCCTCGATGGCCAGGCCGATGCGTCCGTGAATGCGGGACCGCAGGTCTCTCCGTTTTTTGCTGCCGGCGCGCCGGTGGTCGGGGTGGTGGGGGGCGTGCATCCCATTAAGGGCCAGCACTATTTTCTTCTCATGGCGGCGGAAGTCGCCCGGCGGGTTCCGTCGGCGGTGTTTGTCATTGTCGGAGCCTATCAACCCCGATCGCGTTATTATCTGCGCCTGCGGCGGCTGTGCACGCAGCTCGGTCTCGACCATCGCGTCGTGTTCACAGGTTTTATCGATCCGGTCGATTCCATCCTCAGACAATTGACGGTCTTGGTTGTTTCCTCGGTCACCGAGAGTCTGTCCATGGTCAGCATGGAAGCGATGGCAATGGGAAAGCCGGTCGTGGCGTTCGATGTCGGCGGTGTGTCTGAGGTGGTGGAGGATGGGGTGACCGGCTCTCTGGTTCCCTTCGGACAGTGCCGTGCCATGGCCGAGGCGGTCTGTTCGCTCCTGGAGCAGCCTGAAACGGCCGCCCGAATGGGCGCCGCCGGCCGCGCCAGGGCGGAACGGGAGTTTTCCGCAACACGTCAGTGCGCCGAGATCGAAACGGCGCTGGTGGACGTGCTGATGGCTCACGCTCAACCTGAGCGGAAAGGGACCGGGTTATGAAAGCGCTGATCACCGGCATTACGGGGCAGGACGGATCCTATCTGGCGGAGTTTCTGCTGGCCAAAGGCTACGAAGTCTACGGCATCATCCGCCGGTCGAGCTCGTTCAACACCGACCGGATCGACCATATCTACCAGGACCCGCACCAGCCGGATGCCAGGCTGCGGCTGGTCTACGGCGACTTGACCGATGCCAGCTCGTTGAACCGCATCTTGCGGATGGTCCAGCCTGACGAGATTTACAACCTCGGCGCGCAAAGCCATGTCCGGGTGAGCTTCGACATTCCCGAATACACCGGCGACGTCGATGCCCTGGGGACGGTCCGGCTGCTGGAAGCGATCCGCGAGCTGGGCATCCGGCCGAAATTTTACCAGGCGTCATCGAGCGAGATTTACGGCAAAGCGGAGGAAACCCCGCAGCGGGAGACGACGCGGTTTCAGCCGCGCAGTCCCTACGCGGCGGCGAAGCTTTATGCCTATTGGATGACGGCCAACTACCGGGAGGCTTACGGACTGTTCGCCTGCAATGGTATTTTGTTCAACCATGAGTCGCCCCGCCGCGGCGAGACGTTTGTCTCGAGGAAAATCTCCCAGGCGGTGGCCCGTATTTCACTCAAACTCCAGGACAAGCTCTATCTGGGGAATCTGGATGCCAAACGGGATTGGGGCTACGCGGGTGAATATGTCGAGGCGATGTGGATGATGCTGCAACAGGCCATGCCCGACGATTATGTGATTGGGGCCGGCACCACCCACTCGGTCCGGGAGTTTTTGGACGTGGCGTTCGGTCTGGTCGGTCTGGACTACGCCAAGCATGTCGAGATCGATCCGCGGTATTTTCGCCCCACCGAGGTCGAGTCGTTGCTGAGCGACCCGTCAAAAGCGCAGAGGCGGTTTGGCTGGAAGGCCCGTGTGGATTTTTCCACGCTGGTCCGGATGATGGTTGAATCGGATCTCGAACGGGAGAAAACGATTCTGGCGGGTAAAAAGCCTGCGATCCGGCCGTTAATGGAAGAGAAAGCGAAATGGGGAAAGGGTAAGGGGTGAAGGGTAAAGGCGGATTAAGGGATCACAAGCGTATGGCGATGGGGGTTGTTAGGAGCATCTCCCCTTAACGTGAGCGAGTGTAGTACACGAGCGGATTGCTAACGCGGATGAAAGCTGAAAGGAGACATTCATGAAGGGCTCAAAATCAACATTGTCGGAAAAGGAACAACTGCTGTTGAAGGAATTTCAGGGTCTTCTGTTCAAGTTTTTCCCTGGTGAGATCCAAGAGATTCGCGTGTTCGGGTCGCGGGCGCGTGGCCAGGCCACTGCAGAATCCGATTTGGACGTCCTGGTTGTGACTCAGCACGAGGATTATCATATGTCCGACCGGATTATTGACCTGGCCTGTGATCTTTTGCTGAAGCACCATGTCTACATCTCTCCGAAGGTCATGAGCCGGCGCCATTTTGACCAACTGGAAGCAATGGACTCCGACTTCCTGTATCACGTGAAAAAAGAAGGGATTCTTTTGTGACGCCTCAAAAGACGAATGCCATCAGAAAAGAAATTGAACGCGGGGAAAAAGCCCTGAGGGCGGCTCAACTACTTCTCGACAATGAACTCTATGAGGATGCCATTTCAAGAGCCTATTACGCGACCCTTCATCTTGCCAAGGCGGCGCTCCTTTCCCGGGGTGTTCGGACAACCAGCCATAAAGGTGTACTCTCCATGTTTGGTCTTCATCTGGTCGAGAAAAAACTCCTGTCTGTTGATCTTGCAAGGATTCTCGCAAAAGAAAAGGAAGAGAGAGAAGTGGGCGATTATGATGTCATGATAGACATTGACCGGGAGCGCTCGGCACAGAGAATCCACCAGGCACAGCAGTTTGTTGCAACCGTGAAGTCTTTCTTATCAAAGGCTGGTTTCTGATATTGATTATTTCGGGATTCAACGCCTGCCACGTTGACGCGGCGGCAATGTGGAGAAAGCGGATTAAGGATTAGTGAAGAAAATGCGGATTATGGGGTAGAGCGTACGGCGATGGGGATTCTCAAGGGGAGCTGAATGAAGCTTCGCGGGCTCTGCCTGCGAAGGCGGAACCTGAGCCGGAGACATGGCCCACTGCCATGGCCGAGTCGAAGCGCATCTCCCCTTGAGTTGAGCGAGCGCAGTGCACAGCGGATTAAAGGGTAGAGGCAAGATGGTAACGGAGTGGAAAGATCGGCGGATCGCGGTGACGGGCGGGGGCGGGTTTCTCGGCTCGGCGCTGACGGAGAGGCTTGAGGCGGCTGGCTACCGTCACCTGTTCATTCCGCGCCGGCGCGACTATGACCTCACGCAGACGGCGCAGGTGGAGCGGTTCTACGCTGACGCCAAGCCGGAGGCGGTGATTCACCTGGCCGCGCTGGCCGGCGGCATCGGCGCCAACATGCGCCGCCCCGGCGATTTCTTTTATCAAAATGCCATCATGGGGATTCAGTTGATCGAGTATGCCCGGCGCGCCGGTGTGCAGAAGGTGGTGGTGATCGGGACTGTTTGTGCGTATCCCAAATTCACGCCGCCGCCGTTTCGCGAGGAGGATCTGTGGAATGGCTATCCCGAGGAAACGAATGCGCCCTATGGGCTGGCCAAAAAGATGCTGCTGGTTCAGGCTCAGGCCTACCGGCAGCAGTACGGCATGAACATCGTCTATCTGCTCCCGGCGAATTTGTACGGGCCGAAGGACAATTTCGATCTGGAGACTTCGCATGTGATTCCGGCCCTGATCCGCAAGTGCGTCGAAGCCAGGCGGGTGAAGCGGACGGAGATCGCCTGCTGGGGCACCGGGACGCCGTCCCGCGAGTTTCTCTATGTGGACGATGCCGCCGAGGCGATCCGGCTGGCGCTCGAACGGTACGATCACCCGGAGCCGGTCAACATCGGCACCGGCCGTGAGGTGACGATCAAATCGTTGGCCGAATTGATCGCGAAGCTGACGGGATTTGGCGGGCGGCTGACATGGGATGCGTCACGGCCCAATGGTCAGCCTCGGCGGGTGTTGGATACGGCCCGGGCCGAAGATGCGTTTGGGTTTCAAGCCGGCACGTCATTGGAAGAGGGATTGAAGCGAACGATCGCCTGGTACCAAGCGGCCGGCGGAGAGGGGCGGGGATGACATCACTGGACCATCTCTATGCCGTGGTTCTGGCCGGCGGGGAGGGGAATCGCTTCTGGCCGTTAAGCCGGCGGACGGCCCCCAAGCAGTTTTTGCGGATTGCGGGCCGCCGGACGCTGCTGCAGCAGACACTGGGCCGGATCGCGCCGCCCCTCCCGTCAGGGCGGGTGGTCATTGTGACCAATCGCGCCTACCGTGATGATGTCCAGTGGCAGGTGCGAGACGCCGTGCGACGGCCGGAGAGTGTTCATCTTTTACTTGAGCCGTCAGCGCGTAACACGGCGCCGGCTTTGGCTCTAGCCGCGCTCCATCTGTTGCGTTACGATCCGGAGGCGCTGATGCTGGTGTTGCCTTCCGATCATGCGATTTCACCCGTTCGATCATTATGGGAAACCATTCGCCGCGCGCTGCCATTGGCGGAGGCCGGCGGGCTGGTCACATTCGGGATTCCTCCCACCGAGCCGACTTCGGCCTATGGCTATATCAAACGGGGGGCTGCCATGAACGGACGGGGGTATCGGATTGCCCGGTTCATTGAAAAACCGCCGCCGGCCGTCGCGCGCCGTTTACTCCGGCAAGGCGGCTATTATTGGAACAGCGGCCTGTTTCTCTGGCGAGCGGCCGCGTGGCTCGATGAGCTCCGCCGCCACGCGCCCCGCTTTGCCGCGCCACTGGCCGCGATTGAGCGGGCGCAGGGGACAGACAGGGAAGCCGCCGTCATTGAACGGTCATTTGCCCGGATGCCGAACCTGTCGATCGACTATGCCGTGATGGAACGGACGGCGCGGGCGGTGGTGGTGCCGGCCCGCTTCCGCTGGTCCGATCTGGGTTCGCTCACCGCCCTGTCGGAACTGGCGCCGAAGGATCGAGCCGATAATGTGGTCGTCGGCGAGGTGCTCACACTCGACACCGCCGATTCCATTCTCTACGGCGGCCGCCGCCTGCTGGCCGCGATCGGATTGCGCGACATGATGGTGGTGGACACGCCGGACGCCCTCCTCGTCTGTCCCAAGGCGAGGGCGCAAGAGGTGAAGGAGATCGTCGGTGAATTGAAACGGCGGAATTCGTCCCATTACCATTTGCCCCACGCGGAAACACGCCCCTGGGGCTCGTTCGCCGTTCTCGAGGAAGGGCCCTCGTTCAAGGTCAAACGGCTGGTGATCAATCCGCATGCCCGCCTCAGTCTTCAGTTGCATCGTCACCGCAGCGAGCATTGGATTGTGGTGGCCGGCCGCGCGCACATCCGCCACGGCAACCGGACGTACGATCTGAAGGCGAACGAAAGCACCTATATCCCCAGACGGACACAGCACCGGATTGAAAACCGGACTAAACGGCCGTTGGAGATTATTGAAGTGCAGAGCGGCTCCTACGTGGGCGAGGACGACATCGTACGCTTCTCAGATGACTATCAGCGGACAAAGGATAAGAATTAATGCGCTGTAACATTGAAAAAGGGGACAGGCTACTTTTTTATCAACCTGACGAAATTTGTGGAAAAAAAGTAGCCTGTCCCCTTTTTCCAGGACAAGGCGGGCGGACGGGATGACGATCCCGGCTTCGATCTTTCGCATGTACGATATTCGGGGACGGGTGGCGGATGAACTGACGCCGCAGACGGTCGAACGGATCGGTGCGGCGTTCGCCGGCATGGTGCGCGAACGACTGATGGGCAGCGGGTTCAGCCGGAGCGGTCTTCCCACGGTGGTGGTCGGACGGGACATGCGGCTCAGCTCGCCGGAGTTGAGTCAGGCGTTGATCAAGGGGCTGACCCGCTCCGGCGTCGATGTGCTGGCGATCGGTCTGTGCCCGACGCCGCTGGTCTATTTCGCGCTGCACCAGCCTCCGCCGCTCCAGGGGCCCCTCGGCGGCGGCGTGATGGTGACGGGCAGCCATAATCCGCCGGAGTACAACGGGCTCAAGCTCTGTCTCGGCACTGATACGCTCTACGGCGACGCCTTGCAGCAGATCGCGGCGCGCGTGATCGGGGGCGCGGGCGCGCCGCCGCCGGCCGGGGGCGCGCTGGACGGCTCGACGAAAACGACAAGCATGCTCTCGGCCTATCTGAACCACGTGGCGATGGGTCACGGCGACGACCGGTTCGGGACGTCCGCCGGCCGGGGGGGCAGCGATCGGTTGAAGATCGTGGTCGATGCCGGTAACGGCACGGCCGGTTTGGTGGCGCCGGAACTGTTGCGGCGATTTGGTTGCGACGTGATCGAGCTCTTCTGCGAACCGGATGGCCGCTTTCCGAATCATCATCCCGATCCGACGATTTCTAAAAATCTGACCGACCTGATCCGCACGGTCAAGACCGAGCAGGCCGATTTCGGCGTGGCCTACGATGGAGACGCCGACCGGATCGGCGTGATTGATAATCAGGGCTCGATCATCTGGGGCGATCAGTTGTTGGCGCTGTTCGCCCGCTCGGTGGTGCGCCAGAAACCCGGATCGCTGGTGATCGCCGATGTCAAAAGCTCGCTGATCGTCGAACGGCAGGTGGTCGGGGCCGGCGGGCGGTTTTTGATGTGGAAGACGGGCCATTCGCTGATCAAGGCCAAGATGAAGGAAACCGGCGCGTCGCTGGCCGGCGAGATGAGTGGGCACCTGTTTTTTGCCGACCGGTATTTCGGTTTTGATGACGCCATCTATGCGACGGCCCGCCTGGTCGAAGTGGTTCAACGGGCCAAACGACAGGGCCTGAAGCTGAGCGACTTGATCGACTGGCCGGCGACCTGCGCCACGCCGGAGATCCGGCTGGAGTGTCCCGACGAGAAAAAGTTTGCGCTGGTGGAACGGCTTGACCGGCACGTCAAACCGGTGGTGGCCTCGTCGCAGCTGAAATTGAAGCGGGTCGTGACGGTGGACGGCGTCCGGGCGGAGTTCGACGGGGGATGGGGGCTGGTGCGGGCCTCCAACACCCAGCCGGCAATCGTCGTCCGGTGCGAGGCGACGACGGCCGACCGGCTGGCGGCAGTCAAACAGGTCATGCGGACGATGATTGACGCGGCGGCCAAGGAGATCGGCGTGTCGATGACGGGGGAGTGGTGAGGAGGCGCGGCGGCTCATGCAGGTGATGCTGATCGGGGCGAAGGGGCAACTGGCCACAGCGCTGCGGCCGCGATTGGAAGCGGCTGGTCATCGAGTTACCGGCCTGACGCATGAAGAGTGTGAACTGACGGCGCCGTCCGTGGTGGAACGGCAGCTCGACGACCACGCTCCGGAGGCGGTGATCAATACGGCAGCCTACAATCAGGTCGACCGGTCTGAGACGGCGATTGAGGAGGCGTTCCAGGTGAATGGATACGGGCCGAGGGCGCTGGCGCTTGCCTGCGCCGCGCGCCGGATGCCGTTGGTGCATGTGAGCACGAACTATGTTTTCGACGGCCGCCGGGATGACCCATATGATGAAGCGGCTGCGCCGAACCCCCTGAGCGTGTATGGCCTGTCGAAGCTCGCCGGCGAACGGTTTGTGCAGGCGCACGCGCCACGGCATTTTGTTGTGCGCAGCGCCGGGATTTACGGACGGCACGCGGGCCGGAAAGCCGGCGAAAATTTTGTCGAGCGGATACTCGCCGCGGCGTCGGCTGCATCGTCAGCCGGAGGCGGGAGTGGTGCCGCGCCGCTGCGCGTGGTCAATGATCAAATTGCGACGCCGACCTACGCCGGCCATCTGGCCGATGCAATCGTGCGGCTGCTGGCGACCACGGCGTATGGTCTCTATCACGTCACCAACAGCGGCCGCTGCTCCTGGTGGGAATTTACACGGGCGATTCTGGCGAGGGCCGGTCTGCGCGCCGATGTGCACGCGGTAAGCAGCCAATCGTTCGCCGCGGCGGCGCCCAGGCCCGCGTTCTCCGTGCTGGTGAGCCGCCGGTTGATTAAAGCGGGCGAAGCAGGCCAAGCGGGCCTTGGGCCGCTCCCGCCGTGGGAGGAGGGGTTGGAGGCCTATTTTCGTGAACGAGCCGGGCGGCTCCATTGAATCCGGCGCGCATTTCCGTCGTGGTGATCAATTGGAACAGCGGGGAGTATCTTGCCGGGTGTCTGTCCTCGATCCTGGCGCAGACGCTGCCGCCGACGGAGTTGGTGATCATCGATAATGCTTCGACGGATGGGTCGCCGGCCGTCGGACAGCGCGCGATTGACCGCGCCGGTCGTGTCTCGTCCTGCCGGGTGACATGGGTGATGAATGACGACAATTTTGGATTTAGCCGCGCGGCCAATCAGGGCATTGCGGCCACAGCGGGTGACTGGGTGCTATTGCTGAACCCCGACGTCGTGCTGACCCCCGGGTTTCTCGATGAGGGATGGAAGGCGCTTCGCGGGCGGCCGGAGATCGGCTCGCTGGCGGCGAAGGTGCTGCGGTTCGATCACCGCACGATCGACACCACCGGGCAGTTCGTCCGGGCTGATGGACGCATACGCGAGCGCGGGTATGGAGAGAGCGATCACGGCGCATATGATCAACCGGGCGACGTTTTTTCCGTCTGCGGGGCGGTGGCGCTCTATCGGCGGGCGATGTTGGAGGGTGTGGCGGTTGACGGGGAATATTTTGATGAAGATTTTTTTGCCTTTTACGAAGATGCGGATCTGGGTTGGCGGGCGCAGCGGCGCGGCTGGCGCTGTTGGTATCAGCCGACGGCGGTGGCGTATCACGCCCGGGGCGGCACCAATCTGTCTGGAAGACGCTTCTGGGCGCGATGGCAGATGCCGAGACGGCCGTTGAAGATCCAATTTCACATTATGGTGAATCGTCATTTGATGTTGGTGAAAAATGAACCGGCATGGAACATGTGGCTGCATTGGCCGCTGCTGCTGTGGGCCAACTGCATCGATCTTGGCTATCTGCTGCTGGTGCAGCCACGGTTGTTGGCGTGGGCGCCCAGAGCCGTGAGGCTGCTCCGCCGCGCGTGGGACAAACGGCGGCGAATGGCCCGGCTCGCGCTGTCCCATACCGGAGCGGGGTGAGGCGGAGCCATGTGCGGGATCTGCGGCATCATGCGATGGGATGGCGAACCGGTGAATCCGGAGACGGTGCGGCGCATGGCCGACGCGATGATTCATCGGGGTCCTGACGGGGAGGGGCTGTTTGTGTGGCCGGCCGGCTGGGGAAGGGGCGACCGCCGTCCACGAGGCGCGGTCAGCGTGGGGTTGGGCAACCGGCGGCTGGCCGTGATCGATCCGAAAGGGGGACAGCAGCCCGTCACCAATGAGGACGGCACGGTGACGGTCGTTTATAACGGCGAAATTTATAATCACCAGGACCTGCGGGAGGCGCTCGAAGGCGGCGGCCACCGGTTCAAGAGCCGGAGTGATACGGAAGTCATCGTGCACCAGTATGAACAGGACGGGTGGCAATGCGTCCAGCGGTTTCGCGGTATGTTCGCCTTTGCCCTCTGGGACGAGGCCAACGGGATACTGCTGCTGGCGAGGGACCGGTTGGGGATCAAGCCCCTCTATTATACGGTGCAGGGCGAGCGGGTGATCTTTGCCTCCGAACTGTGGGCGTTGCTGCGCGGGTTGGGCCGGTTGCCGGCGTTGGATCCGGTCGCGCTCGCGCAGCTGTTTCTCGTTCAGTATGTGCCGGCACCACAAACATTATTTTCAAATATTTTCAAGTTGCCGCCCGGGACGGTGGCAATCGTGCGGAGCGGGAAGTTCGATCTGGTGCCCTACTGGCGGCCTGGCGCGACGGAGGCGGCGTCCGCGGTGTTGGGTGAAGGCGTCGAGCGGCCGCAGGACGGAAACCGGGCGCTTGCATCAGAAGCGGAGTTGGCCCGCGAGTTGCTGGAGCGATTGGATGACTCGGTCGCCGCGCATCTGATCAGCGACGTCCCGCTGGGGGCGTTTTTGAGCGGCGGACTTGATTCCAGCATGATCGTCGCCTCGATGCGGCGCCGGCTCAATGCGCCGGTGCACACCTTCGCCGTCGGATTTGAGGGGATGGCTGGCGAGGGGGAACTGGAGTATGCCCGAACCGTCTCATCGGCCTTGAAGACGGTGCATCGCGAACTGGTGGTCACGGAGCAACGGTTCGCCGAGGCGCTGCCGCAGGCGGTGGCGGCGCTGGATGATCCGGTGCTCGACCCGGCGCTGGTGCCGACCCTGCTGGTGTCGCGCCTCGCCCGGCGGGATGTGACGGTGGTGCTGACCGGCGAGGGCGGGGACGAGTTGTTCGGCGGCTACCGGCGCTATCGACTGCAACGATGGAACCGGCTGATGGCGATGGTGCCCCATGCGGTCCGATCGCTCGTGGCCGGACGCGCGCCGTCATGGCGCATCCGGCAGGCGCTGGACGCCTACTGGCAGGAGAGCCGGGCCGGCCGTCATCTCGGCTGGGTGGCGACGGCGCCGCCGTCGATGATGCGGCGGTTGTGGGAGGAACCGGCCCAGGTGGATGACGCGGCGCGGTTATTGTGCTCGGGGTTTG
>JBGPIL010000058.1:0-12046 GCA_041484905.1 Nitrospiria bacterium
CATGAACGGCTCCTCCGCCCGTTGCGCAATCACCAGTCCACGCCAGAAAAAAACCACAAACAGCATCAGGATGATGACGGTGCCAATCAGCCCCAGTTCCTCGCCGATGACCGAAAAGATAAAGTCCGTATGCGGCTCGGGGAGAAAAAAGAGTTTTTGTCGGCTCTCACCCAGGCCCAACCCCCCGATCCCCCCCCGACCCATCGCCAGCAACGATTGGACCACCTGAAAACCTGACGTCTGGGCGTTGTCCCACGGATTCAAGAAGGCCAAAAACCGCTGGCGCCGGTAGGGGGACGACGCGACGAGCAGTGCCATGGCGGGCGCCGCGGCCAACGCCAGGCCGCCCAGATGCGAGAGCCGGGCTTGCCCGACAAAGAGCAGGATCAGCGTCAGAATCCCGATGATGGAGGCCGTGCCGAAGTCGGGTTCCGCCAGGACCAGCACAACCAGCGCGCCGCAGACAACCATCGGCGGCAAGAATCCACGACGGAACTCGGCGATGCGGCCGGCATGGGTCGCCAGATACCGGGCCAGGTAACAGACGACCGCCAGCTTGGCCAGCTCCGACGGCTGCACCGACCAGCCGGCCACGCGCAGCCAGCGCCGCGCGCCGTTGACCGTCGTGCCGATCGATGGCAGCAGCACCAGCGCCAGGAGCGCCGCCGACAGCAGGAGCAACGGCAGCGCAAGCCGCTGCCATCCCCAGACGTTCATGTGCGCCGTGACCGCCATCGCCAGCACACCGATGCCCACCCACAGCAGCTGCCGTTTCAGAAAATACCCCGCGTCATCGTACCGCTCCATCGCGATCGCGGAACTGGCGCTGTAGACCATCACCACGCTGCCGACCAGCAGCAGCACGACGACAATGAGCAGCGGCCGGTCGACCGCTTCGGCGGTCTCCAGCCAATCGGACGCTCGATCACGCCGCGCCATGGTTTCCCTTGCCCGTCCCCCCCAGCGCCCGCACCAGCGTCCGGAACCGCTCACCCCGTTCCCGATAATCCCGAAACTGATCGAAACTTGCGCAGGCGGGGGAAAAGAGCACCACATCGCCGGTCCCCGCCGAGCCGGCGGCGAGCCGCACCGCCTCATCCAGCGTCGCCACTTCCTCGATCGCGGTCGTCCCCTCGAGCGCCAGGGCGATCACGTGGCGGGCGGCACCGAACACGATCGCCCGCTTGACCCGTCGTTCAATCGGCGGGCGCAACAGATCAAAGCGACCGCCCTTGTCCAGGCCACCGCCGATCCAGATGATCGGCCGGTCGAAACTGTTCAGCGCGTTGACGACCGCGTCCACGTTGGTCCCCTTCGAATCGTTCACATAGAGGATGCCCGCGCGCTCGACCACCGTTTCCAGACAATGCTCCTGCCCCTGAAATCCCCGAATGGCCAGTTCGATCGCCTCGGCAGGCACGTCCATGGCGCGGGCCATCGCCGTCGCCGCCAGGGCGTTCTGCAGCAGATGGCGCCCGGGCAATCGGAGCACTTCGACCGGCCAGAGTGTCTCCTCCCGTCCGCTTACGCGCATCCGCACCACGCCGCCGGCGTACCAGATGGCATCGCCCTCTGCCGGCGTTTCCGCAAACCAGATCACCCGGCAGGGGAGCTCACGGCCGATGGCCCGCACAATCGGATCCGCCGCATTCAACACCGCCGTGTCACCGGACGAAGCGTTCAGAAACAACCGCCGCTTGGCGGCGACATACTGCTCAAAGCTGGGATAGCGATCGAGGTGATCGGGCGTCACGTTGAGTAACGCGGCGCACGAGGGATGAAACGTCCGGATCGTCTCCAATTGAAAGCTGCTCACCTCCACCACCAGCAATTCCCAGGGCACCGGCGGGAACAACGCCGCGGACAGCGGCAGACCGAGATTGCCGCCGACGAAGACCCGCTTGCCGGCCGCAGCCGCCATCGCCCCGAGCAACAGCGTCGTCGTGCTCTTCCCGTTCGTCCCACTGATCGCCGCGTAGGGCGCATTGATCAGGCGCGCAGCAAATTCCAGCTCCCCGATCACCTCCACGGTCCGACCGGGTTGATCCGAAATCGACCGTTCCCGGGCGGCCTGCAGCAGGGGGAGGTTCGACGGCACACCGGGGCTGACGACGACCAGATCGATGTCCAAAAGCAGTTCGGGCGCGTGCGTGCCCAGCGCCAGTTCCACACCGAGCCGTCGCAATTCCTCCATCTCGGCGCCAAGGTCTCCTTCGCGCTTCCGGTCGGTCACCACGACCGACGCTCCCAACGCCACCAGCGCTTTGGCCACCGCGACACCGCTGCGGCCCGCGCCCACGACCAACGCCCGCTTGGGCACGGTCTGTCCCTGCGGCCATATCCTGATGCCGCTCATGGTCGACGCCCCAACCCCGTTCCGCCATCTCGACGCCGCCATGTCCGCCTCACCGCAGTTTCAACGTACTCAAACTCATCAACGCCAGCACCACCGCAATGATCCAGAAACGCACCACGATCTGCGGCTCCGCCCACCCCTTCAGTTCGAAATGATGGTGTAAAGGCGCCATCAGAAAGATCCGCTTGCCCCGCGATTTGAACGACACCACCTGGAAAATGACCGACAGGGCCTCCATGACGAAGATGCCGCCGACCAGCACGAGCAAGAATTCCTGCTTGGTCATGACGGCCACCGCGCCCAATGCGCCGCCCAGTGGCAACGAGCCCACGTCGCCCATAAACACCGACGCCGGGTAGGTGTTGTACCAGAGAAACCCGATGCAGGCGCCCAGCATCGCGCCGCAAAAAATCGCCAATTCCCCCGCGCCCTCGACATAGGGAATGAGCAGATAGTCGGCAAATTTCTTGTTCCCCACCACATAGGCAATGAGGGTAAACGCAACCGTCGTGACCGCCAGCGGCCCGATGGCCAGCCCGTCCAACCCGTCGGTCAGATTCACCGCGTTGGAGGCGCCCACCACCACCAGCAGAATGAAGAACAGATACCACCAGCCCAGATCCGGCTGCACCGATTTGAAAAAGGGCAGATTCAACGTCATGGGCACGTGCATGACCTCGATCAGCATCACGGCCAACAGCAGGGCCACCAACACCTGCGCCCCGAATTTGTAGCGGGGCGCGAGCCCCTCGGAACGGCGACGGATGAACTTCAAATAATCGTCCGCAAAGCCGATCGCGCCGAAGCCGCCTACGGTCGCCATGGCCAGCCAGACGTAGCCGTTGCGCAGATCGGCCCACAACAGCGTCGCCACGAGGAGCGACGCCACCATCAGCACTCCACCCATCGTCGGCGTCCCCGCCTTGCGTTGATGGCTTTTGGGCCCTTCCTGCCTGATCTGCTGGCCGATTTGATAGCGTTGCAGCAGCCGGATGAGCGGCGGCCCGCAGAGAAAACTGATCGCCAGCGCCGTCACAATCGCGTAAATCGTTCGAAAGGTGATGTAGCGGAAGACATTGAACACGGCAAAATCCGTATGCAGCGAATAGAGCAGATGATAGAGCATCAGTCACCAGGCCCCGCCAAACCGTCCCACAGCCGTTCCATCCGCATTCCCCGCGATCCCTTCACCAACACCACGTCACCCGGCCGAATCTCCCCCGCCTGTAACCAACGCTGCAACACGGCCCTCGCATCTGCAATGTCGGTGCAGCGCCAGATGGCCCCCGTCGCCAGCCCCGCTGCACCGGCGCCATCGGCCATCCGGCCCGCCAACACGCCGACCGTGACCAATCGGCTGACGGGCAGACCCGCCGCGTACCGGCCGATTTCATCGTGCCAGCGTTCCGCCTCCGGCCCCAGCTCCAGCATATCGCCCAACACGGCGATGACAGAGCCGCTGCCGGCCAGTTGTGCGGCCGCCTCCAGCGCGCGACGGACTGAGAAAGGATTGGCGTTGTAGGCATCCAGCAACAGGCGGCCGCCACCGGGCAGGGCTCTCACTTCGGAGCGCAGAGCGGGAAGCTGGACGGCCTCCAGTCCCTCGGCAATCTCCTTCGCGGTGATCCCCACCTCCAACGCCGCAGCAGTTGCCGCCGCCGCATTGACGGCAAAATGCGGGCCGATCATCGGCAACCGGATCTCCACCGCGCCCTGCGCCCATTGCACCATGATCCGTTGTCGAGGCGGATCACCCCGTTCGATCTGCAGAACGATGCCGCTGACGTCGGCCTCCGGCGAACCGCCGAAGCTGACGACGCGGCAGCGGCAGCGCTGTCGCAGCCAGTCGTACGGCGGATCGTCCCGGTTCAACACGGCGCACCCATTGGCCGGCAGGCCGGCCAACAACTCCGCTTTGGCGGCGCGCACGCCGTCAAGATCACCCAGCGTCTCCAAATGCGCCGGCCCGATGTTGGTGATGATGCCAATAGTCGGACGGGCCTGTTCGCACAGGCGCGTCAATTCGCCGGGCCGGCTGATTCCCAATTCCAGCACGGCCGCATGATGCTCTGCGGTCAGACCGAGCAGCATCATCGGCAGACCGATCTGGCTGTTGAGATTGCCCTGTGTCTTGAGTACCGTATAGCGGTGCGAGAGGATCGCGGCCGTCATTTCCTTCGTGGTGGTTTTGCCGTTGCTGCCTGTGATTCCGATGACGGGCAGTGTGAACCTCCGCCGGTGCGCCATGGCCAACTGTTGCAGAGCTCGCAACGGATCGGCCACGCCGAGCAACGGCCGGCTGATCGCCCAACTGATCGGATGCGCGGCCAGCAGCCGCCGTCCCGCATCCCGCCCGACAATCGCCCCTCCAGCCCCCCGCGCGAGCGCATCAACCACAAACGCGTGGCCGTCGAACCGCTCGCCAGTGAGCGCCAGAAAATAATCGTTCGGCTGCAACGTGCGCGTGTCGGTCGACAGCGCCTCGAGCCGGCCGGCTTCATCACCGGCCAACAACTCCGCCCCCAGGATGGAGACGAGTTCGTCCACGCGAAAGCCCGGCTGCACGGTCGTTCGCATGACGGTCAACACCGCGTCAGCCACACACACCCCCAGCTCCTGCTCCACCCCGATCATGCCGCAACAAACCGCGCACGGAGCGCCTCACGGGCCACGACGCGATCATCAAAGGGCAGTCGGGCCGTCCCAATGATCTGATAATCTTCATGCCCCTTCCCGGCGATGACGACCGCATCGCCCGCTTGGGCGGTTGCAATCGCCCACGCAATGGCGGCCCGTCGATCCTCCATCATCCGATAGTCGCGCAGCCGACGCGACGGCGGCGCCGCCTTCACACCGGCCTCAACCTCGCGAAGGATCGCCGCGGGCTCCTCGGAGCGGGGATTGTCGGATGTCAGCACGGCCAGATCGGCCAGTTCGGCGGCAACGCACCCCATCTTGGGCCGTTTGCCCCGGTCGCGGTCGCCTCCGCACCCGAAAACCACGATCACCCGGCCGCGTTGCAGTTCGCGAACGGCCATCAACAGCCGCCGGAGGGCGTCATCCGTATGGGCATAATCGACGATGACCGAAAACGGTTGTCCGGGTTGTTCCTCTACCTTTTCAAACCGGCCTGGCACCTGCGGCATCTGCCGGATGCCGGCCTGAATCGCCGACGGCGGGCAGTCCAGCGCCAGCCCGGCGCCGACCGCCGCAAGCAGATTGGGCACGTTGTAACGGCCGACCAACGGCGACTCAATCGGAAAGGTGCCTCGCGCGCCCTGAATGGTTGCGCGAATCCCCGACCATTCCACCGCCACATTAGTAGCCGTGACATCAGCACCCGGTTCCAGGCCGTAGGTCAGCGTCCGTTTCGGATGGGCCTCAACCAGCCGGCGGCCCCAGGGATCATCATGATTGACGACGGCCGAGGCGCCCGATTTACCGTATCGACCGTCGGCCAAACCCGAGAACAACGTTCGTTTGGCGGCGAAATAGTCCTCCATGGTTCCGTGAAAGTCGAGATGGTCCTGGGTCAGATTGGTAAAGACGGCGGCGTCGAAGGCACACCCGTCCACCCGTCCCTGCGCCAGGGCATGCGAAGACACTTCCATGACCACCGCCCGCATCCCCTCCTTCACCATCTCGGCCAGCAACTGCTGCAACGCGAGCAGTCCCGGCGTCGTGTGTGAGGCGGTCATCTGTCGCGCGCCGATGCGATAGCTCACCGTGCCGATCAGTCCGGTCGGTGCGCCTGCGGCCGACAGAATCGCTTGAATCAAATAGGAGGTGGTCGTCTTGCCGTTCGTTCCCGTAATCCCGACCATCTGCAGCCGGCTGGCCGGTTCCCCGTAAAAGACCGGCGCAATCCGGCGCAACGCCAGACGGCTGTCGGCCACGCAGAGCAGACAGGGCGCGGCCGGCCGCTCGGTCAGCAGGCGCGGATCGTCGATCACGGCCCCCACGGCACCACGCCGGAAGGCCTCGTCCACAAACGCGTGGCCATCCCGACGCAGCCCCTTGATCGCGACAAACAAGGCGCCCGGCCCGACCGTCGTCGAGTCATCCGCAACGGCCGTGACAGTGGCGGACACATCGCCGTGAATGCGGGGCTGGTCGAGCAGATCGGCGATGTCACGCAACGTCATTCCACTCTCAATGCCACGGTTTGCGGGCTGCTGGGTTCCGGCACAATCGACGGCCTCGGCGGCACCTTCCTGACCAGCTTGGGTGCAGGCAGCGGTGACAACGGCACCACACCCATATAGTGGAGCGTGGCATCAGCGATCTGTCGAAAGACGGGCGCGGCGACCGTACCGCCCCAGCCAAGTCCCTGGGGCTCGTCCACGACAACCAGCAGAACAAATTTCGGCGCCTCGGCGGGCACAAACCCGATAAAGGAACTGACGACGGCCTGAGGGTCGTACCGACGCGTGTCGGGATTCACCTTCTGCGCCGTGCCCGTTTTCCCCGCAACTCGAAAATCCGCCAGCGCCGCTTTGGCCCCCGTCCCCTCCGGCTCGGTGACAGCAGTCAGAATATCGCGCACCTGCCGGGCCGTCTGCTCGGAGATCACCCGGCGGACGGGCGAAGAGGCTTCGGGGCGGCCGATGCCATCGGGGGAGACGACCGTCTCGACCAAATGGGGCCTGACCAGCCATCCTCCGTTGGCCAGCGCGGCGTAGGCCGTCACCAACTGAAGCGGCGTGACCCCTATTTCCTGTCCGATGGCATGGGACGCCACCGATCGGCCGGACCACTGCGAGACGGGGCGCAGTAAACCGTTTGCCTCGCCCTTCAAATCAATGCCCGTCGGCCGGCCGAACCCGAACGCCGTCAACCAGTCGTGCAGCCGCTCCGCGCCAAGCCGCATGCCGATTTTCGCGGCCCCAATGTTGCTCGAGTGTTGGATGATTTCCCGCGGCGTCATCAGCCCGAAGGGCTCGTGATCACGCAACGGCTTGTTCGCCACGACCATGTGGCCCTGCTCGCAATCGATCAATTCGTCCAGGCTAATCGCCTTTTCTTCAAGCGCGCCGGCCAGCATCAGCGGTTTCATCGTCGAGCCCGGCTCATACAGATCGGTGATCGCCCGATTCCGCCACTGCCCGGCGTCCAATCCGGCCAGCCGATTGGGATTGAATTCAGGCCTGACCGCCATGGCCAGAATCGCGCCGGTGGCAGGGTCCATCATGATGGCGATGGCGCGGCTCGCCTGCGTCTCCTGAATGACGGCATCCAACGCTTCCTCAACCCCATATTGGATCACTTCATCGACCGTCAGACGAAGATCGTGCCCCCGCTTCGGCGCCCCCGATCCCTTTGAGAGCACGACGCGGCCGGTGGCGTCGCGTTCGATCAACCGCCATCCCCGTTCGCCGCGAAGCAACGGATCGTAACGAAGCTCGATGCCCTCCAGCCCCTCATTATCCAAACCGGTAAAACCGATCAGATGAGCCATGAGCGATCGCTTGGGATAGAAGCGACGGCTCTCGGCGATCATGCCGACGCCCCCGCCGCCCATGGCCAGCGCCGCCCGGGCCCGGGCGGGCGAGATCTGCCGATCCAGCCAGACAAACGCGCGGTCGGTCGAAAGCCGCTTGACCAGTTCGGCCTTCGGTCGCTCAAGGACCGATGCCAACTTGGCGCCCAACGTGTCGGGCGCTCCAATCGCACTGGGAACGGCGAAGAGCGACGGCATCTCGCTGTTCATCGCCAACACCCGGCCCTGGCGGTCGTAAATCACCCCCCGCTCCCCCTCCATCGCGATCAGCCGCTCTTGTTGCCGTTCAGCGCGTTTGGCCAATTGCGCGGCGTTGATCACCTGCAGATCGACCAGACGCCACCCGATCACCGCCGCCATTCCACCCATCACCACGCCGACCACCATCAACCGGTGACGGAACCGACGGGTCGTCTGCTCCTCGTTGCATCGCCACTGCGTTCGCTTTTTCACGGTGCGCCCTCCACCCGCGCCACCTGGAGGCGAAGATGAAGCGCGGCCACCATGGCCGCCGGATCGACGCCTGACCGCTCGGGCACCAATTGAATCTGGCCCGGTTTGGCGGTTGACAGCCCCAGTTGTGTCGAGGCCAACCGCTCGATGCGATCCAACGAAGCCAGCGAGGAGCTTTCCAGAATCAACGCGCGGTGGCGCTGCTGTTCCATGTCGCGGGTGGTGCGAAGCTGGCTCACCTCATACCCCAGTGACACGACCTCGCTCCGCTCCCAGACGGTGGCCATCATGGCCAACGCCAATCCGGCGCCGATCCACCAGGACCGACGACGCCAGCGCTCCCCTTCGGTCGAGGCCGAGCGAGGATCGAGCCGTCTCGCCATTCCCCGTGTGCGCCGCATCATGCCGCCGCACCCGTCCGTTCAATCACACGCAACTTGGCGCTGCGGGATCTCGGATTGGCCTCGATCTCCTCCGGAGTCGGCCGGATCGGCCGCCGCGTCAGCACAGTCAGGGGCGCATTGTCTCCGCTCTGAGAAGCGGCGGCCAAGGCCCGAAACCGATGCTTGACGATTCGATCCTCCAACGAGTGGTAGGTCAACACACAGAGACGTCCGCCGGACGCCAACCGGGCGACCATCCGTTCCAACGCCTCGCCCAATTCATCCAGTTCGCGGTTGACCACAATCCGAAGGGCTTGAAACGTCCGAGTGGCCGGGTGGATCCGGCCATACCTGGCGGCAGGCGGTACCGCCCGCTCGATGAGTGAGGCCAGCTGTTGTGTCGTCAGCAACGGTTCGCGCTCCCGTCGCCGCACAACCGCCCCGGCGATGCGCCGGGCCCACCGTTCCTCGCCGTATTCCTGAAGCCACCGGCTCAATTCCGCTTCTGAGCAGCGCGCCACCAATTCGGCCGCGGTCATTCCCTGTGAGGGATCAAACCGCATGTCCAGCGGCCCGTTGGCGCGAAAACTGAACCCCCGGTCCGGTTGGTCCAGTTGATACGAGGAGAGTCCCAAATCGATGAGAATCCCATCCACCGTTTCGATACCGAGGGACGATAATCGATCCTCGATCTCCCGATAATCGCAGTGGGACAGCAGGCAGCGCGGGCCGTAGTCGGCAAGTCGTGTTCCCGCGATCGCCAGCACACCCGGATCGCGATCGAAGCCGATCACCCGGCCGGTCGGCCCTGACGCCGCCAGGATCGCCTCCGCATGACCGCCCTCTCCAACGGTGGCATCGAGATAACAACCACCCGCCCGCGGCTGCAGCCATGCGAGCACCTCTGTGACCATGACCGGACGATGTGCCACCACGGCCGATGCTCCGTCCATTACCGATCCCGTCTCACAACCCCAAACCAGCCAGCGCAGCGCTGATGCGCTCCGCATTCTGACTGACCTGCCCTGTTTTCTCCTTCCACTGCCGCTCACCCCACACTTCGATTTTGTTGCTCATGCCGATCAACACCACGTCCCGATTCAACCCGGCGTACTGCCGCAGCGAAGACGGCAGCAAAATCCTGCCCTGACGATCCAACGGGCAGGCGACCGCACTCGAATAAAAGAACCGAAGAAAATCCTTGACCTCTTTCTGCATCATCGGAAGCGTTTTCATTTTGTCTTCTATTTGCCGCCATTCTTCGATGGGATATCCGGCCAGACACAGGTCGAAATCAGACGTGACAATCAACGTCTCTTCATACCGATCGGTCAGGACCTGGCGAAATTGGACGGGAATGCTGACGCGCCCCTTGGCATCAAGTGTATGATGGAACGATCCAATAAACACACAACCCCCATTTCATCCCACTTCATCCCACTTGGGCGAAAGTATACATGATCCCATTGGCATGTCAAGCGAAAACGTCTTGAAAAGGCATTGGAAAATGAACCATCTGGTCATGGGCTTTTTGAAACCATTCAACCCCAAGATTTAGAGAACGCACCGCCCCCGTTCTACAACCTGTTGAGCCGCCCAGCCGCCCACTCACATCTTGAGAAAACAGCACGGGCTCTCACCCCCTGCTCGCTGCGCCACACTCCTTCTTGACAGTCCTGATAACGGTTTGATAGTTTTGGCCACTCATGTCATCGTCGCTCAGTGTCACCGTCAACGGCAAAGAGGAAACGACCACCGCGGGCAGCGTGCTGGAGTTGCTCCAGCTCAAAAAGGTCGATCCCCATATGGTCTCCGTCGAATACAACGGGGAGATCCTCGACCGTGGCGTCTTCCCCTCCACGAACTTGAAGCCGGGCGACAAAATCGAATTCCTCTACTATATGGGCGGCGGAACGGCGTGAACGCCGACCGGCCCCGGCCTTCATCACCGCCGACCCCGTACGCAAACATCACCGAGTTGATCGGCAACAGTCCGCTGATCCGACTCCGTCGCGTGGCGCCGGACGGCGCAGCGGCTGTCTGGGGCAAGGCCGAGTTTTGCAATCCCGGCGGCAGCGTGAAAGACCGTATCTGCCTGAACATGATCAATGAGGCGGAGCGGGCCGGCACGCTCAAACCGGGTGTTGAAATCATCGAGCCGAGCAGCGGTAACACCGGCATCGGACTGGCGCTGATCGCCGCGGTGCGCGGCTATCACCTGACGCTGATCATGCCGGAAAGCATGAGCCGCGAGTGGGTGGCCCTGCTGGAATCCTACGGCGCAACGGTCGTCCTGACCCCGGCCCACCTCGGCATGACCGGGGCGATCGAAGAAGCCAAGAGCCGAGTGGCCAACCATCCGCACAGCTTCATGCCAGACCAATTTTCCAATCCCGCCAATCCGGCCATGCACCGGATGACCACGGGGCCGGAGATTCTCCAGGCGCTCGACGGCCGGATCGACGCCTTCGTCGCCGGCGTGGGCACAGGGGGCACGATCACGGGCGTTGGTGAAGTGCTGAAAGCCCGCCAATCCAAGACAGGGGCCCAGACCCTCGTCATCGCCGTGGAGCCGGCCGGTTCCCCCGTCCTGTCTGGAGGCAAACCCGGCCCTCACAAAATTCAGGGAATCGGCGCCGGCTTCATCCCGAAGGCGCTCAACCGCGCCGTGATCGACCGGATCGAAACCGTGACTGATGATGACGCCTTCCGCATGGCCAAGCGGCTGGCCCGTGAAGAGGCGCTCCTTGTGGGCATTTCGGCGGGCGCCAATGTCGTCGCGGCCCTTCGCATCGCACAGCAACTGGGCCCCGGGAAAACCGTCGTCACCATCCTGCCCGATCGCGGCGACCGCTATTTCAGCATCGAAAAATATTTTACTCCACTTCCCTAACCCTAGCCAGGAGTCGGTTGGATTTTGGATCTGTGGGGGAAATGGTGGTAACAAGGGACAACCGCATGATATGATGATGAAACTTATGCGCTTTAGCGAAACCCAGATCCAGCGATACAGCCGCCATATTCTGCTGCCTGAGGTGGGCGGCAAAGGCCAGGCCGCGCTGCTCAATGCCCGCGTGCTGGTCATCGGCGCCGGGGGACTCGGTTCGCCCGTCGCCTTCTATCTGGCGGCCGCGGGCGTCGGTACGATCGGGCTGATCGATGGCGACGTGGTCGACCTGTCAAATCTCCATCGGCAGATTCTCCATCACACACCCGACGTCGACCGCCCCAAGGTCGCCTCAGCCAAAGCCAAATTGACCGCGCTCAATCCCGACGTCACCGTGGTGCCCCACCACGAACGGCTCACGGCCGACAATGCGTTGTCGTTATTCAACCAATACGATCTCGTCATCG
>JBGPIL010000059.1:0-11920 GCA_041484905.1 Nitrospiria bacterium
AGACCCGGACCGGCGTATCCTGCCGGTCGCGCCGCCAGCCGCTCACGATGTCCGCGCCATCCTCCAGCGCCTTGAGCATCGGCCCGATGTCGGCCGGATCGTTTTGCAGATCGCCATCCATGACGGCGATCACCCGCCCGCGCGCGTGGTCGAACCCCGCCGCCATCGCCGCCGTCTGCCCGAAGTTGCGTCGCAGCCTGATCAACCGCAACTGCGGGGCCGTGGCGCACAACGTCCGCAGCAGTTCACCGCTGCCGTCGCGGCTCCCGTCATCGATGTAGAGCACCTCAAACGACACACCGAGCGCTGGCAACGTCGACAAGAGTTGATCGGTCAACGGTTTCAGATTTTCCCGTTCGTTGTAGATCGGGATCACGAGCGACAGATAGGGGGCGTCACCCGCCTGGTCCTGGTCAGCCGTCATAGCGGCAGAGTATAACAAAAACCGGTGAAAGTCGATATATTGGAGTCAGGGGGAGATGCTCAGCTCCCCCTGACAATCCCCATCGCCATACGGATTACACCCTCTACTCGCGTGTCAAATCGACGCTCGGCCCCTTGCCATCGGCTTCCCGCGGGGCACCGAGCTTCGAGGTCGATTGGGAATGGTTTATCCCACACCCCCGGCCCCATCGCCATACGCAGCAACCCTTGTGCTTCAAATAAGCAAGATTGACCTGACAAACCGGGCCGCCTACAATGTCTCGTCTACAACCGTCACATCAGGACAAGGGGGACTACAATGTTACTCGTCGAGGTCAGCATGTCGCCGTTCGGTAAGGGGGAAAGCGTGGGGAAGTACGTCGCGCGGTCGCTCAACATCATCGACCGGAGCGGGCTCGACTACCGGCTCAATCCGATGGGCACCGTCATCGAGGGAGAGTGGGACGAGGTGTTCGCCGTCATCAAACGCTGTTTTACCCGGATGTCCCGCGACTGCAACCGGATCAGCATTAGCGTCCGTGCCGACTACCGCAAGGGCGCCAAGGGTCGACTCACCGGGAAAGTACGCAGCGTCGAGCGGAGACTTAAACGGCGACTGCAAACCTCCTGAACATCCGCCCCCGCATACAGCGTAAATCCGCTGGGGGTTATTAGGGGGAGAAAGCGGTTCTCTCCCCCTAATGTGAGCGAGTGCACCGCACGAGCGGAAAATCCGCAGTGTAGAGCATCGACTCAAACGCAAATTACAGACTTCATGACACCCCAATCTTCACATAGCGTATGGCGATGGGGGTTGTCAGGGGGAGCTGAGCATCTCCCCCTGACGTAAGCGAGTGCACAGCACGAGCGGAAAAGCCACGACGACTCAGACGCCAACTGCGAACTGCTTGATCTCACAACCTCCCCCTTGCCAATGCGCCAACCCGCCCCGTAAGATACAGGCAGGAGACCCATCTGATGGAGCAGGACAAGCAACACACGGCGGCGCGCTATTTTCAGCAGGCCTACGAGCTGCAGATGAAGGGGCAGCTTGACGAGGCGATTCAATTCTACAAACTGTCGCTCGATACCTGCCCAAGCGCCGAGGCCTACACATTTTTGGGCTGGACCTACAGTTTTCTGGGGCGATTGGATGATGCGATCCAGCAGTGCTACAAGGCGATCCAGGTCGATCCCGACTTCGGCAATCCCTATAACGACATCGGCGCCTACCTGATCGAGAAGGGACAACTGGACGACGCGGTGCCCTGGCTCAAACGGGCCATCACGGCCCGGCGCTATGCCAGTTACGAGTTTCCCCACCTGAATCTGGGCCGCGTCTACGAGCAAAAGGGTGATTGGGGGCAGGCGATCGTTTCCTACCGGCAGGCGCTCAGCGTCAATCCCAATTACGTGCTTGCCGCCCGCGCCCTCAAACGGGTGCAGGCTTTGCTGAATTGACGGCTTCCCTGCCTGTGGATGCCCCGCGGCCGGATCTAATGACGACTCCCCTTCCGTTGGCCGACGAGCACCGACGCCTGCAGGCCCACTGGACGACCGTCGCCGGCCGGGAGATTCCCGACCACTATGGCGATCCCATCGCCGAGCACCGGGCTGTGCGCGAGCGCGCCGGCGTGGCCGATCTGTCGGCGCGTGGCCTGGTGCGTGTCACGGGCCCCGACCGGGCCAAATACCTTCACAGCATTTTGACGAACGACATTCTTGCTCTGGTGCCGGGACAGGGCTGTTATGCGGCGCTGCTCGATGTGAAGGGTCATCTGCAGGCCGATATGCGGCTCTTCGTTCTGGACGACGCCGTGTTGATCGACCTCGATCCGATGCTGACCGCTTCACTCATCCCGGCGCTGAAACGCTACATCGTCATCTACAAGGTCAAGCTGGAGGAGCTGTCACACGAACGGCTTCATCTTGCAATGTGGGGCCCGAAATCTGGCGACTGGTTGACGGCGCTCTTCGGTCGCACCCTACCGACGTTGCCCGACTACCATCTCGTGACGTGGGAATGGCAGGGCACACCGATTCAGGTGATTCATTGGTCGGAAACCGGCGAAAAAGGGGTGCACCTCCTCGTACCGTCGGCGATCGGCGCCGCTTTCTGGACGGCGTTGCTGGAATGCGGCCGATCGATTGGAGCCATGCCCGTGGGCATCCGGGCGGTGGAATCGTTGCGAATCGAAGCCGGCGTCCCCCGATTCGGCGCCGAGCTGGATGGCACGCGCTTCCCGGCTGAAGCCGGGATCGAACAGGCCGTCAGCTATACCAAAGGCTGTTACCTCGGCCAGGAAACAACCATGCGAATCAAAACACAGGGCTCGGTCAACCGCAAGTTGGTCGGCCTGCTGCTCGACGGCTCCCGGCTGCCGGAAACCGGCTCGGCACTTTTTGCGGACGGACAGAAGGTGGGTGTGGTCACCAGCGCGGTGGACTCGCCGACATTGAAACGAAAAATCGCCCTGGGCTATGCTCAAAAAGGTTTTTTTAGCCCGGGCGCGGTCTTGACGCTGGAAGATCAGAGCCGCGCGACGATTACCGAGTTGCCGTTTTATAAGAGATAAACTCTTTTCCCCGCCCGTCATTTAAGTCAGGGGGAGAATCCTCTCTCCCCCTGACAACCCCCATCGGAGATACGCTGCGTACGGCGATGGAGTGAAAAAGGGGACAGGCTACTTTTTGCCTGTCGGATACCAAACGTCGTGGCTCAAAAAGTAGCCTGTCCCCTTTTTCAGTGAGCGAGTGCAGCGCACGAGCGGATCAACCACTGGCCGTTTTCGTCCCGGTCGACGTCCCGCAGACACTGCAGCGGTAATCATAGAGATTCCCATCCGGCAGCACCAGCAGCAGCTGTTCCCGTACCGGCGTCGCCGTCCCGCATTTGGGACAATAGAGCAATGCGGCGGCCAATTCGCCAAACTGGGCCTGTGGAGAGGCTGCCCGAACGGGGCGGCGCCCCCGTGAGGAGGCATGGCCACTGCCTCCGGTCGGTTGCCCAGTCGGCTGATGCGGGGGCTGGAATCGCGCACGGGACATGAACACAATTATTCTACTGAAATCTTCCGACAGCGGCAAGAGACTCCCTCTTGGAAATTCCCCCCGCCTTTGCTATCGTACCACCCATGCGTCCCCATTGCGTGTCACATCCAGCACGGAATCGTCACAGCTTGTTCCTGATGATCTTGATCGCCTTGATGACATCAACACTCGGGGCCTGCACGATTGGCCGCCCGGCGGTCAGCCCGGAGTTTCGCGGCGCGGCGATGCCGGCGCCCAGCCATCATCAGCTTCATGTCGTGCTTGATCCACCGGGCCGCACGTTGACCGCAGAGGACCGGATGACCCTGACCGGGCTGTCGGCAGACTCCTCCGCCGTGGCGTTCTATCTGGCCGATCGCTTTGCGGTTGAAGCCATCTCGATCACCGTTGGACCGGATCAGCGGGCCGTGTTGTTTCATCGCCAGAAGCCCCGACTGCCCCAGGCGCCCTTCGCCCGGCGTCGATACGCCACGTTTGAGGAGATGACCCGCTATGAAGTCGACCTGCCGGCAGGACAGACAGCCGGTCAGCCGTTTGTACTGACCGTCCGCTACAACGGCCATTGGCCGGAGACGCCCGAACATGACGAGGCGGTCAACGATCGTGGCGCACAATTGACCGGCGAGGAGGGCTGGTACCCTCTTTGGCCCAACGCGCTTTTTACCTTTGATCTCACGGTTGATCATCCCGCCGGCTGGGAGGCGGTCAGCGCGGGGCGGCAACTGTCCCGCACCGGGGCGCCGGATCGTCCCTCCACAACCTGGTCGATGACACAGCCGACCGAATCGATCGATCTCATTGCCGGGCCGTACGTGGTGACCACACGCCAGCTCGACCGCATCGAGCTCTCAACCTATTTCTTCGCCGAAGAGGCCGCTCTGGCCCCAACCTATCTGGATGCGGCGGCGGAGTATCTTGCCCGCTACAGTCGCCTGCTGGGGCCCTATCCCTTTCCCACATTGGCCGTCGTTGAAACGGCGGCGCCGATCGGCGCCGCCGTGCCATCGCTCGTGCTGCTGGGCCGATCGCTTGTCCGTCGCCACTACACGCAACCGTACGGCCTCGGCCACGAGATCGTCCATGCCTGGATCGGCAATAGCGTGATGGCCGACGAGGCCCAGGGCAACTGGACGGAAGCGCTGACGACCTATGTGGCCAACTACTACACGGTCGAGGAGGAACAGGGGGAGGAGGCCGCCAGACAACAGCGGGTCAAAATGCTCTGGCAGTATGCTGCGCAGGCGCCACCCGAACGCGACTATCCTCTGATGCGCTTTCTGCATAACGACGGTCAGACCGATGCGGCGATCGGCTATCAGAAAGGCGCGTTCGTCTTTCATCTGCTGCGGCGGATGATGGGGGATGACGATTTTTTCGCCGCGTTGCGGGACTTGACGGATCGCTATCGCGGCAAACGGGCCGGCTGGAATGATTTGCGGCTGCTGTTCGAGGTCCGCTTGGGCCAGCCGCTCGACTGGTTTTTTCGCCAATGGATTCTGCGGGCCGGCGCGCCGAAGCTGGTGATCAAACAAGTGGAATTCGCAACATTGCCGGCCGAAGGGGATGTGCCAGAAGGCACCATGATCAAGGTGCACCTGAGTCAGTCGACCCCTCCGTTTCGCATTCCCGTCACCGTTCACGTTGAGACAGATGACCGGATCTTGGAAAAATCGATCTGGATGGAGCAGGAACAGGCCGTCATCGAGACCGCCACAGCGGGGCCTCCCCTGAGAGTGATCGTCGATCCCGAGGGGCAGCTGTTTCGGCGGCTCGACCGCGATGAATTGCCCCCGATGCTCAACCTCACACTGACCGAACCGTCCTTTGCCATCCTGCCGCCTGATCGGGCGGGCACGGATGTAACGCGCCACTACCAGGCCATCGCCGACGGCGCGGGCGAGCGGCACAAGGCACAGGCCGCGCGACCGATCACTGCGACCGGCGGTCATATCACGCCATTGGCCCCCGCCTGGCTCGTCCTGGGCGGCCCTGAAGAAAGTCGCGCGACTGCCGAGCTGGTTCGTCCGCCAGAACCGGGAGCCATGCGGCGATTGCCGCCAGGGATACAAATCGAGCAACACCAGTTCAGCATCGGCGGCCAGAGCTACGCCACCGAGGGGTACGCGCTCCTGCTCTCCTTCCGCGATCCGGCCAGACAGAACCGGCCCGTAACCCTGTTCTACGGTCTCTCGCCCGCCGCCGTCGCCCCGCTGGTGCCGCTCCTCTTCTATCACGGCTGGGACAGCTATGTGGTCTTCGACAAAGGGCGAACCGTCGCCACCGGGGAGCTGCCGGCGGCCCAATCGCCCCTGCTCTGGACGCCGGCGCAACAACAGCCCGAAGTGGCACCGGAACATCCCACTCATCGTCCGGAAGCCCTCCCCGAAAGTCCTCCATAATGGGCGCACCTTTCCTGACCGCCTCCCTGACGGCGCTGCTGGCCGCCCCGTCAATCTTTTGGTTGTCGTCGGCAACTCCGCCGCCAGCCCCTCCCTCAATAGACCTGCCGTCCCTGACACCGGCCTCGGCTCACGTCATCACGATCGCGGGGAGCGGGCAGCGGGGCCATACGGATGGGCAGGGTGAGCTCGCACAGTTCAACTGGCCGACCGGCGTGGCCGTCGGTCCGGATTGGATCGTCTATGTCGCCGATTACGCCAACCATCTGATCCGCAAGATCAGCCCGGACGGACTCGTCACCACGCTGGCCGGAAGCGGCGAGCCGGGGTGGCTCGACGGTGCAGGCGCCGAGGCCCGGTTTCACGGGCCCGACGGCATCGTCCTCGCTCCCTCGGGCGACCTGTATGTGGCCGACGCCGACAATCGCAGAATCCGCAAGGTCGCGCCGGACGGCACCGTGACAACCGTGGCTGGCAGCGGGCAGGCCGGCGGCCGGAATGGGCCGGCCATGACGGCGCAATTTCTCTATCCCACCGGCATCGCCGTTGACGGGGCGGGCGCCTTGTATGTCGCCGATCGCGGCGCCCATACGATCCGGAAAATCACGCCGACGGGTCTCGTCAGCACACTGGCGGGCAGCGGCCGGCCCGGTTATACTGATGGCATGGGCACGGCCGCTCAATTTCACGATCCCATGACCGTCGTCTCCGAACCGTCCGGCCGCCTCTTCGTGGCGGACTCGGGTAGCCACGCGATCCGGATGATCACGCCCGACGGTCGCGTCAGCACCGTGACCGGCTCGCCTCACGCCGGCGCGGCCGACGGCGCGAACGGTGCCGCGCAGTTCAACTGGCCGACCGGTCTGGCGCGCGACCAAGCGGGCAATCTCTACGTGGCGGACTCCAACAACGCCTTGATCCGAAAAATTTCACCCGACGGGCAGGTCACAACCCTCGCGGGCGTCGGCCATGCCGGCTCCGATGACGGCCCCGGCTCGGCCGCCGGCTTTCATTTTCCAACCGGCGTGGCCGTCGACCGGCAGGGCGACGTCTATGTGGCCGACTCGGCCAATAATCTGATCCGCCGGATCAGCCCCGGCCTCCGGCTCTTCACAGCCTGTTGTGATCGGACCACACAGCGCTCCGCATTGCACGGCAGCGGCCCCCCGTATTATACTGGGCTCTCAATCCTCATCCCATGAAAGATCAACTCGAAGCACTTAAAGGCCAGCAGGTCGAGGTCATTTACAACGGCGTCCTCTATCGCGGCCGGCTGATGGGCGCGACGGAAGATGAGATCAACCTGCAAACGGGCACCGACTGGGTGATGCTTCCAATGGATGGCATCTCCACGGTCAGGCAAGCCAAACCGAGATAATCATGTCGTCACCCTGGCCTGATGACCCTCCCGCTCCGACGCCGTCAGTAGAAGCCTGGCATCAGCCCCCGGCGACCTCGCCGTACCCGGTCGAGTCCACACGCCATCCGCCCGTCGCGACGAACATGCCGCTTCAATGGCGTGTGCCGTTGCTCCTGTTCATCCTGACGATTCTGACCACCCTGATCGCCGGTGCCATGCTGAAAAACGTCAACCCCCTTTCATCCCCGTTGGCCATCCTGGCCGGCGGGCCGTTTTCAGTAACACTCCTGTCGATTCTCCTCGTTCACGAAATGGGGCACTATCTCACCGCGCGTCACTACCGCATTCAGGCGACCTTGCCGTATTTCATTCCTGCTCCGCCGATTCCGTTTGTGATCGGCACCTTCGGTGCGTTCATCCGGATGCAATCACCGATCATGGAGCGAAAAGCCTTATTGGAGGTTGGCGCCGCCGGACCCATCGCGGGTTTCGTGGTGGCGGTTGCGGCCAGCATTATCGGACTGCAGTGGTCCACGATTGACCGGCTGGGAGCCGGCGGATCGATGATTCTTGGCGAACCGTTGATGCTGCAGTTGCTCAGCCACTGGCTGCTTTCAGTCCCCCAGGGGGCGGATGTGTTACTGCACCCTGTCGCGTTTGCGGGCTGGATCGGCCTGTTTATCACCTCGTTGAATCTGCTCCCCATCGGGCAACTCGACGGCGGCCACATCGGCTACGCCGTCTTCGGCGAGCGGCAGCGCTACATTTCTCTGACCATGGTCGGTGTGCTGATCGGACTGGGACTGCTCGGTTGGAAAGGCTGGCTGTTCTGGGCGGTCCTGACGTCGCTCATCGGCATCGGCCACCCGCCGATTGTCGATGCCCATGAGCCGCTGACCCGCCGTCAGCAGGTGATTGCCTGGCTCTCGCTCGCAATTTTCCTCGTCACCTTTACCCCGTCGCCATTTTCAATGCCGACCGACTAACGTTCCTCCGGGGTCGAACCCGTGGCGGCCTCCTCTATCGCCTTCTTCACGTCCAGTCCCGCCAGCAGGACCATCCCAACAAGAAAAAAGACGACGAGCGACACCAGCGCCAACCGGTAGTTGCCGGTTACCTGCAGCGACACCCCGAACAGCAACGGCCCGAGCCAACTGGTGCCCCGTTCACTGATCTCATAGAGGCTGAAGTACTCCGCCTCACGCCCTTTCGGAATCATCAGGGAAAAGAGCGATCGGCTCAACGCCTGACTGCCGCCCAACACCAGGGCAATGACCGCCGCCAGCACAAAAAACTGGGCTTCAGTCCGCAAAAAACCGTAGGCATAGATCAGGGTGCCGGTCCAGATCAGCAAACTCATCAGGATCGCCCGCCTGGCGCCGACACCCTTGGCGATGGAGTTGAAGAGCAGCGCGCCGAAAAAAGCGACAAACTGAACCATGAGGATCACCGTGGTCAGTGTGGAAAGAGAGAGCCCCAACTCTTCCTGGCCAAATTCCGTGGATAGGGTAATGACGGCTTGAATGCCGTCATTGTAGAGCAGATAGGCCGACAGAAACAGCAGCGTGTGAGGACGCGTGATCACCGCGCCGATCGTGCCGCGGAGTTGCCGGAACCCGACCGCCAGGTAACTGGACCTGGGCGGCACGGTCCGGATCGGTTGCCGGCGCTTCAGAGCAACGAGCGGAATGATCGTAAAGATGCCCCACCACAAGCCCGCCGACACCAGACTGATGCGGACGGCTTGGCCCGTCTCGAGTCCCAGGTCGCCCGCCCGCGCCATGAGGAGCAGATTCATCAGTAATAGTAGCCCGCCGCCCAAGTATCCTGTCGCCCAGCCCATTGAAGAGACCGTGTCGCGTTCGTCGGGACGGGCGATCTCCGGCAAAAACGCGTTGTAGACGACGATGGAGGCGCCAAAGCAGAGATTCGCGACCAGAAAGAGCAGCCCGCCCAACAGGTAGTGCGTCCCGTACAGAAAATAGAGGCCCATCGTCGTAAACGCGCCGAGATAGGCAAACACGGCCAGCAACTGTTTTTTCCGGTGCGAATAATCGGCGATGGCCCCAATCATGGGCAGCACGAGAACCTGCAGCACCACCGAAAGCGAGACCACGTAGGGGAAGAACGAGCCGGCGTTGACACGGAGGCCGAAGGGATGCACAAATCCTCCGGCATCGGCCGCGGCCTTGGTGATGGTGGTCAGATACGGGCCGAGAAAAGCCGTGACGACTGTCGTGGAAAACGCCGAGTTGGCCCAGTCGTAAAAATACCAGCCGAATTGTTCCGCTCGCACTCCGCGCTCGCTCAATCGGGGGGAGATGCTCATCTCCTCCCCGACGCCCCCCATCGCCGTACGCGCGCCGGCCTCAACGCTTACCCGGTCTCAGGGCCCATCAGTTCGCCATTACAGTCGGGGCAGGCGTACTCGCCATCGACGAACCTCATCGGGTCGCCGCAGAAGGGGCAGTCCGGCGCCGCCTGCGGCGGCAGATGAAACGGCGGCAGTTCCGGCCCGTCATCTATCACATCGTCGCTCATACCCGCTCCTGTGCCGCGTGACCCGTCATTCGGGGATCAATCCGATCACCCAGGCCTAAAACGCCGAGCATCTCCTCATGGATCCGGCCGTTGCTCGCAACCAGCTCCGGCACCCGGAGTTGATAGGGTGCCCCGCCAAAGCCGCTCATCCGGCCGCCGGCTTCTTCGACGATCAGACTGCCGGCCGCCGTGTCCCACGGGCAGAGGTTCATCTCCCAGAAGCCGTCCAAACGGCCGTCAGCCACATAACACAGATCGAGCGCCGCCGAACCGGTGCGCCGGACGCCGCGGCAGCGCAGGCTAAACTGGGAAAAATGGCCCAGATTGTTCCGCCGGCTGGTGCGAACATCGTAGGCGAAGCCGGTGACCAGCAGGCTCTGGTCGAGCGTCTCGGTTGATGAGACCCGCAACCGCCGGCCGTTGCAGAAGGCGCCCTGATCCCGGATCGCGCTGAACAACTCCCGCCGAATGGGATCGTAGACCACGCCGACCGCGACGCGCCCCCCGATTTCAACACCGATCGACACGCAGTAAAAGGGAAACCCGTGGGCGAAGTTGGTCGTGCCGTCGAGCGGATCGACGAACCAGACCGGCTCGCGCGCCGCTGATGATAAAGGGGGTGCCGTTTCGCCCCCCTCCTCCCCGATGATGATGTGATGCGGGTAGCGCTTCCTGATTGTCTCGGTGATCAACCGCTCCGCCTGACGGTCGGCCTCCGTCACCAGATTGACGGCACCCTTGTAGGTCACGGTGAGCTCGCGGCCGGTGAACCCGCCCAACAGCCGGCCCGCCGCCTTCGCGGCCGACACCGCGAGACGGTGATAGGACGTCAGCACTCGATGAGGCGAGTGAGCCATAATGGCTAGCATACAGGGCCCCCGCCCGCAAAGACAAGCCGAGCGAGATACGCCGGCAAGGACAAACCGCCCCACGCAAGCCGCCAAAAACAGTCCGATAGACCGGTTGACAGAGCGTCCACTTCGATGAACATAATGGTCGTGTGGAACACGTGGGGCTGGTGCTGCTGACGACGTTTCTCTACGGCCTTCGGCACGGGATCGATTGGGATCACATCGCCGCCATCGCGGACATTACCAGCACGGCGGAAACAGGAGATTCCCCCGCCCCGTCTCCCCCGGGATGGCGCGCGCTGTTCCTGTCCACGCTGTATGTCCTGGGTCACGCCGCCATGGTGGCGGTGCTCGGAGCGGCGGCGCTGCTGGCGCACACCCTTCTCCCCAGCTGGGTGGATCCCATCCTGGAGCGGGTGGTGGGGGGCACGTTGCTCCTCCTGGCCGCATGGGTGTTTTATTCCCTCGTGCAGCATCTGCGCGGCGAGTCCGAGTTTCGGCTGCGCAGCCGCTGGATGCTCGTCTTCTCCGGCGTCGTGTATCTCTGGCACCGGCTGCATGAGCGGCTGGAAGGCCGCGCCCACGAGCATCAACACAAGTTGATGCGATACGGCCCGCTGTCCGCGTTTATCGTGGGGACCATTCATGGCATCGGGGCGGAAACCGGCTCGCAGGTTCTGCTCATCGCTGCGGTCGGCGGCGCGGGCGGCCCCTCACAGGGATTTTTGCTCATGGGGAGCTTCATCATCGGGCTCGTCCTGAGCAACAGCCTGGTCGTGGCTGTCACCACCGCCGGATTCCTCGGGGCGCAGAGCTACCGCAGCGTCTACATTGCAGTCGGCTCGGCCACGGGCCTCTTCAGTCTGGTGGTGGGCCTCTATTTCCTGACCGGACTGGCCGGCGCGCTTCCCGATCTGCCAGAGCTCATCGGCTTCTCTGCGCACGCGCCTCTCCATCCCGGCGCACCTTGACTTGCCGTTTCGACTGCGGCATGATTCCTGCCCGACCGGCATAAGTCTCTGATGGAAACCATCCGCGTCCAATACGATATCGAAGCCCGAGACGTCAAACGGGCCGCCCGGCTGGTCGCCCGCGAGCAGAGTCTCGGCGTCAGGGTGACCCAGTACGAACATGATCGCGTCAAGGCGATGGAAGCCGCGGTCACGACCATTCGCCGCGGCAAGCACCGCGCCCGCGTCACCATCGACGTCGTCTCCAAACCGATCGAATCGGCCTACGGTCTGATCCTCTCCATCGCCGGCGAGATCTCCTGCCTGAACGCGATGCGGACGCTC
>JBGPIL010000060.1:0-11913 GCA_041484905.1 Nitrospiria bacterium
ATTTTTTCCTTGGTGATGGCGATATCCGGATAACTGTCCGTGTATTCGGACTGCAATTCGCTCAGCCGCCGTTGCAATGCCCACAGTTGGTCGGCTCGAGGATCACGCAAGGCGGGGCCTGTCGTCATGGAGGCCGGGATCTCGCTGCCCTCTGTCTGGAGCTGGGCCAACAGCATCCTGCGCTGCTCGGCCTCGCGCAGCGACGTATTCAGCGATTGCAATTTGAGCTGGAGCCGATCGAGGGTCCGAAGATTGGCGTCCAGTTGGCTGGGCAGCGCCCCCATGTTCCGCTGCTTGTAATTGCTGATCCCCTGCTCCAGCGATTCAAGTTTCCCCTTGAGTTGCTTGCGTTCGACATTCAGAAAATCCGTGGTGCCCTCCACAAGCTGTTCGCGAATTTTCAGATTTTCCTCGATGAATAACGACGCCAGCCGATTGGTCACGTTCATGGTCGTCGCAGGGTCGCTGCCGATGAACGAAATGGTGAAGGCGTCGACGTTTCTCCCCCGCACCGTGTCAATGGTGACCTGCTTGCGCATCGCATCGATAATCTCCTCGCTGGTCAGTTTGCCGATCTCGTCATGGTACAGATGAAATTCATCGATGGTGCGCTGGAGGAGCGTCCGGCTCAGCAACTGCTGCCGGATGGTCGACAGGCGATCTTCGATCGATCCTGTGACGGTGGTTTTGACATACTCTTCCGGCACTTTCTGCGGATCAACGAAAATCAACGTGCTGGACTGGTATGATTTTGGCAACACGTAGGCCAACACGGCCGCGACGGCAAGACCCAATACCATCGGAATGATCAACCACCATCGGTAGCGATGAGCGATTTCGATGTAATCTTGTACTGTCAACGTCTTCATAGGTGACTCCCAATTACGCCGGGTCCCGATTCGTTGGTTTGAATTGGGCCTCCTCCCTCCCACGTGCCATTGAGCGTCAGGACAATTGTATTGTCACGTATATTGATGGTGCTGCCGTCCTGCGCGGTAGCGTGTTGGCTTATGTGGCGATAGGTGGATGACGCTTTTAACCATTGATTGATGCGATAATTAGCGCTCGCGCTGAGGATCAAGGATTTGACAGTGCCTGACTGGGCGGTTACTGACCGCTGATCACTATAGCTGCCAGCAAGAATGGCGTCAGCACGCTCCCCCATGACCCGTCTTATCTGCGCAGCCGCAGTTTGGCTTCGGGTGGGCTGAGAGAAAAGCCCCCCACCGGTGTTGACCGATCGAGTATACCCAACGGTAGCCTCTGTATACTCAAAGCGCTTGGTGAGGGTCGCGCTGCCAACCGTTGAATGGCTGTGATCATCGATAAAATACGCTTCGCCAGCTTGAAGACCGAGGTCAATAGTTGGCGTGACTGTTGCGTCCATGAAGATGGACAATTGATGCGTGTATTGTCTGTTTCGGCCTTGGATCTGAAAGTCCAAGATATGAAAGCTGTAAATGGAGCCAAGAGTGATTCGCGGAGTAATGCGTTCTGAAAATGAAGCCGCAACCTCCTGTGTGATGGTGTCAACCAAGCCTGTCGTGTTAAATCGAGTGAAGGTTCGATTATAGCTGGTTGACGCACTCAGATTGTCCGTCAAGTGAGATGACAGTGTGGCTGAACTGGTATTTGTTAACGTGGTGCCGGATGGAGTCACAACACCATCATTCCCGGCGAAGGTGCCTTGATTGGGAAAATTTACTAACCGATCTGTGGCGGTAAAGGAGTCTGTCATATCAAAATTCGCGTGTTGCAGCAGACCGGGGCCTAAGCTGAGCACGGTTAAACCGATTTGACCAGTTTGAGAAACTGTATTTCGATAGGAGCGGCTGGGATAGAGATCCAGATCGGCCCTATAGCTGGATGTAAACTTCAATTGCTCGCCAAGGCGCACAAGTCGAAGGCCGGGGGAAAGGGTTGTCGAAAAGTCGCCTTTCTGAACTGTTTGCGTACTGGAGCAACATAAGAAGATATTGTCGTCATAGCGTTCTGTTACCGAGAGGGACGTTTGCCATGACCACGGATTGGCGTATACCTGGCCTGGAGCAATCAGATACCCGGCTGTCAATACACTGGTCATAATAACCCACGCTGCGCTCCGCGCAGGAAACGATCGATTAAGGAACAATGATCGTATCCCCTGCCTGAAGCGCGATATCTCCTTTCGTGCTTTGTCCGTTCAGGATCGCCCGATAACTCACCTCTATCCGCTGTTCTTTTGCATCCCGTGTGGCCCGGCGAATGACGACGATGCCGTTGCGATCGGCGAACTGGGTGAAGCCGCCAGCCTGGGCGATCACCTGGATCACGGTGGCGTTGGGCCCCAGCGGATACGATCCCGGTCTGGCCACCTGTCCCAACAGATAGATCACCCGGCTCTTGGCATCGGTGACAATGACCGACACCTCGGGCACATCTTTAAACTTCTTCAGTTCGAATACAACGGCCTCTCTCAACTCCATCGGGGTCATGCCGGCGGCCTGGACATCGTTGATCAGGGGCAGCGAAATCTTTCCGTCCGGCCGGACTGTGACCGTTCTGGAAAGGGTCTCATTTTTCCAGACCAGAATTTCCAGCACGTCACCGGCCCCGATGATGTATTCGTGCGGGGCGCCATTGGTCAACGTGCGGGTGTTCTGAGCGGCCGATGAACAGGCGACCGCTCCTGCCAGTGTGACGATGGCCAGGAGGCCGGCCAGCCACGTCGTGCGCAGGTTTGTCATGGTCACCGGCTGATGAGGATAGCGCCCGGCGGATGAACGCTGCCTCAAGGCCATGTTGCGGATGGTGGAGATCACCCGGCGGCAAGGGGTTGCCGTCAGGTCATACAGGCTTCGCTTTTCTCTGTTGTGATAGGGAATCAACTGTGCGCCCTCGTGCGTGTGGAGTGTTACGGAGTGCCCTTCACAATAAAAATTGAACGCCGGCAAAGTACTGGGGTTCGTCCGGATGAGACCACGGTACGGGTTTGAGCCATTTCACTTCGGCCAGTGTCGAACTGGTGGTTGATACGTCGGCCAGCGGCAGATCGACCCGGATGATGTCGGTTTCCTGAAGCGGTCCATGGACCAGGAGGCACAGCCCGCCTTCACTGACATTGATGGCCGCGGCGTGGTTTTTGTGTCCATTACCCCCAGTACCATCGATAATATCGGCGGCGCTGTGGCCGTAGGTAATGAACCGGAGAAACGGCAGGCGGCTTGGGCGGCGCCGGGTTGGTGATGCCGGCTCGGCCGTTGGATTGATCTCATGTCGTGGACGATGTTCCATCAGTACCCTCGCTGTAGGCTGGCAGCCTGGTCGCGACCCTCAGCCGATCCCCCGGTGTCATGACACCACGTCATGCACAATGAAGATGGTTGTAGCACGGCGGCTCCGGCGCAAACAATCCCTCAAAAGTGGGGGGGTGTTTCTGACGACATGATGGCGTTGTCAGGGCGCCTTGACAGGCGGAGCGGCGGTCGATATACTTAGCCTCGATCTAAACCGCTAGTTTGGCTGGTTGTGGCTCGCCTTCCTCTGTTTGTTCAGGTTCCAGGGCGTGTCATCTGGCTTATCGGAGTCGCACATGCAAACACAGATGTTGAGTGAAATTGATCATTTATTGAAAGATGTCCTTCAAAAACGGGCACTTCCAGCTATTCTTGTGGTCGAGTCAGCCGGGAAAATCGTCTTTGCCAGCGAAGAAGGACAGCGGTTTTTGGTCGAATCAGTTTCAAAAACGGAACACAATGGCCATGGTCAGAACGGCAATGGCCAGAATGGTCATGGGCGGAAAATGTTGTTACTACCTGATTCTCTGAGGGATTTCGTTCGTGAAGCCTGCAAGCAGCTTCCTGCCGGTGGATTGGACCATCAGTTGCCGGTCCGGCGGGCGATTCTCTTTCAGAGCGCGGCGGGTCACCATTATATTGTCATGGCCCTGGCGTTGGCCCGGTCCAGTTCATCGAACCGGCGGCGGCTGGTCTTGCTGGTGGTGCAGCGCGTCGGCCAGCGTAACAATATCAATCCTGAACGATTGGGGCAGGTCTACGGTCTGACCAAGCGGGAGCAGGATGTGGTCACGCGACTGGTGCGCGGTGACAGTAACAAGGAAATCGCCGCATCGCTCCACATTCAGGAATACACGGTCAAGGATCACCTGAAGCATATCATGGCCAAGTGTCAGGCCGACAGCCGGGTCAACGTGATCACGAAAGTGCTCGACCTCTAGCAGGTCGGTGAAAAAGTCCACCTGCGGCGTTCTCGGTCGCTCAGAAATCCTCATCCGACCACCGCTCTGCGAGATGGTCGGACTCCGGTTCCCTCGGAGCCTGCGGCCTTGCAGCTGGAACTTTTTGACCGGTCTGCCTGGAGAATCCGCTTTTCAACACCTTGCCAGATTTTCATTTTTTTTGTTCTTCGTCGTTGTGCCTTGAGCCCTATAGACAGGCGGGGACAGATTTCACATCTGTCCCCGCCGTGTTTATTCCCCGCCGTGGTTGCGGTTGCAAAGGCGGGAAGGTTTCGCTAAGATGCTCTCCCCATGTTGATCAAATGCCATCATCCGACTCGTGATGTGATCATGAAGGGACCCAAGCAGGTCCGAGCCGTGCTGGGTGAATTGAAGCTGTTGCCGGAGACGGTCCTGGTGATCCGAAACGACACGTTGGTCACCGAAGATGAGTTGGTGGCTGACGAAGACACGATTGAAATCCGGCCGGTGATTTCAGGCGGCGCCGGCTGGTCAGGCGGCCCTGACCGGCTCTCTTGGGCGGTATCCCGTGCGGTGTAAGCGGTGTCGTACCGCACCGGTGGCGATCAAGCTGCCGCGCCATCACACGGCCTTGTGTGCGGCGTGCTTCGACCGGTATGTCGTCGACCAGGTCGAACGGGGGATCCGAAGTTATCGGATGTTCCGCCGGGATGAACGGATTTTGGTCGCCGTGTCCGGCGGGAAGGACAGCCTCGGGTTGTGGGACCTCCTCAACCGGATGGGCTATACGACCACAGGCGTCCATGTCCAGCAGGGGATTGACGGTTATTCCAACAAATCGGAAACGACAACCCGCGCCTTCGCCGAGGCCAACCGGTTACCCCTGGTGGTCTATGATCTGAACCATGAATATGGCGGCGGGGTGACGGCCATGGCTGAAACGACCCGCCGAAGCGCCTGCTCCGCCTGCGGGACGGTCAAACGGTATGCGTTTAACAAAATCGGTCGGGAGCTCGGATTTCCGGTCGTGGCCACGGGCCACAATCTTGATGATGAAGCGGCCCGATTGCTTGGCAACCTCCTGCGCTGGCAGGTGGACTATCTGGCCAAGCAATCCCCCGCCCTCCCCGCCTCGCACGCCAAGCTCATCCGCAAGGTCAAGCCGCTCTTCAGGCTGACCGAACAGGAAGTGGCGGCCTATGCCGTGCTGCGCAAGATCGAGTACGTGATTGACGAATGCCCGATGAGCCACGACGCCAATTCGTTGCAATACAAAGCCGTGCTCAACCAACTGGAACACCAGTCGCCGGGCACCAAACAGTTTTTCTATCTGGAATTTCTGCGCCGTCAACCCCTGGGCGGCGCTGAGGCATCGACTGAGAACGTGGTGTTGAACGAATGCGCCCGTTGCGGGGAACCGACGACGGGCACGCTCTGCGGCCATTGCCGCCTGGTTGCTCCACTGACACAGGCTCGCCAGGCCGGGTCCGACCCTGCGATGAACAGCGGGCCGGCGGCCTCCGTGGCGCCCATCACCCCAGTTACCATAGACTGGAACGCATGAAGCCGCTCTGCTCCGGAGAGTTGATCCATCTCGTCAGCGAGAAGGGGCGCCACTACGCCCTGACGCTGAAGGCGGGCGATCGGTTCCAATACTCCGGGGAATGGCTGGCACACGACAGCTTGATCGGACAGGAAGAGGGACGGTGGGTGCGGTTGTCTGGCGGGACTCGATTGCTGGTGGTTCGGCCGACACTTTCGGATTACCTGATGAAGATGCCGAGAGGCGCGCAGATTCTCTATCCCAAGGACATTGCCTCGATTCTGATCAAAGCGGACATTTTCCCCGGCGCGCGGGTTCTGGAGGCCGGGATCGGCTCCGGCGCCCTGACCCTGGCGTTGCTGCGGGCGATCGGCGAGAAAGGCCAGCTCTTTTCGTATGAGGTGCGAGAAGATTTTGCGGCACAGGCGTTGAAAAACATCCGCCGTTATCTGGGTGACGCGCCGCAACTGACGATCCACCATCAGGATGTCTCGGCCGGCATCATCGAACGGGAACTGGATCGCGTCGTGCTCGATCTGCCTGAACCGTGGCGGGTGATCGCTCCGGTGCTGGAGGCGTTGCGCTCCGGCGGCATCCTGCTGACGTTTTTACCCACCGTTCCGCAGGTGGAGCGGCTGGTGGCGACGCTGCAGGGCTCCGGCAGTTTCGAGTTTATTGAAACCACGGAAAATTTGGAACGGCCCTGGCAGATCGAAGGACGGAGCGTGCGCCCGCAGCTTCGGATGGTGGCGCACAGCGGTTTTCTGACTGTGGCCCGGCGCGTAAGCCGGGTATTGGATGGTGGAAATGTCGGTGATGGAGATGGGGGCAGCGTCGTGTCGCGAACAGAGGAGAACATCGATGAGGATGACGCGGAATAACAGGAGGCGTGTGATGACGGGATTGGTTGGTGGACTCATGGCCAGCGGGTTGATCGGACTGGTGGTTGGCATGGCGCTCGCAGCCGAAGGCGGCGGGCCGGGGCTGTTTGCCAAATTTGAGACGACGCAGGGCACGATCGTCGTCAAGTTGTTTGAGAAGGAAGCGCCCAAGACGGTCGCCAACTTCGTCGGCCTGGCGGACGGGACCAAGGAATGGACCGATCCGAAGAGCGGTCAGAAGGTCAAACGGCCTTTTTATGACGGCTTGATCTTTCATCGTGTGATCCCCGACTTCATGATTCAGGGCGGCGATCCGCTGGGCACCGGCACCGGCGGCCCCGGCTATAAGTTCGAGGATGAATTCAATCCATCGTTGACGTTCAATCGTCCGGGACTTTTGGCCATGGCGAACTCCGGCCCCAGTACCAACGGCAGCCAGTTCTTCATCACCGATGCGCCGACGGATTGGTTGAACAACAAGCACACGATCTTCGGCGCGGTGACCGAGGGGCTGGATGTGGTCAAAAAAATCGCCCGCGTCCCCAAAGGGCCCGGTGATCGTCCCACGACACCCGTCGTAATCACCAAGTTGACGATCATTCGTAAGTAGCCATGGGGTCAGGTCTATAATGTTTGTATTTCTATTTTGAGCATGTCGCTTGAGGATCATTACGGCGATATTCTTCAAAAGGCCCGCGCTGGTGCCGGCTTAAGCACGGCGGATGTCGCGCGCCGGACCGGGATCACGATCCAGCGTTTGCAGGAGCTGGAGGGCGGTGCTTCCCGCCCCCCGGTCGAACTCCTCACGCAACTGGCCCTCCTCTACCGGCTGGAACCTCAACGGCTGCAGGCGATCGCCGAGGAACGATGGAGGCCCCATTCGGTCTCTGCCGTGACCGAGGGGCCGGGCGGCATCGTCAGGCAGGTGTTCGGTTCACTGGCCGGCTACGCGGTGAACAGTTACCTGTTGTGCGATCCGTCAACGGGCGAGGCGGCCGCCGTCGACACCGCGAATGCCCCGGATCAAGTGGCGGCCGAGGCAAGGGCCGCTGGTTACCGGTTGACGATCATTCTGCTCACCCATGCCCATCCCGATCACATCGGCGGCTTGGATCGGCTGCAGGCGGCCAGCGGGGCGCGACTCGTGGCGCATCCGCTTGATCAGCCGGATCTGACACCACTCTGGAATCCGGGCCGCGACCTCTCCGCGACCGAGTCGGTGGCTCTGACTGTCGGCCGTTTGACGCTGCACGTCCGCTGGGTGGCCGGCCACACCCACAGCGGCGCCTGCTATGTGGGAGAGGGGATGGTCTTCGTCGGCGATTGTCTCTTCGCCGGGTCGGTTGGACGAGCCAGATCGCCAGCGGCCTATCGGGGCTTGCTGGGTTCGATCGAACAGAAGCTCTTCAGTTTGCCGGATTCAACGATCGTGTTCCCGGGCCACGGCCCTGCCACGACCGTGGGCGAAGAACGAAATCACAATCCCTTTTTTGCCGATGAAGGAAAGCCGGTCAGCCGGAAATAGGTATTGGGGTCAGGTCTATAATGTTTGGATTTGTTGCTGTTGCTTGACGATTTGACTGATATACGTGAAGTGCATCTTGAGATGATCAGCAATCGCTCTCTGTGTATATCCATATTGCTCTACGGCTTCAGCGATTTTTCGGTTCCGCTGCAGCTTGTTCTGAAGAATCTGTTCCGTAAAGATCTTTCCAAGGTTTGGCCTGTTCGCGTATCGCTGGTTCTTGGGGATGTCTGGTGTGTCTTTGTGTTTTGAAAGATGGCCCGCAACGCTGCCCACAAACTCATCATCGCCCAACAGTGCCTGCCCCTTCACTGTTATCCACATGGTCTTTTGGTCGGTTCCGCGTTGCACAAACTGGTCATATTCTTGCTCGGCCTTGCCTCGTTTCGAATCGAATTGTTCAAGCACCCAATCAATCGTGAGGCAAGGATGAGGCTGTTCTTTGCCCGCTGTTGCTCGATAACTGCTCCATGGCCAATCTTCCGGTCTCTCTATTGTATGCGCTCGAACCGGATTCAATACGACATATCGGCAGACTTCGAGGAGATGGGTTTCTTTCTGGATGAGAACGGCCTTGTATCTGCCTTGAAGCAGGTGACCGACTCTGTCATGACGCTGATTAAACCATTGAGTGTACACGCCGTTTAACTGTCGCATGCCGCGAGAGAGATTGCCCTCAGGGGTTTCAATCATGAGGTGATAGTGGTTATCCATGAGGCAGTAGGCATGGCAGACCCAGCGATAGCGCGTGTTGAGACGATGCAGAAGGGCAAGTAACATCCCGCGATCCTGGTCGTCATTGAAGATGGCTTTCTTTTCATTGCCGCGGGAGGTGACATGATACACGGCACCGGGGTATTCGATGCGGAGTGGGCGCGCCACGCGCCCATAGTTATCAAAGCAGCGGGGAAAAGTCAAACATTATAGACCTGACCCCAATGGGGTTACCAATGGGGTTAGGTGGAGATGACGGAGTCGGCCAGAATGATCACGTGGTCGTTGGCGACGTGCGCAAAGCCGCCGCTGATCTGCAGTTCGGTCGTTTTCCCGCCGGCTTGATAGCGCACACTCCCCTGCCGGAGGCTCGTCAGGAAGAGGCAATGACCCGGCAGGACGCCGAATTCGCCTTCGCTGCCCGGGGCGGTCACCATCTCCACCGACTCGCTGACGAGCAACTGCTCGGGTGTGGCCACGTCGAGCCGTAAGGTTTTCGCGCTTGAGCCTGACGATGGGTCGGCCATCACATGCCTCTCGGGATGATGTGCGAAGCGGCGGGCATGTTATTGCGCCAGTTTCGTGGCTTTCTCGATCACTTCATCGATCGTGCCGACCATGTAGAAGGCCTGTTCCGGCAGGTCGTCGTGCTTGCCATCGATAATCTCCTTGAAGCCCTGGATCGTGTCCTTGAGTTTGACGTAGCGGCCCGGCGAGCCGGTAAAGGCTTCGGCCACGAAGAAGGGCTGGGAGAGAAACCGCTGGATCTTGCGGGCCCGGGCCACGGTGAGCCTGTCCTCCTCGGACAATTCGTCCATGCCCAGGATGGCGATGATGTCCTGCAACTCTTTGTACCGCTGCAGAATCGATTGCACCCGGCGCGCCGTCTGGTAATGGTCGTCGCCGACGACCTGCGGATCCAGAATCCGCGACGTGGAATCGAGCGGGTCGACCGCGGGATAGATGCCCAGCTCGGCCAACTGGCGTGAGAGCACGGTCGTCGCATCCAGGTGCGCGAAGGCGGTCGCCGGCGCCGGATCGGTCAGGTCGTCCGCCGGGACGTAGACCGCCTGCACGGAGGTGATGGAGCCTTTTTTCGTCGAGGTGATCCGTTCCTGCAGCGTGCCCATTTCCGTGCCCAGTGTCGGCTGGTAGCCCACTGCAGAGGGCATCCGGCCCAACAGTGCGGACACTTCAGAGCCGGCCTGTGTGAACCGGAAAATATTATCGATGAAGAGGAGCACATCCCGCCCCTCCGCCTCACGGAAATATTCCGCCATCGTCAGGCCGGCTAGCCCGATGCGCAGGCGCGCGCCGGGCGGCTCGTTCATCTGGCCGTAGACCAGGGCGGCGCGGTTCAGCACGCCCGACTCCTTCATCTCCAGCCAGAGATCATTTCCCTCACGGGTGCGTTCGCCGACACCCGCGAAGACCGAATAACCGCCGTGATGCGTGGCGATGTTATGAATCAACTCCATGATGATGACGGTTTTGCCGACGCCGGCGCCGCCGAACAGGCCGGTCTTGCCGCCGCGGGCGTAGGGCTCGAGCAGGTCGATCACCTTAATACCGGTTTCGAAAATCTCGGCCGACGTTTCCTGCTGGGATAAGGGCGGCGCCTCGCGATGAATCGGCCAGCGCTCCTTGGCTTCGATGGGACCCATCTCGTCAACGGGATCGCCGGTCACGTTGCAGATCCGCCCCAGCGTCTTCTCCCCGACCGGCACCGAGATGGGCTGGCCGGTGTTGTTGACCGGCATCCCTCGCACCAGCCCGTCGGTGGATGACATGGCGATGGCCCGCACGCGATTCTCCCCGAGGTGCTGGGCGACTTCCAGAACCAGCGTGATGGCGGGCCGTCCGGTCTTCTGATCCGCCGGCTGTTCGATCCGCAGCGCGTGATAGATTGACGGCAACGCCCCTTCGGGAAATTGCACATCAACGACCGGTCCGATGACTTGAACCACATGCCCTTGTTTCACTGTCTCACTCCTTTCCCCTCTCCTCTGTCCTCTCCCCAAGGGGGAGAGGGGGGTGAGGGGTTACCGTAGGGCCTCGGCCCCGCCCACGATGTCCATCAATTCCTTCGTGATGGCGGCCTGCCGGGTTTTATTGTAAATCAGCGTCAATCGATCGATCATCTGCCCCGCGTTTCGGGAGGCGGAGTCCATCGCCATCATCCGGGCCCCCTGTTCGCTGGTGGCCGATTCGAGCAATGCGCGGAACAGCTGGACCGCCACGGCGCGGGGTAGCAACTCGGCCAGCAGTTGGTCTTCTTCAGGCTCATAGAGATAGCTGCCCGACCGGGTATCGGGCGCTGCGGCCGTTGCATGGGTGGCTTCCGGAGACGGGGCACCGACCGGCAGCAGGAGCTGGGTGGTGACGCGCTGGGAGGCGACGGAACGAAACTCCGTGAAGAGCAACCGCACCTCGGCCCGCTCCCCGCTGGTGAACAGCCCGATCAATTCCTCCGCGATCGTTTTCGCCTGGTCGAACTGCAGGCGATCGAACAGTTGCAGCCAGCTTTTGGTGATCGGCCAGCGGCGGCGCCGGAAAAAATCCCTCGCTTTTTTGCCAATGGTGGTCAACGTGACCACGCGCCCTTCGGCTTCCAGCCGTCCGGCCAGCTCGATCGTCTGCCTGAACATCTGCGCGTTGAACGAGCCGCACAAGCCCCGGTCGGCCGAGACGACAACCAATTCGACCTTGGAGCCCTGCCGACGCTGCATCAGCGGATGGGCCGTTGACGTGACACGGCGGCACAGTTGAGATTGCAGCGCCGCCATCTGGTCGGCGTAGGGCCGGGCGGCGAGGATCCGCTCCTGGGCCCGGCGGAGTTTGGCGGCGGAGACGAGCTTCATCGCCTTGGTAATTTTCTGCGTATTTTTGACGCTGCCGATCCGGCGGCGGGTATGTTGGAGGTTGGGCATGCTACAGGCTCAATCGGTTCCAGATGGGATTGATCGTCCCGCTAGGCGATGCCGGCGATTTTTGAAAAGTGCGATTTGAAGTCGTTCAAGAGTGCTTTGATCTTGCCGAGCATGTCGTCATC
>JBGPIL010000061.1:0-11834 GCA_041484905.1 Nitrospiria bacterium
ACCTTTCCTAAAACACGATCTAAATATTTTCTCGGGATCATTAAATGATCCCCAATTCTGACTGCTTTTATCTGGCCTGACTTAATCTTGTTATAAATAGTAACGCGGCTAACCCTGAAAAGTTTAGCCATCATGGAAACAGATAGGTATTTATTATCTTTATTTATCATGATGTTGAATATTATAACGCGTGTGTATATTCTTTACAAGTGTAAAGTGTAATTATCTACTGTACAAAACTGTTGTTGCTCTACTCGATGTGGGCGCAGCGGGAAAAATCTATGTGACCAATACTCAAGCGAATCAGATTGTTCGGTTCGATGATTTGCTCGGTTCTGGAATGGTTGTATATCCATGAAAACGGGTTTTCTGAATCATTAGTTAGGGTCTGAAATAAATACTCCTTTATAGATATTTCACCAGCTTTCGCTCAAACGCCGGAAAATAAGTCGAGATCACGGTCACGTCAAACCGCGAGAGGATCGATTCTTTCGGTTCGTGATCGAGTAAAAACTTAAACGCCGCCTCGATGCAGCGGGCGGCGCTGACTTTCCCTCCGGTCAACTTCTGATGCGTCGCCTGCGTCATCGTGACCCGATGCTGGGTGGTGCTCTTCCCCTCCCGCACGGTCACGAGAAAGGCCATTGGATCTCCTTGGGGGTTGTCTGCGGAGGTTTGTTGAACGGTAATGGTATGGGGTGACATGGCAGGTGTACTGTAATGTGCCGAAGATAGAGGGTCAAGTAGACAGTAGACAGTAGGCGGTAGGCGGTAGACAGTAGACAGTAGACAGGCAAGGAAGAGAGACAGATTCTCACGATAGTTTCTATTTTGTATTCCTGACTCCTGCCTACTGACTCCTGCCTACTGACCCCTGCCTACCGACACTTGTGTTCACATCACCCTGAACACCCATACACACTTCGCCGATAAAGCAGACCTCGGAAATTCTGACCCGCTGTGTTGATCAGAGCGAATAATCACGGAAATTCGCTCGCTTTCCTCAATTGGCACGGCGCGTGCGTTTGTGTAGGGGCAACGACCGTTGGCAGAGGGCCACGGGTCGAACCCACACAAGGAGGGCATTCCGATGAAACGATTTTCAACACTGATGGCCGTGGTCATGCTCATGGCATTCTGGTCCGGCGCGGCGCTGGCCGGCGAGCCGGCTGCGGATTCGGCGGCGAAAAAGTCGGCTGCTGCCGAGCGGCTGAACAGCCCCAGGACAACGACCGGCGAGGTGATGGAGATGACGCCGGGGAAATCGGTCCAGATCAAAGAGGAAACGGGCAAGGTGCACAACTACGGCCTGACTAAGAGCACGAAGATCGATGGCGACTTGCAGGTCGGTACGATGATCACGGTGGTGTCGACCGGCCGGTGGGCGCGCGAGATTGCCGTGCAGCCGGAGAAGTCGGAGAAGATAAATCCGCTTGGGCCGCAAGCAAAGAATTAAGCTGCACAACACCCCGGAATGGGGGAGCGGGATTGGTCAAAAGGGTCGCGGTTTGCCGCCGCGACCCTTTTGCTTGTAGTGGCTCGCGCTTGTCAGCGGCCACTATTTTCAAAATGAAACGCTGCGAATCTCTTGACAGCTCTCGCTTATTTTTGCTACGGTTGCGAGGACTTTTGTATGTGATGGTGCAGGGATGCGGCTGATCATTTCGGCGAGGTTCAAACGCGCTGGTCAAGGGATCGGATGGTGGTGGATCCATCGTGACTGTCCAGGAGTTAATCAATAAACTCAACGAGTTTTGGAGTAAGCAGGGTTGTAGTATTGTCCAACCGTATGACCGCCCCGTCGGGGCGGGGACGTTCCATCCGGCCACTTTTTTCAGAGTCTTAGGCCCCGAGCCCTGGCGCGTGGGCTATGTGCAGCCGACTCGACGCCCTACCGACGGCCGCTACGGGGAGAACCCCAACCGCCTTCAGCATTATTATCAGTATCAGGTGATCCTCAAGCCGGCTCCGAGCAACAGCCAGGAGCTCTATTTGGCCAGCTTATCCCACTTAGGTATTAAAAAAACCGATCATGACATTCGATTTCTCCACGATGACTGGGAATCTCCCACTCTTGGCGCATGGGGATTGGGATGGGAGGTTCGGCTGGATGGCATGGAAATCACCCAGTTTACCTATTTTCAGGAGGTGGGCGGGCTTGCGCTGGAGCCGATTGCGGTTGAGCTGACCTATGGCATCGAGCGGTTGTCACTCTACCTGCAAGGGGTGGAGAGTGTCTTTGATCTTGAGTGGGGTGGGGGAATCAGCTACGGCGAATTGTTCCATACGGCAGAAGCCCAATTCTCCCGGTACAACTTTGAAAAGTCCGACGCCCAGCAGTTGCTGCACTTTTTTAACGGGTGCGAACAGGAGGCGAACGCCCTGTTGGCCGATCATGGAACCAGTCATGGGGTGAAACATGGGGCCGGGCATCAGGTTGATCAGCAGCCCGATCAAAAGACTGATAAGAACGGCGCGCCCGCGTTGATCCTGCCCGCATATGACGCCTGTCTGCAATTGTCCCATCTGTTTAACCTGCTGGATGCCCGAGGCGCGTTGAGCGTGACGGAACGGGCGCGCTACATTGGGCGCGTGCGCAGCGTGGCCCGACGGTGCGCGCAGGGGTATCTTGCGTTGCGGGAGGCGCAGGGTTTTCCGCTCCTCGAGCGCTCCGCCGGCGGTACGCACGACAGACGACGCAAGGCGAGGGTCAGTCATGAGTAAGCTTGGGGGTAAATTGGGGGGTGAGCTGCTGCTGGAGATCGGCGTGGAGGAGGTGCCCGCGTTTCTCGTGCGCTCGACGCTCGATCAGTTGCGCGACCGGGCGACGGAGTTATTCACGCTGGCCCGGTTGGAGGCGCGGGAGGTGCGCAGTTACGGCACGCCCCGCCGGCTCGTGCTCTCGGCCGTGCTGCCAAACAGGCAGCAGGCGCTGGTGACGGACGTGACGGGGCCGCCGGCTGCTGCCGCCTATGATGCCGGGGGCAAACCGACGGCTGCGGCCGTCGGTTTCGCCGCCTCGCAAGGGGTGAAAGTCACCGATTTGCAGATTGTGAAAACCGGCAAGGGCGACTATGTGGCCGTCCGTGTGACGCAGCCGGCGCTGCCGACGGCGAACGTTCTCAAGCAACTCTTGCCCACGCTGGTGGGGCAACTGCAATTTCCCAAGATGATGCACTGGCATGAGGGCGGGCAGCGCTTTATCCGGCCGTTGCGCTGGCTGGTGGCGCTCTTCGACCGGCAGGTGATTCCGTTCGCGTTTGCCGATGTGACGAGCGGCCGCCGCTCCGTCGGCCATCGGGCGCTCTCCCCCGGTGCGGTGACGATTGCTCGTGCGGCCGATTATCAGTCCCGTTTACGTCGCGCCTGCGTCCTGGTCGATGATGAGGAGCGGCGTTCGGCCATTGTTCAGGGGGTGCGCGATCGGGCCACGGCGCTGGGGGCCTCGCTACTCGATGAAGAGGCGGTGACGACGCAGGCGGTCTACAGCAGCGAATGGCCGGTGGTGGTGGAGGGCGGGTTTGACCGCGCCTATCTGACCCTGCCGAAGGCATTGCTGGTGGCGGTGCTCGAACATCAGCAGGGCTATTTCGGCCTGCAGAAGCAGGGCAAACTCCTGCCCCGTTTTCTCTGCGTGGTGGACGGCGGCGCGCGCCAGCAGACCTCCACGCGGCTGGCGACGATGATCAAAGGCCACGAGCGGGTGCTGAAGGCCCGTCTGGAGGACGCCCGGTTCTATCTCAAGCAGGATCTGGCGGTCACGCTCTCCGACCGGGTCGCGACGCTCAAGGGCGTGACCTTTCACGAGAAACTGGGCAGCCTGCACGACAAAACCACGCGGGTGGTGGAACTGGCGCGCTGGCTCGCGCCAAAACTTGGTATCGATGTGAAAGAAGCCGAGCAGGCGGCGCGGCTCTCGAAGGCCGATCTGGTGACGGGGCTGGTGCGGGAGTTTCCCGAATTGCAGGGCGTGATCGGCGGCGACTATGCGGCCCGGCAGGGCGAAGCCCCCGCCGTGGCGACGGCCATCGCCGAGCACTACCGGCCGAGGTTTACCGGCGATGCGCTGCCGTTGTCATCGCTGGGGCAACTGCTCTCGCTTGCCGACAAGGTCGACACGATCGTTGGGTATTTCGGCGTCGGCCTGGCATCGACCGGATCGGAGGACCCGTATGCGCTCCGGCGGCAGGCGGCCGGGATTGTGCAAATCGCCGCGCTGCATCCCGGACTCGATCTGTCGGCTCTTCTGAATCAGGCGAACGCGCTCTTGAAGTCGACCAAAGGCTGGCGGGACGGCACGGTGGAGGCCGTCAGGAAATTTTTAGGTCAACGATTAGAATGGCAGTTGCTGTCCGAGGGCTACACGAACGAACTTGTGGCCGCGGTGCTGGCGGGCGAGTGGAACAATCCGGCCGGCGCGCAGCGATGGATCGCGGCGTTGCAGGCGATTCTGGCCACGCCGGCGGGTGAGGATCTGTTGACCGTCTACCGGCGAGTTGGGCGGATCGTGCCGGCGGGGTTTTCGGGGACGCTCCAGCCGGAACAGTTCACCGAGGTGGAAGAGCGGCAACTCTATGCCGCGTGCGAGGCGGCGGGCCGCGAGATGGCCGCCGCGCCGGATGCTGAGGCTGCGCTGATTGTGCTGGCTCGTTTACGGTCGCCGGTTGATGCGTTTTTTAACAAGGTGATGGTGATGGCGAAGGAGCAGGCTGTGCAGACCAAGCGGCTGGCTTTAGTGAATGAAGTGAAAAAACTTTTTCAACCCATTGCGGACTTTTCGAAAATTTCAGCAGCGCCCTCGTCGCCGGCGGCGGCGCAGGCGGATCGAGTCAGGGAGGTTTGATTATGGCTGTCAAACGGGCTGTGAAGCGAGCATCGAAGCGCCGGTCTGTCACCCCGGCACGGCCCACGCACAAAGCCAAGGCGCACAAATATGTCTACTACTTCGGCCGGGGCAAGGCCGAAGGCGCCGGCGACAACAAGTCGCTGCTCGGCGGCAAGGGTGCGGGGCTGGCGGAGATGACTAATCTGGGCATTCCGGTGCCGCCGGGCTTTACGATTACGACGGAGGCCTGCGTGGCCTTCTTCGCCAGAAAATCCCACCATCCGGACGGCATGTGGGAGCAGGTGCTTGCCAATCTGCAGAAGCTCGAGCGGGAGATCGGCAAGCGCTTCGGCGATCCGGCCGATCCGTTGCTGGTCTCGGTGCGGTCGGGCGCGCGGGCGTCGATGCCGGGCATGATGGACACGGTCCTCAATCTGGGGCTCAACGACGCGACGGTGGAGGGGCTGGCGACGCTGACGGGCAACCGCCGGTTCGCCTACGACGCCTACCGGCGCTTTCTCACGATGTTCGGCAGTGTGGTGATGGGCGTGAAGCGCGAACGGTTTGAATCGGCGCTGGAGGAGAAAAAGCGGCACGAACGGGTCAGTCTCGATACGGAGCTAAACGAGCAGGCGTTAAAATCGCTGGTGCACCGGTACAAAGAGATCATCCGGCAGGAGACCGGCCGCGACTTTCCCACCCGGCCGCTCGATCAGCTCAAGATGGGCATCGATGCCGTGTTCCAGTCGTGGTACGGCGAACGGGCGATTACCTACCGGCGCTTGAACCGGATTCCGGACACCTGGGGCACGGCGGTCAACGTCGTGGTGATGGTCTTCGGCAACATGGGTGAGACGAGCGGCACGGGTGTGGCGTTTACGCGCGATCCCTCCACGGGCGAACGGCGCTTTTTCGGCGAATGGCTCCGCAACGCGCAGGGGGAGGACGTGGTCGCCGGCATCCGGACGCCCGAACCGATCGAGACGATGGAAAAGAAAGTGCCCCAGGCCTATGCCGAGTTGACGCGGATTTACAAGAAGCTCGAGCGCCATTATAAAGATATGCTCGATCTGGAATTTACGATTCAGGAAGGGACGCTCTACATGCTTCAGACCCGCGTCGGCAAGCGGACGGCGGCGGCGGCGGTGCGCATCGCCGTCGAGATGGCCGGGGAGCGGCTGATCGACACGCCGACGGCCATTCTGCGGGTCAATCCATCGCAATTGGATCAATTGCTCCATCCCCAGATCGATCAGAGCGTGAAGGCGAAGGTGATCGCCAAGGGATTACCGGCGTCGCCCGGTGCGGCGGTCGGCCGGGTCGTCTTCTCGGCGGCTGAAGCGGAGGAGGCGGCAAAGCGGGGCGAGAAGGTCATCCTGGTGCGCACGGAGACGTCGCCGGAGGATATCGGCGGCATGCACGCGGCCCAGGGCATTCTGACTGCTCGAGGCGGAATGACCAGCCACGCGGCGGTCGTCGCCCGCGGCATGGGCAAGTGCTGCGTGGTGGGCTGCGGCGCGCTGGTGGTCAGCGAAGAGAAGCGGCAGTTCACCGTCGGCTCGACGATCGTCCGCGGCGGGGAGCTGCTCACGCTGAACGGTTCGACGGGTGAAGTCATGCAGGGCGAGGTCCCGCTCGTGCAGCCGGCGATGAGCAAGGAATTCCGCACGCTGATGGGCTGGGTCGACAAGGTGCGGCGGCTGAAGGTGCGGGCGAACGCCGACACGCCCCACGACGCCACGGTGGCCCGGGAGTTCGGCGCGCAGGGGATCGGCCTGTGCCGGACGGAGCATATGTTTTTCGAAGGGTCCCGCGTGCAGGCGGTGCGCGAAATGATTCTGTCCGACACGGTCGAGCAGCGGAAGCGGGCGCTGGCCAAGCTGTTGCCGATGCAGCGGCAGGATTTCGTCGGGATTTTTTCGGCGATGGCGGGGCTGCCGGTCACAATCCGGCTGCTCGATCCGCCTTTACACGAATTTCTCCCCCATACGGATGAGGAGATGGGCCAGCTGGCCCTGGGGATGGGCCTCAATCCGGAGACGGTCAAGGCGCGCACCGCGGCGCTGCACGAATTCAATCCGATGCTGGGCCATCGCGGCTGCCGGCTGGGTATTACATTCCCCGAAATCTACGAGATGCAGGTGCAGGCGATTTTTGAAGCCGCGTGCGAATTGGCGAAGAAGGGCGTGCGCGTCCTGCCGGAAGTGATGATTCCCCTGGTGGCCGACCGGCGCGAGCTGCAATTTTTACGTGAGGTGATTGCCAAGACCGCGTCCGACGTCATGGCGGCGGCCGGCGTGACCGTCTCCTACACCGTCGGTACCATGATCGAATTGCCGCGGGCCGCGCTGGTGGCCGACCAGATCGCCCAGGAGGCGGAGTTTTTCTCCTTCGGCACGAATGACCTGACGCAGACGGTGTATGGGTTGAGCCGGGATGACGCCGGAAAATTTCTGCCCGCCTATGTTGAGAAGGGGGTCTTCACCGACGATCCGTTCGTGGCGATCGACCGGGAGGGCGTGGGGGCGATCATGCGGATTGCCGTGCAGAAGGGACGGGCGGCCCGCCCGATGCTGAAGATCGGCATTTGCGGCGAGCACGGCGGCGAGCCGAGTTCGGTGGAGTTTTGTCATCAGATCGGGTTGGACTATGTCAGTTGTTCGCCCTACCGGGTGCCGATCGCCCGGTTGGCGGCGGCGCACGCGGTGTTGGGAGAAAAGAAGGTGACTAGGTAAATGAGGTAGCTGGGTAGTTAGGGAAGTGGACATGAAATTTATCCTAGCCACCAAGCCACCGAGCCACCTAGCAACCTTATAAAGGAGGCTCTATGGGTGGACTCAGCACGGATCAACGCTGGATGCGGATGGCCCTTCGTCTGGCTGAAAAGGGGCGGGGCACCACCAGTCCCAATCCGATGGTGGGGGCGGTGATCGTCAAACGGGGGCGCGTGGTGGGGCAGGGCTATCACCGCAAGCCCGGAGAGCCCCACGCCGAGGCGTTGGCGTTGCAGCAGGCCGGTCCGCGCGCGCGCGGCGCGACGCTCTATGTCACGCTCGAGCCGTGCAGTCACAAGGATAAACGCACGCCGCCCTGCCTGCCGCTGATTCAGAAGGCGCGTCCCCAACGGGTGGTCATCGCGATGAAGGATCCCAACCGGCGCGTGAACGGCCGGTCGATCGCGGCGCTGATCCGGTCGCGGATCAAGGTGACGACGGGCGTGCTGGAGGCCGAGGCGAAACAGTTGAACGAAGCCTACACGACCGTCCTGACCAAAGGACGGCCGCTGGTGACGGTCAAAGTGGCGCAGACGCTGGACGGCAAGATCGCGACCTCGACGGGCCAGTCGCAGTGGCTCACCGGCGAGCCGGCCCGACAGCTTGCCCACCAGTTCCGCGCGAAAACGGACGCCGTGATGGTCGGCGTCGGGACGATTTTGCAGGACGATCCGTCGCTGACGGTGCGGATGGGCGAGCAGGGGCGGGACCCGCACCGGGTCATCGTCGATGAAGCGTTGAAAATTCCGCTGCACGCCAAGGTGCTGCGTCACACCTCCACCGCCCATACGTTCGTGGCGACCACGTCGTTGGCCTCGCCGGAGCGGCGCGCCGCGTTGGAGGCGCTGGGGGCGACGGTCTTTGTGCTGGAGACCGCGCAGGGGCGTGTTGATCTGAAGGCGTTGATGGGTAAACTGGTCGAGCTGGGGATCAACAGCGTGATGATCGAAGGTGGCGGCGGGTTGATCGGTTCGGCCCTTCGAGCCGGCCTGGTCGACCGGCTGGCCGTCTTTATTGCGCCGACGCTGATGGGCGGTCAGGATGCCAAGGGAACGGTCGGCGGCCGGTCGCCCCTGACGCTGGATGGATTGGTCCGCTTGCACGGCCTGACGTTTCAGCCGGTCGGCAACGATTGGCTGGTCGAAGCGTCGCTGACGCCGCCTCCGACGGCATCTCCAGCCGGTTCCAAGCGGTAAGGACGTGGTCCAAGCCGTCGGTGTTGGTTGGTGTGCCGCCGGGATCCGCCGCGTGACAAGCTAATGCGCGCCGCTGAACTCCTCGTCCGGTGTCTTGAGCGGGAAGGGGTGCGCGAGCTCTTCGCCGTGCCGGGCGAAGAAAATCTCGACCTGCTCGATGCCCTGACCCACTCCACCATCCGGGTGATCGTCACCCGCCATGAACAGGGCGCGGCCTTCATGGCCGATCTGCACGGCCGGCTGACCGGCCGCGCGGGGGTCTGCCTTTCCACATTGGGGCCCGGGGCGACCAATCTCCTGACCGGACTGGCCGATGCCAACATCGATCATGCGCCGGTTGTGGCGATCACGGGCCAGGCCGACCTGAATCGCATGCACAAGGAATCGCACCAGTACCTTGATCTCGTGACCTTGTTCAAGCCGGTGACGAAATGGAATACGCAGATCAAGACGGGTGATATGGTGGCGGAGGCCTGCCGGAAGGCGTTTAAGATCGCGCAGACCGAAAAACCAGGCGCCACTCATCTCGATCTACCCGAGGATATCGCCGCCGCGGCGGCTGAAGGCGAACCGTTGCTCGTCCAGCAGCCCGTGGCGCCCGAGCCCCATCCCAAACAACTCGAACGGGCGGCGGTGCTGCTCAACGAGGCCCGCTATCCGATCGTGATTGCAGGCAACGGTGTGATCCGCAGCGGCGCGTCCGACGCGCTGCGGCGCTTCGCCGAACGGTTGCGCATTCCGGTCGCCCACACCTTCATGGGCAAGGGGGCGCTGCCTGACAGCCATCCGCTCTCACTCATGGCCGTCGGCTTGCCCTCCCGCGACTATGTCTCGTTCGGTCTGGAGCGGGCCGATCTGGTTGTGACCGTCGGTTACGATCAGGTGGAATACCCGCCGCGCTTCTGGAATCCCAACCGGGACAAACACATTATTCATATCGATCAATCGCCGGCGGAGGTGGACGCCGCCTATCAGGTCAGCGTCGGGGTTTTGGGTGATCTTTCACTGTCGTTGGAACTGCTGGCCGAGCGCGCATCGCCTAGGCAGGATGCCACGCTCCTGCCGTTGCGGACGGCGCTGCTCGATGAGATCGAGGCGGGGCGCGCGTCCCGCGCCTACCCGCTGCTGCCCCAGAAGATTGTGGCGACCGTGCGGGAGGCGCTCGGCCCGGATGATCTCGTGATCTGCGACGTGGGCGCGCACAAAGTCTGGATGGCCCGGCTCTATCAGACCGAACGGCCCAACACCTGCGTGATCTCCAACGGTTTTGCCTCGATGGGGATTGCGGTGCCTGGCGCGGTGGCGGCGAAGCTCCTCTACCCGGAGCGGAAGGTGGTGGCCGTGACCGGCGACGGCGGGTTCATGATGAATTCGCAGGAGCTCGAAACCGCGTGCCGCGTGGGCGCGCCGTTCGTCACGCTGATCTTCAACGACGGCGGCTACGGCCTCATCCAGTGGAAGCAGCTCCGGCAACTCGGCCGGACGGCCTCGGTGAGCTTTTCCAATCCCGATTTTGTGAAGTATGCCGAATCGTTCGGGGCGAAGGGCTACCGGGTGACTGCGGCGGACGAATTGTTGCCGCTGCTGCGTGAGGCGCTGGCGCAACCGGTGCCGGCCGTCATTGATTGTCCGGTCGATTACCGGGAAAATCTGAAACTGACCGAGCGGCTCGGTCACCTTGCCAATCCTCTGTAACTCGACGGGATAGAAACCCCCTCCGTGCCGTCCCCGCTTCGTTCGTTTGTTTCGCTCTGCGTTGTCGGATTCCTCGCCTTTCTGAGCTATGACATGATCCGGGCGCCGCTGCTGCCGCTCTTTGCGGCGCATTTGGGCGCCTCGCCGGAACTGGTGGGTTTTATCGTGGCGGCCTCCACGCTCACGGGCGTCTGCATCAAACTGCCGGCCGGCGTGTTGTCGGACCGCTTGGGCCGCCGGCTGCTCATGTGGGCGGGCGTGTTCGTCTTTGCCGTGGCGCCGCTCGGTTATTTTTTAGTCACGCAGGTCTGGCAGTTGATCCTGCTCCGGTTTGCGCACGGCCTGGCGACGGCGATCTTCACGCCGGTCGCGCTGGCCGTCGTGGCCGATCTCTATCCGGCGCAGCGCGGCGAGACGATCGGCTGGTATTCGGCCATGCGACAGAGCGGCACGTTGCTGGGGCGCGCGGGCGGCGGCGTACTGATCGACGAGGCCGGTTTTCAGGCCGTCTTCGGCTTCTGCGGCGCCATTGGCGCCGTGATCATCGGTGTCTTCGCTGTTTCTCCCGCCGGGGATGAGCACGCGACGGTCCGCAAAGAGGCATTATCCTGGCTGCAACTGCGCGCGGGGTTGATGGAGATTTTGCGCCATCCGAAGATTGTCGCCACCAGCCTGATGCAGGGGCTGCAGATGATGGCCGACGGCGCGTTGATGGCCTTTTTGCCGTTATATGGTCTGACAGTCGGGTTGACGGCCACGCAGGTGGGCGCGCTCTTCGGCGTACAGGGCATCGTCTCTATTGCCACGCGGCCGACGATGGGGCGATTATCCGACCGGTTAGGCCGGTCGCCCATGATCATCGGCGGCCTGTTGATGTGCGCCGCCGCATTCGCCCTGCTGCCGTTGACCGGAACGTTTCTCGCGATGTGCGCGCCGGCCGTCCTGTTCGGTTTCGGCGGCGCGGTTGTGGCCTCATCGACCTCGGCCTACGTGGCGGATCTGACCAGGGGTGGGTCATTAGGATCGGCGATGGGCGTCTTCGGCATGTGGATGGACATCGGTCATGCCAGCGGGCCGCTGGCCGCCGGGCTGCTCGTTGGCGCGTTTGGCTACCGGCCGGCGTTTGTGGTCATCGCGGTGTTCCTGTTGATCGGCATGGCTGGGTTTTTGGCGGTGGAGCGTGTTAAGATTTCACGCAGGTGAATGGGAGTAGAATAGCAAACGATCAGAGAACGTCGGCAAGGGGCCGAGCGCCGGTTTGACGCGCGAGCCTCAGGCGCAACTCGTATGGCGGTGGGGATTATCAAGGGGAGCGGTGCCGCTCCCCTTGATTTAAGCGAGTGC
>JBGPIL010000062.1:0-11775 GCA_041484905.1 Nitrospiria bacterium
AGCTGACGCCAGCCCTATGGAGCCGGCGAGGCGATGACGCGACCATCCCTTCCCGTATTGGTCGGAATCTTCGGTGATCCGGTGGCGCATTCCCGTTCACCGGCCATGCACAACGCTGCGTTTCGGGCGTTGAAACTCAACTACGTGTATTTGCCGTTCGCGATCAAACCAAGCCGGTTGGCCGATGCCGTCAACGCGATTCGGGCCTTGGGCATGGCCGGCGTCAATTTGACGATTCCCCACAAGGAGCGGGTACTGCCCTATCTGGATGGTTTGTCCGCGGAAGCGAGGCGGATCGGTGCCGTGAACACAGTGGTCAATCGCGGGGGGCGGTTGATCGGCCATAATACGGATGGGCAGGGATTCCTTCTGGCGCTTCGGGCGGCCTGGGGTGTCTCCATGCGGGGAGAGAGGGTGTGTGTGCTTGGGGCCGGCGGAGCCGCCCGGGCGGTGGCCGCGGCGCTGGTGTGCGCGGGGGTCAAGCGGCTGATTATTGCCAACCGGAATGTCGATCGCGCGGAGCGGCTGGCGCGTGCGATTCGCGGGCGCGGTGCGCGTTCCTCGGCGTGTGTCCAGGTGATTGCTTTGTCCGACGCCGCACTGCAACGCGTTGCGGCCGATTGCGATTATCTCGTGAACGCGACGGCGGTCGGCCTGCACCGCCGCGATCCTCGTCTTGCCAGCCCGGCCGTCGTGGGTTGTTTCTCATCTGTGTGTGATTTGATCTATCAGCCCGCCGTCACGCCGCTGCTGCGCGACGCCAAGGCCGCCGGGTGTCGCACGATGAACGGTTTGGACATGCTGGTTTATCAAGGCGCACTGTCGTTTCGGCTCTGGACCGGCCGCAAGGCCCCGATTGCCGTGATGATGCGCGCAGCCCAAGCGAATACCGCGTAAATTCGAGGGGGGTTGTCAGGGGGAGAGGTGATTAGGAATGGGGGCCCGTGCGGGGAAATTTTGGAATCCTGCCGCCTCACTGACTCGGCGGCGCGCACAGCCCCGCTGCTCCTTCTTCGTCGCAGCGTGCGCCCTCCGATGCCCCCATGCCCCGACTCTCCCCCTGACTCAGATCCAACGCAAGCAGGTAACCCTGCCAAAATCAGGCAAGATTGACAAAAATTGGAACCTCGACTAAACTTTTTCTCGAGCAATGTGAATGGTCTCTTCTGATCCTCCATGCGAAGCGTGTCATTCAGGCATCAACGAAATGCGGTTGACTCCGTCCTGCGGGGGGGCGTCTAAGTGAGTGCGGAGCGATTGGGCCGGCTCCTGCAAACCGCCGGGCTGATCACCGAAGAGCAGGTGCAAAAGGCGCTGCTGGAACAGAAGAAGAGCGGTGGGCGCCTCGGCAGCACGTTGGTAAAGCTGGGTTTTATTGCGGAAGACAAGTTGCTCCAGTTTCTGAGCCGCCAGTACGGCATCCCATCCGTTGACGTGAATACCCTGACCATTGATGACGCCATCATAAAATTGGTGCCGACCGACGTGGTGCAGAAATATCACGTCGTGCCGGTCAAACGATCGGGTGCGGTACTGAGCGTGGCGATGGTAGACCCGACCGATATGTTCGCGATCGACGACATTAAATTTATGACCGGCTACGAGGTGGTGCCGTTGGTGGCGTCGGAAGGCGCGATTACCGCCGTGATCAACAAATATTACGATCAGGCCCAATCGCTGCAAAGCGTGCTCCAGGAAGCCGATGAAGAGGACCTGAACGTTGTTGCAGAGCAGGAGGATCAACCATCCCTCGGCGAGTTGAAGGAGGCGGTCGAAGAGGCGCCGGTCGTCAAGCTGGTCAACCTGATCCTGTCCGAGGCGATCAACAAGGGAGTCAGCGACATCCATATCGAGGCCTACGAGAAAAAATTCCGCGTCCGGTACCGGCTGGACGGGTCGCTCTATGAGACGATGTCGCCCCCGATGAAATTGAAAGCGGCCCTCACGTCGCGGTTGAAAATCATGGCCAGTCTCGACATCGCCGAACGGCGGCTGCCGCAGGACGGCCGGATCAAGCTCAAGCTGAAGGAGAAGGAGGTCGATCTCCGCGTGTCGACCCTGCCCTGTCTGTTCGGCGAAAAGATCGTGATGCGTATTTTGGACAAGAGCAATCTGACCCTCGACCTGACCAAATTGGGATTTGAGGCCTTGGCGCTGGAAAGTTTTCTGAAATCGGTGACCAGCCCCTATGGCATGGTGCTGGTAACCGGACCGACGGGCAGTGGAAAGACGACCACGCTCTATTCCGCGATGCATTACATCAACACCGAAGATATCAACATCATGACGGCCGAGGACCCGGTCGAGTACAACCTGATGGGCGTCAATCAGGTGCAGATGAAGGAGGATATCGGCTTGAATTTTGCCGCGGCGCTCCGCTCGTTTCTGCGGCAGGACCCCGACGTGGTCATGGTGGGAGAGATCCGCGACTTCGAAACGGCGGAAATTTCCGTCAAAGCGGCGCTCACCGGTCACCTGGTGCTCAGCACGCTGCACACGAACGATGCGCCGAGCACGGTCAACCGGCTGCTGAATATGGGCATCGAGCCGTTTTTGGTGGCGTCCTCCGTGATCTTGATTCTGGCGCAACGGCTGGTTCGCAAAGTCTGCTCGGAGTGCAAGGAAGTCGAGAAGGTGCCGGTCAATACCCTCGTCAATATCGGATTTTCCCCTGAAGAGGCCAAAGAGCTTGTCTGCTATCATGGCAAGGGATGTCAGAACTGCAGCGACACGGGCTATCGGGGCCGCATCGCGCTCTATGAGGTGATGCCGGTGGGCGAGGAGCTTCGGGAACTCATCCTGCAAGGCGTCTCCGCCGACGAGTTGAAGAAGCGGGCGATCAGTCTCGGGATGCGATCATTGCGCATGAGCGGTTTGCAGAAGATCAAAGAGGGACTCACATCGATTGAAGAGGTGGTGAACACCACCTTTGCGGACTGAGGGGGACGGCTGATGGCGAATCTTGCGCAATTGTTACAGACCATGCTTGAAAAGGGGGCGTCCGACCTGCACATCACGTCGGGCAGTCCTCCCCAGATTCGCGTGGACGGCTCGCTCGTCCCACTCAATCACCCGCCCATGCCGCCGGCGGAGACCAAGCAGCTGATCTACAGCGTCCTGACCGATAATCAGAAGCACCGATTCGAAGAGGAGAATGAACTGGATCTCTCGTTCGGCCTGAAGGGGTTGAGCCGGTTTCGGGCCAATGTGTTCCAGCAGCGCGGCGCCGTCGGCGCCGCGATCCGGGTCATTCCGTTCCGGATTCTGACGTTTGAGGAGTTGGGTCTTCCCCAGATTGTGCACGAGCTGGTCAAGAAGCCTCGAGGACTCGTGTTGGTGACGGGGCCGACGGGCAGCGGCAAATCGACCACGCTGGCCTCCATGATCGACCGGATCAACAACGACCAGCATTACCATATTATGACGATCGAGGATCCGATTGAGTATCTGCATCCGCACAAAAAATCATTGGTGAACCAGCGTGAAGTGAATCAAGATACGAAAAGCTTCAAGACGGCATTGAAGTACATTCTTCGGCAGGATCCCGACGTCGTGCTCGTCGGCGAAATGCGGGATCTGGAGACCGTCGAGGCGGCGTTGACGATTGCGGAAACCGGGCATCTGACCTTTGCCACGCTGCACACGAACAGCGCCGCTCAGACGATCAACCGGATCATTGATGTGTTTCCGCCGCATCAGCAATCCCAGGTGCGCGCGCAGCTGTCGTTTGTGCTGGAGGGCGTGCTGTCGCAGACGCTCCTGCCCAAAACCAACGCGCAGGGCCGTGCGCTGGCGCTGGAGATCATGGTGCCGAACCCCGCCATTCGCAATCTGATCCGAGAGGACAAGGTGCACCAGATTTATTCTTCGATGCAGACGGGGCAGAATCAGTACGGCATGCAGACGATGAACCAGTCCTTGTGTGAACTTTATATGAAGCGGCTCATCGCATACGAGGAGGCCATCGGCCGGTCGAGTTATCCGGACGAGCTCATTTCCATGATTGAGCGGGGCGCGGTCCACTCCTCCGCCGCCGGCCGATCCGGAGCGGCCAAAGCCGGCGCTCGGCTGGGAGGGTAGACATGCACCGCGGCGATCAAAGGTAGGGAGGATTCCGGCATGGCCACATTTGCCTACGTGGGTCGGACGCAGCAGGGCGCCATTCGAAAGGGCGAACTGACGGCGAAAAACCGCGATGAAGTTGTCTCGGTGCTCCGCAAGCAGAAGATCCTTCCCACCTCCATCAGAGAAAAGGGGGCGACGGAACGGGCGTTCTCGATGCCGAAATTCGGCGGCGGTGTCACTGGCAAGGATTTGGTCGTGTTCACCCGCCAATTTTCTACGATGATTGACGCGGGATTGCCGCTGGTCCAGTGTCTCGAAATTCTGGCCGCCCAAACCGAAAACAGGACGCTGGCGACCGCGATTGCCCAGCTTCGGACCGATGTGGAAGCCGGCTCGACCTACGCCGACGCACTGAAAAAACATCCGAAAATTTTCGATGATCTCTACCACAGCCTGGTGTCGGCCGGAGAGGCGGGCGGAATCCTGGACACGATTCTCAATCGGTTGTCCAAACATATTGAAAAGACCATGGCCTTGAAGGCCAAAATCAAAACCGCCCTGGTCTACCCCGCGGTGATCGTGGTGGTGGCCATCATGGTGGTGACGGTGTTGCTGGTCTGGGTGATCCCGGTGTTTGCCAAGATGTTTACCGATTTCGGCGGCACGTTGCCGGTGATGACCCAGATCGTCCTCAGCCTGAGCAATTTTGCCCAGCGGTATTGGTGGATGATCGGCGGGGTCATGGCCGGAATCGTGTATGGGATCAAGTGGTGGTATGGGACGTCAGGCGGTCGCTTGATCATCGATGCCCTGTTGTTGAAGGCGCCCGTCGTCGGCGACCTGATCCGCAAGGCGGCGGTGGCCAAGTTCACCCGGACGCTGGGCACATTGATCAGCAGCGGGGTGCCCATTCTGGACGGGCTGGCCATCGTGTCCAAAACCGCCGGCAATGTGGTGATCGAGCGGGCGATTATCACGGCCCGGCAGAGCATCAGCGAGGGCAAAACGGTCGCCGAGCCGCTCGCGGCTTCGAAGGTATTTCCACCGATGGTGGTGCAGATGATCGCCGTGGGTGAAACGACCGGCGCCCTGGATGCGATGCTCGGCAAGATCGCCGATTTTTACGATGAGGAAGTGGACCAGGGCGTCTCGAAGCTGACGGCATTATTGGAGCCTGCGCTCATGGTCTTCCTGGGCGTCATTATCGGGTTTCTGGTCATCGCGATGTATATGCCGATCTTCAAGCTGGCTGCGGCCGTCGGCTGATCCATGGGCGCGCCGCTCGTCGGGGAGGCCGCCCTCGAACTTCGGCGCAAACTAAAATGGCTCATCGGGTTCCGTGCCCTGGTGGTCACGGTGCTCCTGGGCAGTTCGATCCTCCTGGCAATCGGCTACGGGGGCCGTGCCCCGACGCTTCCCATCTTTTATCTCCTGATCGGCATCACCTATCTGTTGACCATTCTGTACAGTCTGGCGCTTCCCCATACGTCCACCCTTCGCCTGCAGGCCGGCCTGCAGTTGGCCGGCGACATCCTGCTGGAGACGGCGTTGGTGCTGGGCACGGGGGGGGCCGACAGCCCGTTTCATCTGCTCTATGTGATTTCCATCATTGCCGGGAGCATCTTGCTGGGCTGGGGTGGCAGCCTGGGTGTGGCCGCCAGCGTCTCCGGTCTGTACGGCGTGGTGGTGTGGGGGGACGTGGCCGGATGGTTTGGTCTGTTCGACAGCGGGCCTCAACCGGCTGCGGAGCGGCTCTACTTCCTGCTCTACAATGTCAGCGCGTTTGTGGCCGTTGCACTGCTGAGCAGCTCGTTGACCAGCCGGCTGCGTCATCTGGGTGCGGAGTTGGCGCAACGCGAGGTCGGGCTGCAACATCTGCAGCGGTTCCATGAGTACATCGTCCAGAGCGTCGGCAGCGGTCTGGTGACCACCGATTTATCCTGGCGGTTCACCTCCATTAATCGCGCCGGCTCCGAGATGATGGGGTACACGCTGGAGGCGCTCCGCGGGAAACGGTGGTGGGACGTGTTTGATTCGCCCCAGATCCAGCCCTATTATAACGATCCGTTGCGCATCGTGGCCACGCAACGGTTTGATATTCGCACCACGCATCGTGACGGCCGCGCGTTGCTGATCGGGTTGACGCTCTCCCTGCTCCGGGACGAAGACGGCGAGGTCAGCGGCACGCTCGGCATTTTTCAGGATCTGACGCAGGTCCAGCGGTTGGAAGAGGAGATGCGGCGCAACGAGCATCTGGCGGGGTTGGCCGAGATGGCCGCCGGCATCGCGCACGAGATCCGTAATCCGCTCGCGTCGCTGAGCGGGGTCATCCAAGTGCTGCGCAGTGAATTGGCGCCCAAGGGCGAGCATCGGAAACTGATGGATATTGCCTTGCGGGAAATGGACCGGCTGGATTCCATCATCGCCGCCTTTCTGACGTCGACCCGGCCGGTTGAAGTCCACCTGGGCCGGTGTGATATTGCGGCGATTCTTGAAGAGACGGTCAAGCTGCTGTACAATCACGCCGATTATCGGCCGGTGATCACGGCCCAGCTCCAGGCTCACAACCCGCCCGTGTGGGTGTGGGCCGACGCCGATCAACTCCGCCAGGTCATGTGGAACCTGTTGCTGAACGCGGTCCAGGCCATGCCGGCCGGCGGGGTGTTGTCCGTTCAGGCGGCCCGGCGCCCGGCCGAAGGGAGCGTCGAGGTCAAGATTAAGGACACGGGGAAGGGCATCAAGCCGGACCATCTTCGGCAGATTTTTACGCCATTTTTCACCACGCGCCACGGCGGCTCCGGGTTGGGGCTGTCGATCGTGCACCGTATTGTGGAGGCCCACCACGGACGCATCCTGGTGGAGAGCCGCGAAGGACAGGGCACGCAGGTGACGCTGTCACTGCCGGTCAACGTGCAGACGGAAACCGCGGTGGGCCGATGAAAAAACTCCTGATCGTCGATGATGAAAAAAGCATGCGGGAATTCCTGGCGATCGTGTTGCGGAAGGAAGGGTACTATGTCACCCCGGTTGCCGACGGCGAATCGGCGCTGCGTCTGCTGGAGCAGGACATTTTCGACCTGGTCATGACCGACATGAAAATGCCGGGGATGGACGGCCTGGCGTTGCTGCGGGCGATTAAACAGCTTTCCCCAAGGACGGTCGTGCTCATGATCACGGCCTATGCGTCGACCGAAAACGCGGTGGAGGCGATGAGGGCCGGCGCATACGACTATGTGACCAAGCCGTTCCAGATTGACGAGGTGAAGCTCCTGATCAGCAAAGCGCTTGATCACCGCAACCTTGAAGAGGAAAATCGACGGCTCAAAGAGCAGTTCCATGAATTGGAGGGGTTCGAACAGCTGATCGGCCGAAGCCCCTGCATGCAGCGTGTGTTGGAGTTGATCAACAAGGTGGCGGACAGCAACAGCAACGTGCTGATCTTTGGCGAAAGCGGCACGGGGAAGGAGTTGGTGGCCCGTGCGCTGCACTCGCGGAGCCACCGCAAGGAGAAACCCTTTGTCACGATCAACTGCAGCGCGCTGCCGGAACCGCTGTTGGAGAGCGAACTGTTCGGCCATATGAAGGGCGCGTTTACGGGCGCGATTTCGAATAAAGAGGGGCTGTTTGAGGTCGCCCATGAAGGCACCATTTTTCTGGATGAAATCGGCGACACGCCGTCGGCGATCCAGGTCAAGCTGCTGCGGGTGTTGCAGGAGAAGGAATTCCGGCGCATTGGCGGCATCAAGGATGTCCGGGTCGACGTCCGGGTCATTGCGGCCACCAACAAGGATTTGGAAAAGGGCGTGGCTGACGGCACCTTCCGTGAAGATCTCTACTACAGGCTGGATGTCATTCCGATCCAACTGCCCCCGCTCAGGGAGCGCCGGGACGATATTCCGATGCTGGTGGATCATTTCGTGGGCAAGTACGGACGGGCCGGAGCCGTGTCGGTCACGGGACTGGCCCCCGGCGCGTTGCAGGTGTTGTCCGCGCACGAGTGGCGCGGCAACGTGCGCGAACTCGAACACCTGATCGAGCGGGCGGTCACCCTGGCGACCGGTCCGCTCCTGACCCCCGATTTGTTGACGGCCTGCCTCCAACGGCCCGACTCGGCCGCCACTTCGATCATCAGTGACCAACTGCCGCCTGACGGCATCGATCTGGAAGCGATGGTCAACCGGCTTGAGCGAAAACTGCTGTTGCAGGCGCTGGACCGGACCGGCGGGGTGAAAAAGCGGGCGGCGCACCTGCTGGGACTGAATTTCCGGTCATTCCGGTATCGGTTGGAAAAACATGGGATTAAACGGGGTCGGGATGACAATGGCGAGGGGGAGGATGGGGAGTCTTCCTCTAATGGGGCGAGTGGAGGCAGCCCCCCCTGACATGAGGACGAGGGCAACCGTCACCATCTCCGCGCCGGCGAAGGTCAATCTGCTTCTGCGGGTCGGGCCGCCGGGCCCCGACGGCTACCATGAGATCTTTTCGATCGTGCAGCAGGTGTCGCTGTTCGACCGGCTTCGGGTCGGGATTCGGTGCCGCGGCATCGAGTTGTCCTGCGAGGGCCTGGTGGTTCCGCGCGGACGCGACAATCTGGTGGTGCGGGCGGCCGAACGGCTGCGACACGCGGCCAAGGTCTCGGCAGGGGCGGCGATCCGGCTCGTCAAGCAGATTCCCGTCGGTGCCGGCCTCGGCGGGGGCAGCAGCGACGCCGCCGCTGTGGTGCTGGCGCTCAACCGCGTGTGGGGCCTGGGGTGGTCCCGGCGGCGACTGGCCGAGGCGGTCGCGCCCTTGGGCAGCGACATTGCCCTTTTTTTCTCGGCACCGCTCTCGGTCGTGGAGGGAACCGGCGGGCTCGTGCGACCGTTGCGTGGTCCCGCCGGCGGCCCACCATCTTTGCCGTGGTGGTTGGTCATCATCTATCCCGGTCTCGTCTCCCCAACGGCGACGGCCTATGGGGCCCTGGATCGATGGCGCGCAGGGGATGCGCCATCCAGGGCTTCCCGCCCGACAGCACCATTTCCCCGCTCCTTCGCTCCAGTCCCCCGCCCCTTCGCTCCAGTCCCCCACTCCTTCGCTCCATTCCCATTGACACCCAAAGAGCGGGAGATTATAATTTCACGTTTCCTGCGCGGGACTCGGATCTCTGTGCGGCCTCTGCTGGAAAATGATTTTGAGCCGGTGATCTACACGGTGTTCCCGCCTGTTCGCGGAGCGGCCAGCCGGCTTGTGCGGGCGGGGGCGAGAGGCGTGTTGCTGTCCGGGAGCGGTTCGGCGGTCTTTGGGGTGTTTGCGACGGCCCGGAGCGCCCGCGCGGCGGCCGAGGCCATTCACACGGCGCAACCGACATGGGGCGTCTGGGTCGCACGTCCGTTGCGGCGCGTGCCGTCGGTACAGGCGTCGCGGGTTGTCATGTAAGCCGCGATGGGGTGCAGCGTGGACGCCTGATTCGGAGGTCGTCCAATCGGCAGGACGTCAGCCTTTGGAGCTGAAGATCGGGGTTCGAGACCCTGCCTCCGAACCATTGAGCCGATGAGATCGACTGCGAGGGGCACTGGGAGCTGTTTCATTCGTCAGGGGATACCACATCGATGCAACGAGAATTGAAATTATTTACGGGCAACTCCAACCGCCCATTGGCCGAGGAGATCGCCCGGGAACTGAAACTGCCGGTTGGTCAGGCGGTGGTGTCCCGATTCAGCGACGGGGAAATCCGGGTCCAACTGGAAGACAACGTCCGGGGCATGGATGTGTTCGTCCTGCAGTCGGCGGCGGATCCCGTGAACACGCACATCATGGAGCTGTTGATCATGATCGATGCGCTCAAACGGTCATCGGCGCAGCGGATCAACGCGGTGATCCCCTATTACGGCTACGCCAGACAGGATCGCAAAGATCAACCGCGCGTGCCCATTACCGCCAAACTTGTGGCCGACCTCATCTCCACGGCCGGCGCCACGCGGGTGCTGACCATCGACCTGCATGCCGGCCAGTTGCAGGGGTTCTTCAATATTCCGGTCGATCATCTGTTTGCCTCACCGGTGTTTCTCGACTATTTTCGCGAGTTGGATCTGAAGGATCCCGTGGTGGTCTCACCGGATGCGGGCGGTGTCGAGCGCGCCCGGGCGTTTGCCAAACGCCTGCGGGCGAGTCTGGCGATTATTGACAAGCGGCGGGAAGAACCGAATCAAACCAAGCTGATGAACATCATCGGCGATGTGGCCAAGCGCGATGTCATCATCATTGACGACATCATTGATACCGCGGGGACGATCGCCCAGGGCGCCGCCGCGTTGCGCAAGAAAGGGGCGCTCCGGGTCGTGGGCTGCAGCACGCATGCCGTGCTTTCCGGCCCCGCGCTGGAACGGTTGAACGCATCCGAGTTGGATGAGGTGGTGGTGACCAATACCATTCCGCTCAACGGCAAGGAGAAAACCTGCCCCAAGCTGAAGGTGCTCAGCGTGGCGCCGTTGCTGGCGGAGGCGATTAAACGCATTCACGAGGAGCGATCGGTCAGTTCGCTCTTCGTCTAACGGCGGGGTCCGAGGGCCCGGCCACGACAGGAGAAGGGATTCTATGCGACGGGTTGAGTTGGAAGCGGATGTCAGACGGAACGCGGGCAAGGGGGTGGCCCGGACGTTGCGCCGGCAGGGACGGTTGCCGGCGGTGCTCTATCATGCGGGCGCGTCGGTGTTGCTGAGCGCCTCGGACAAGGCGATCGAAAAATTGTTCCATACCGGGGCGGGTGAACACGTGTTGATCACGCTGAAGATCAATGACGGCGACGGGCAGCGAAGTTGCGTGGCGGTCGTACGGGACTGTCAGCGCGATCCGGTGACCGACCACGTCCTGCATGTCGATCTCTTCGAGATCTCTCTGGACAAACCGCTTCGCGTGGCCGTGCCCGTCCATGTGACGGGCGATGTGCCGGCCGGCGTGAAGGAGGGCGGCGTGCTGCACCATCACCTTCGTCAGGTGGAGGTGGAATGTTTGCCGCTGGCGGTTCCCGACGAGTTGCGGATCGACGCCTCGGCGCTGTTGATCAACCAGTCGTTGCATGTGAGAGACCTGGCGGTCGATCCGGCGGTCCGGCTCCTCACGCCCGGTGACCAGGTGGTCGTCTCCGTCGCGGCGCCGATCTCCGAGGCCAAGCTGGAACAGCTGCTGACGGCGACCGCCAAGGAGACCAAGGAACCGGAATTACTGAAGAAGGAGAAGAAGGAAGAGGAAGTGGCCGCTGAGGGGGCCGCCAAGCCGGCCGCCGCGGCTGGCAAGGAAGAGAAAGAGGTTAAAAAAGAGGTTAAGGAGGAGAAGAAGGAATCGAAAGCCAAATAACGGGGCCGCTTTTTATCGGACTCGGCAACCCCGGCCCCCGGTATCGCAACAGCCGGCACAATGTGGGCGCCGAAGTCATCGAACAGTTTGCCGCCCGTCACAAGATTCCACTGCATCCGGCCCATCCACTCTTTGCTTTTGGCGACGGAGAGATTGCCCACCACACGGTGGCCGTCGCCATTCCGCGAACCTTTATGAATGACAGCGGCCGGGCGGTGGCTGCGTTGCTGGCCGATCAGGCGCGACCACTCGAGACCGTGGTCGTGGTCTATGATGAGATGGATCTGCCGTTGGGCCGGCTCCGCCTGCGCCGCAGCGGCCACGACGGTGGTCATCAGGGCGTGCGATCCATCATCACCGCGCTGCAGGCCGAGCAAT
>JBGPIL010000063.1:0-11658 GCA_041484905.1 Nitrospiria bacterium
CCCTGTCTGCGTCGGTGTTGGCGCCATGGACCCGTTGAGCAAGAGAGCAATCACCGCGCACGATCGACGTTCCATTGCGGTCCACTGCGCCCATGCTCCATTCTCACAAGCCTGATCGCATTTCTCTCCTCCCCGGCGCGTTGTGGGTGACGGTCTTTATCACCGGCGCGGAAATCCTGGCCGTTGAAATCGTCGGCGCCCGCCTCATCACTCCCCAGTTTGGCGTCAGCCTCTACGTCTGGTCCTCGCTCATTGCCGTTACGTTGATCGCGCTGGCCATCGGCTACGCCCTGGGCGGCTGGCTCTCGGATCGGCGCCGGGCGCCGGGTGATCTCTGTCTGCTTTTGTTACTCGCCGCGCTGACCCTGGGAGCGGTGCCGGTGCTGGCCGGGCCGGTGTTTTCCCTCACATCCGATTTTGGGCTTCGACTTGGTTCATTCCTCAGTGCGGGATTGCTCTTCACGCCGCCGCTCATCGCGTTGGCGATGATCACGCCCTATGCGGTCGTGCTGCTGTCGGTACGTTCTTCCGCGTCCGGCGATGGGGGGAGCGGGGGGAGAGGAGCATCTCCCCCCGAATACAAGATTGGGCGGGCCGTCGGGAGCGTCTATGCCCTCTCCACCGCCGGTAGCGTCGTTGGCGCGTTGGCCACCGGTTTTTGGCTCGTGCCGTCGCTGTCATTGCCCCGCATCTTCATCGGGCTCGCACTCGGTCTTGTCGTGGTCGCGGCGCTGCTCTGGCCGATCGACCGGCGCTGGCCGGCTGCGGTGTTATTGGCCGGAACGGCCATCACCCTGTGGACCCTGTGGGGAGACGGGTCATTGACGGAGCGTCCGGCGGTCTCATCCCGATTTCACCAGCTCTTTGCGGGCCAGAGTCTCTACGGCGAATGGCGGGTGCTTGAGACAGATGACACGACCGACACGGACAGCACGCGCCTGCTGCTCCTCAACGGGATCATCCAAAGCGGCATCGATTCACAGGGGGTATCGGTGTTTCCCTATTCGCATTTGATGGAGCGGCTGCTTATTGCCATGCATCCGGCGCCTCAACGGGTGCTGCTGATCGGGTTGGGGGGCGGTGTGATGGCCCGATCGCTTCGGGACGGAGGGGCGGGATCACCAGTCGAAGTCGATGTGGCCGAAATCGATCCGATGGCTGCTGAGCTGGCGGAACGCTATTTTGGCTATGCGCCTTCTGGTGGACGATTGCCGGGGGGACTATTAAATGACGGCCGGCTCTTTATCGAGGACGGCCGGCGGCTGTTGAACCGCCTGGACCGACGGTACGCCGCCGTCATCCTCGACGCGTACGCCGCCGAGACGCTGCCGTTTCATCTGTTGAGTCTTGAGGCGTTTCAAGCCGTTTGGCGCCATCTTGAACCCGGCGGTGTGCTGCTGATCAACGACCGGGAACTGGCCGGCGCGGCCACATCGCCGGGCTTGCGGGCGTTGACCCGCACGCTGCGCGCCGTCTTTCCCGTCGTTGAGGTTTACGAGTCGAAGACGGGTGGCGCATTGGACAGCCGTTTCGTCGTCGCGTCGATGGTATCGGGGACATCGATGGAATGGGGGACCCCGCTTGAGTCGGTCGAGGTCACACTGAAGACCGGCCCGTTTCGGGGTCAGCCGATGACGGCTCGCGTGCAATCGATTGACGACCGATCCGGACAGTTGCTGACCGATGCCTTCAACCCGATGGAATGGCTCGACGCCCCGGTGGCCGAAGCGGCGCGGGAAGCTACCCGACGCTACATGCGGTAAGCGGTGCGCCCGGCCATTCCTGCTTGGGGCCTACTTCGGGCCTACTTGGGGCGATGGCTGCCGATGACGCGACCGACGATCTCATTCGCCAGTTCCTCCACCGCGCGGCCGGTCACGTCGAGGACGATCCACTCCGGGTGGTGGGCGAGGAGTGCCTTGCAGGAGGCGGTCTCCTTCATGACATATTCCATGTCGGCATATTCGATCGCCGTGCCGCTTCTGACCTGCAGGTGGCGGACGCGGGCCTTGCGAATTTGTGCCAGCCGCTGCGGGTCGATCGTCAGGCCGACGATCCGCCGCTGATCCACCTCGAACAGTTCCTCCGGCGGCGCGATCCCGTAGACCAACGGGACGTTGGCGACCTTCCAGCCCTCCCGGGCCAGATAGATGCTCAGCGGCGTCTTGGTCGTGCGGGAAATACCCACCAGGACAATATCCGCCTCGTGCAACGTCTGCGTATTCTGGCCGTCGTCGTGTTTGACGGTAAAATCAACGGCATCGATCCGGCGGAAGTAATCCTCATCGATCCGGTGAAGCAATCCGGGCTGGGAGAGCGGCGAGCGGTCCAGGTGCGTTTGCAGTTGCGTCAGCAGGCTGCCCATCAGATCGACGGCCAAGACTCTTTGGCGGGCCGCCCGGCGCTGAAGCAGGGCGCGCAGCTTCGGCGAGATGATCGTGTAGACGATCAACGCATCCCTTTCCGCCGCCTCTTTGAGCAGGGTGGCCACCTGCGGTTCCGTGCGAACGTCCTGGTGCCTGGTGAGAATGACGTTGGCGGTCTCAAACTGGGACAACGCGGCCAGGACGACCTTCTCCGCCGTTTCACCCGTCGCGTCGGAGACGACGAAGATGTAACGGTCGGCGGGTGTGGGCGACGTGATTGGGTCGGCGGCCATGAGGGTGCCAGAAGAGATGATGACCGGAGCATAGCACCGGCGGTGGGCGGGGTCAATCATATGTGGGGGCCAGTGCGGAAGCGAAACAGCGTCCTCCGATGCCCCCACGCCCCTAGCCACCATTGTGTTCCCATCGGCCACAGCTGGATATCTCTGTGCTACGATGAGCCATCATGCGGATCGTGGTGATGCGCCTACATCGTCGGCATCGATGGAAACCGGCCGCCTCTCTGCTCGGCCTGGTGATCGGGTCGTTGATCGCGTTCGCCGCTTGTTCGTCGCCGCCGCCTCGGACGACACTGGTCGTGGCCGTCGAGAGCTCTCCGATGACGCTCGACCCCCGCTTGGCGACGGACGCCTATTCCGAGCGAATCACACAGTTGCTCTACAGTTCTCTGGTCAGAGTGGATGCCGCCTTTCAGGTCGTCCCGGAACTGGCGGTCTCATGGACGCAGCCCGATCCGCTGACGTACCGCTTCATCCTGCGCCGGGGCGTGACATTTCACGATGGCCGGGAGCTGACGGCCGAAGACGTCCGCTACACCTTCGAATCAATCCTCGATCCTTCAACCGTGTCGCCCTACCGGTCGGTGTACGGCATCATCGATCGGATGATCGTCTTGGGCCCCTACGAGATCGAGTTTCATCTGTCGAAACCCCACGCCCCCTTTCTGGTCAACCTGGTCCGGGGGATTGTTCCCGCCCATCTGGCGGCGCAGCGGGACGAGTTCGCCCGTCATCCGGTCGGCTCCGGCCCCTTCCGGCTCGCGCGATGGGTGCGGGATGAACGGGTGGAGCTGGCCGCCTTCGATCACTATTACGCCGGCGCGCCGGTGATCGACGGAGTGACCGTCCGGATTATTCCCGACGAGACGATCCGTCTGCTGGAACTGCAGAAGGGGAATATCGATGTCGTGCAGAACGCCGTCACAGCCGAACTGCTGCCGCTGTTGGAGACCACCGGCCGGTTCCACGTGGTGACGTCGCCCAGCACCACCTACACCTACCTCGGCATGAACCTGCGTGATCATCAGCTTGCCGACGTGCGGGTGCGGAGGGCCATCGCGTCGGCGATCGATCGGCCGGTGATCATCCGGACGCTGCTGGGCCGCCTGGCCGAGGAGGCGACCGGATTATTACCGCCGGCCCACTGGGCGTATGAGCCTGATGTCGCTCGATACGATTATGATCCGGCTTTAGCCCGTCGACTCCTGGATGAGGCGGGCGTGATCGATCCGGACGGCGCCGGACCGAAGCCGCGACTCGCGTTGACGCTCGATACATCACAGAACGAACTGGCCCGCCGGATCGCCGAGGTGATCCAGCAGCAATTGGCCCAGATCGGCGTCGACGTGACGATTCGCAGCCACGAGTGGGGCGCCTTTTACGCCGATATCAAAGCGGGCCGGTTTCAGCTCTACACGCTCTCCTGGGTCGGGGTGGTCGAGCCGGATCTGTACTATGAAATCTTTCACTCTGCCAGTCAGCCGCCGGCCGGCTCCAACCGGAACGGCTACGTCAATCCGGCCATCGATCGTCTGCTGGAGCAGGGCCGGCAGGCAACCGGTCTGGAAGAACGCAGGACTGTCTATCGAAAGGTCCAACGGATCGTTGCCGATGATCTGCCCTATATCAGTTTGTGGTATCCTAAAAACGTTGTGGTGCTGAGCGAGCGGGTTGAAGGATTTGTGCCGTCGCCATCGGGCGACTGGTTGTCGCTGGCGCGCGTGGCGCTCGGACACCCCTGAAACGGAACGAAGATGCGGCGCAGACCATCCCAACCTATTATCGGCATCACCTCTGATTTCAACGCCGGCGATAAAGACCGCCCGGGCGGCAAGGAGCCGACCTATTTTCTGCGCGCCCGGTACGTGAGGGCGATCCAAGCGGCCGGCGGCCTGCCGTTGATCCTGCCGATTACCGACCGCAAGGCCGGGATTGCAAGACTACTCGATCTGGTCGACGGTCTCCTGATCACCGGCAGCGGCCCCGATCTCGATCCGTCACTCTACAAAGAGACAAAGCATTACCGTTTTAAAGTGATGAGCCGTGAACGGACGGGCTTCGAGCTGGCGCTGGCCAAACAGGCGTGGGAACGGGAGCTGCCGACACTGGGGATCTGCGGCGGGATGCAACTTCTGAACGTCGCGGCCGGCGGCTCGCTCTATCAGGATTTGCCGGCGCAGCTTAAAACGCTCATCAAGCATCAGCAGCAGGCCTCGGCCACCGAGCCGTCCCATTGGGTGATGATCGAGCGGGGGACGCACCTGCATGGGATCGTCAAATCACGGAAGATCCGCGTGAACAGTTCGCACCATCAGGGGGTGAAATCGGTTCCGCCCGATCTGATCATCAACGCGCGGGCGGAGGATGGTGTTATCGAGGGGATCGAAGCGCCGGACCATCCCTTTCTGGTCGGTGTGCAGTGGCACCCGGAATTTCTCTACACGTCCGATCCCGCCAGCCGGAAGCTTTTTTCGACTTTGCTGGCCGCCGCCAGCCGGCGGCAATCGTAATGGCCTCGATAGGCGCTGTTTGATTGATTCAGGTGTGATGAATCTGTAAAAATAACCACTTAACCTGTCGGATAGTGTCAGGTTTATCAAATCAATGCTTTCACCTACAAAGCGTTAGCCTTAGGATTCCAGAAAATTATTGATTGCGGAGAGAAAGAGGGTTTGAACTGGCCGAATAGGTCTTCAGGTGTTGATAAGGTTATCTGGAATGGATTGTTTTCTGGTTTTCTGCATGTGGTGCGGTACTGCTTGTTTATTAGGGGTCGTCGTAGTGCTCATTACCAGCTGTAATGTGCACCATTATAGTGGGTGATGACGGTGTGGATTACCGGAAGAAGTCCCCGCTTCCTCTGAGTTACAAGAAACCTGGCTGAGCGAACTCTTCGCAGGCTTCAGTCATGAGGTTCAGGCGTTCTGTAATTGATCAACCGTCATAGTCTGACTTTTGGCTTATTCGTATCTCAACACCTCTACCGGATCAAGCGCGGCCGCCTGCCAACTAGAGCAGGCGTTCGACATCCCTCGCCCCGTGAATGATGCGATGGACCAGAAGCGTTTTTGCTCTGATGGTATAAAACACCAGGTAGTCCTCAACGACGAGAAAGCGGTAGCCCATACTGGAAAGTTTTTCGTCGTTCGGAGTCTTGCCAAGACGGGGGTGTGTACAAAGGTGTCGGAGTTTTTTCTCGATCCTGTCTGCCAGGGCATGAGCGGCGGCCGGACGGTCGGCGGCAACATACGATAGGAGATCCCGAAGGTCGTCCTCAGCAAGTGGCAGCAGGCGGATCGAATGGCTACCCAAGCTCACGAAGATGCTTTCTGATGTCCCGCATGACCTGACTCAGGGTTCGGCCCTTCTCTCCAGCGGCCACTTGGGCTTGCGCGGCGGTGAGTTTTTCAAAAAGCTCCATCCGGGCTTTCATCCGTTCATAATGAGCGATGCTCATGACCACCAGGTCGCCTTCGCCGTTCGTGGTGAGATAAACGGGCGCATCCTGTTCATGACACATCGAGGCAATTTCGCGGGTTTTATTTCGCAAACTCGAGATCGGTTTGATAATGGGCATAGTGCCTCCTTGCTCAAGGTATCATAATTATATCATTTAAATGATACATTGCTACTCGTATCGAAGCGCTTCAACAGGATCAAGCGCGGCGGCTTTGCGGGCCGGGTAGAGGCCGAAGAAAATCCCGACGGCCACGGCGAAGACGAACGACAGCAGAATCGACGTTGGCGAGATGATCGCGCCCCAGTCACCCTGGCCGGGCATGGCTTTGGCGACCAGTTTACCCAGCAGCAGTGCCAGGCCGATGCCGCTGACGATGCCGATGAGCCCGCCCGTCAGACTGATGGCGACCGATTCGATCAGAAACTGATAGAGGATCACCCGCCGCGTTCCACCGATCGCTTTGCGAAGCCCGATTTCCCTGGTCCGTTCGGTGACGGTGACCAGCATGATGTTCATGATCCCGATCCCGCCGACCAGCAGCGAAACCGCCGCGATCCCCCCCAACATGAGCCGAAACGTCCAGACGGTGCGGTCCATGGCGATGAGGAAGTCCTCCTGGCTGTGGGTGTCGAAATCGGTGACACCGTTATGGCGAGTGGTCAAGAGATGTTCGAGTGACACAAGCGCCTGGTGCATCCCCCGCCGTTCCGCTACCTGCACCAGCAGATAGCCGAGCTTGTCGGTGCCCTGAAAGCGCCGCATGGCGGTCGTCGCGGGGATGAAAATCATTTCATCGTAATTCTGGCCGTGCAGGCTGCCCTTTTCCTCCATCACGCCGATGACGATGAACCGTTCATCGGCGATCTTGACCTCCTGGCCCGTCGGGTCGGATTCACCGAAGAGCTTGCGGGCCACGTCGCGTCCCAGCGCGACGACCCGGCGCCACTGGGCCATATCCTCCTGGGAAAGAAACCGCCCCTGTGCTGCGTGAAAATTTCTGACGATCTGGTAGTCAGGCACCGTGCCGGTGACCGTGCCGGTAAAATCCCGGTCGCCCCGGCGTAAACGGGCAGGGATGGAGATCATCGCGGCCACGTGGCCCGCTTCGGGAATCTGCGCGGCGACTGCCTGGGCGTCCTCATAAATGAGTCCCTTCGACCGGCCGCTGAATTCCCGCTGCTCGGCGGCCGTGAGCGTTTTGGGCGAGACAAAGATGAGATTGGTGCCCAGCTGCTCGATCGCCTCGACCACCCGCTGCCGGCCTCCCTCAACGATCGAGACCATCGTAATGACGGCGGTGACTCCGATAATGACGCCCAGCATCGCCAGTCCCGAGCGGAGCGTGTTGGCCGTCAGGTTGCGCATCGCGTCAAGGATAAGTTCACGAAGATCCATGCCCACTCCGTAAAAATGCTCCAGGGTCCGTGGTCCAGGGGCCGGATAGATAAAAGGGCGGCATCATATCAGCTCTTTTGATTTCCTGGCCCCTGGCTACTGGACCCTGGCCCCTGCAGTGATTCGGTCTTCCACGATCACCCCATCGCGCAGCGCCACGACCCGCGGTGCGTGGTCGGCGATCTCCTGATTGTGCGTGACCAGAATGACGGTCGTCCCCTGCCGGTGTAAAGAGGTGAGCAACTGCATGATCTCCCGTCCGCTGGTCGAATCGAGGTTGCCCGTCGGCTCATCGGCCAGGATCAGCGACGGGTGGGTCACCAGCGCGCGGGCGATGGCCACGCGTTGCTGCTGGCCGCCGGAGAGTTGATTGGGGCGGTGGGTCATGCGATCGGCCAGTCCGACGTCCGCCAGCGCCTCGGCGGCGCGCCGTTCCCGCTCCTCCCGGCCCGCGCCGGCGTAGAGCAGCGGCAGGGCGACATTTTGCAACGCCGTGTGACGGGGCAGGAGTTGGAATGTTTGAAAGACGAAGCCGATCATCCGGTTGCGGATCAATGCCGACGCCTCTTCTTCCAGCGCCGACACGTCGGCGCCGTCGAGCCGGTACCGGCCGTCGGTGGGACTCGACAGGCAGCCCAGAATATCGAGCAGGGTGGTTTTGCCGCTGCCGGACGGCCCGATGATGGCGACCAGCTCGCCGCGATCGATCGTCAGCGTCAAATTGCGCAGCGCCAGCACTTCGATCGGGCCGGTGCGGTAGCGCTTAACGATGCCGTCCAGCTCAATGAGGGCCGTCACGACGGGGGCGCCGCCCTGGGAATCACGACCTGATCGCCTTCATGCAAGGGCGGACTGTCGGCCGTCGGCTGGTCGAGTAAAATCGCCTCGGTCTCCGTCCGCTCTTGGACCGTCACCGGCCGCTTGGTCAGGGTGGTCCCGGTGCGGAACCAGACATAATCGTGCCCCGACTGGTGATCGATCGCCTCGACCGGCAGCGACAGCGCCTGAGGCAGCGCGCCCGTCAGGATGTCGATGTTGGCGGTCATTGACGGTTTGAGAGACGCTTTCAGCCCAGCCTCGGCGTCTGCGACGGGGATGGTCACTTCATACGTGACAATGTTATCGGTCCGGATGCCCTGCGGCGCGATCAGGCCGACCTTGCCGTGATAGACCTTGCCGGGGATGGCATCGAGCCGGATTTCAACCGGCTGCCCCACGGAGACCCGCGCGATATTGACCTCGTTGATCTTCGTTTTGACGACCAGCCGGTTCAAGTCGGCGAGCTTCATGAGCGCAGTGCCGCCGGTCACGGTCGAGGAGACAGAATTGATCGTCTCGCCAGGCTCCACATCGACGGTGATGACCGAGCCCTCGACCGGTGAGGTGACGGTGAATTCTTCCAGGTGATCCGATTGCAGTGGCCGGGAAAGATAGCGCTCCAACGCCGCATCGTCGCCGCCCAGAGACAGTTTTAATTGCCGCCGGGCCAGTTCGTGGCGGATCTTCGCGGTTTCGACGTCCTTCTCGCTCGTCTCCAGATCCTGCTTGGAGAGAAAGCCCTTCTCCAGCAGCGCCCGGTTCCGGGCAAGTTGCCGTTCGGCTTCCTTGAGTGTTAATTGCTCCCGCTCAAGATCAGCCCGGTATTGGGCGGCCATTTGTGCCTGTGCCGCTTCCTGTTGGATGACGGCCAGCGGCTGGCCGCGCTTGACCTGGTCGCCGGCGTTGACGAACAGCTGCTTGACCTGGCCCGACTGCTCCGATTTGAGCTCCACGACCGTGGCGGGCTCGACCGAGCCCGTCTCGATCACCTTGAGCGTGATGTCGCCCCGCTTGACGACGGCGATCCGCTCGCCTTCACTTTCCTTCGCGCTGTTGCTCCGTCCGTGAAAGACAGCCAGTCCGCCCGCCAGGACGATGCCGACGGCCAGCGCGATCAGAAGCGGGGAGCGTGTTTTCATGACGGCGGCCCCGGCGGCCCCGCCGGCCCGATCGGATTGATCGGCGTGATCTGGTGCCGGCCGAGCAAGCGGCCGGTCCGCTGGTCCAGATCGACCAGACTATTCCGATAGTCGACTGCCGCCTGAATCTCGGCCTGCTTCGCCTCGGCCAGATCGCGCTCGAACGTCAGCACATCCTGCACCGTCGTCAGTCCCAGTTCGAACCGGGCCTGTTGGGCTTCCAGTTTCTTCTCGGCCAGTCGTCGCGCCTGCCGGGTGACTGCAACCCGCTTGCTGTTGGCCACGGCGCCGCGCGCCGCTTCTTTCACCTCCAGAAGGATGGACTGTTCTTTGTCTTTGAGTTGCAGCGAGGATCGTTCCATCTCGAACCGTCGCTTTAAGGCGGTGGCGTTGGCTGACCGGTTACCCAAGGGCACCGTCAGTGTGAGACCGGCCTGCCATTGATAAAAATCAGCAGAGGTCAACTTGTTGGCCAGGGAATCGCCGATGCCGTTGAGGCCGGCACTGCCCTGTAGATTGAGCGTCGGCCATTGTTGATTCTGCGCCAGGGCCAGATTCAGCCGGCTGTTGGCCAGATCGAGCTTGGCCTGAACCAGCTCCGGCCGGTCCTCCAGCGCCGCTTGGGTCAACGCGGCCAAATTGATCTCCCGCGGTTCGGGATCCGGTTCATCCAGCGGGATAATGACCGCCTCGTTCGTCAGGGATGCGGCCGTGGGCGTGAAAAAGCGTCTCAATTGATCCTGCGCATCATGCACGGCCCGTTCCGCCACGACGACCGCTTCTTCCTGCGAGGCGGCGCCCGCTTGGGCCACGAGCGCTTCGATCGAGGCCAACACCCCTTGTTCAACCTTGGCCCGAGCCGCCTCCAAGAGCGCCTTGGCCGCCCGGAGCGCCTCCTGTTTGACCTGAAAAATCTTTCGTTGCAGGACCAGATTCCAATAGGCCCGCTCGACGTTGGCGACCAGCTCCTGGGCTTTTTGTTTGACCGCTTCGTTTGAGGTTGAGGCGTTGTTGGCGGCAATCAGAATCGGCGCGCGATTTACAGCCAGCCCCCCGCCCTTCAAAAGCGGTTGGGTAACGATCAGGTTCAGGCTGCTTTGGTAAAAACTGCCGGAGCCGCCCGTCTGCAGTGAGGTGAAACCTGATGTGGTCTTGGTCCAATTGTTGTCGAACGACAGGGAGAGCGTTCCACCCGTCATGACCGGCTGATCAAGCGACAGGGTCACGTCATGCGTCTGCGTGTCACCGGCGGGGTTGATCGAGCGGTTGGAGGAAGTATTGGCCGTGAACGACGGATCGAACTTGGCCCGCTCGACCGTCGGATCGGTCTCGGCGGCGTTGAGCGTTTTCTGGACGATTTGCAGCTCAAGACTTTGCTCCAGCGCCAGGTGCAGCGCCTGGTCGAGCGACAGCGTGATTGGCTCCTGGCTGGTCGGTTCAGGCGCCCCCGGTGTGTCTGACGTGGCGGGTGGAGCGCCAGCCGGTTCGGCGGCCCACGCAAATGGGGCCGAGATGGCGGTTAGCCAGAGACCCCATAGAGCAATAACCAGCACTCGGCCCATGGCCGTGAACAGGGATGGGTGACGCATGAACGGAGCCCTCACTCGTCGATAGATACGGGACAACCAGTCTCAGTCTACACCGTCCGAATGGGCCAAAATCAAGCCCCACCGCCGATTCTGCTTGAGAGTGGCGGGCTTGGCGTGGTACGACACTACGACACCATGATGACGGGAAAGATGAAGCCACAGAAGGTGAACGCCGCGGGGGAGGCCCTGACGGTCGGCCGGACGATGACGGGGTCGATCGACAAACTCATCGATGGCGGGTCTGGACTGGCCCGGATCGATGGGCAGGTGGTCTTTATCCCCGGCGTCTGCCCCGGTGAAAACGTACGGGCGCGGGTGACGGCTGTGAAATCGGGCTATGCCGAGGCGGCGCTCGAGCAGGTACTGGAGCCCTCAGCCGATCGGATCGAGCCCCCCTGTCCGGTGGCCGGCCGCTGCGGTGGGTGCCAGTGGCAACAGCTGGACTACCCCGGCCAGCTTCGGGCCAAGATTGCTATCCTGCGCGAGGATCTCCAGAGGATCGGCAAGCTGACCGAGCCGCCGTTGTTGCCGCCGGTCGGCGCGCCCCATCCCTACAATTATCGGACGCGGATTCAGCTCAAGCTCGACTGC
>JBGPIL010000064.1:0-11598 GCA_041484905.1 Nitrospiria bacterium
CATACAACGCCGCCACTTCAACCCCGTGGGCCGCCATGGGCGCCAGCAGCGTGCCCGTGCGAATGAACAGCAGGCCCCACACGATCCCGTCCGACCAGCCGAGCCAGTGCCATTCATGAAACGACATCACCAGAAACGGATCCCATGCAAAGAGCAGCGCCCCGCCCGCCACCGCCACCCAACGCCCCATCCACCCCATCGGCAGCCAGACCAGCAATCGCCCCAGGAGAAAACCCCTGAAGAGCGTTTCAACCACCACGGCGATGACAGGCACCACCAGCCCGAGCATCAGCCACCAGGGCGGACGCGCATGTGGCGTCTGATAAAAGAAGGCATAGCCGACATCCCGCCCGCCGGACAGCCACGGCGCGAGAACCGTGATCACCGCGAGATTGATTGCGGCCATGACCACGCCAACTCCCGCGCCTGTCGCCGCCGAACGCCAGTCAGCCATCCGAAGACCGAGGTTGGCCCAATCCCAGTGGTTGATCACCAGCCAGACCGCCAGCGCCCCCAGTCCGACAACCAGCGGTGATAATTGAATCAGCCAGCTGGCCCATAGCGCGCTGCCTTCCGATTGCCCCCACCCGATCAGCACCGGTCCGGCGGCCGAGAGATAGAGCGCCCAGATGCCGGCCATGGCAGCCACCGGCACCAGGACAAGCCCATCCACCGGCGTCGGCATGACGGAGAGGACGACCCGCCGCTCACCCCCCTGCTTACCCATGAGCCAGTTGCTCGCTCAATTGATCGGCAAACCGCCGGCTGTCGGAATCGGCCGCCGCAACCAGCTTGATCTGGCTGGGCCGGTTGATGCCCACACGCAGAATCAAGGCCCACGCGATCTGCTCGAGCTCGAAGATTTTTTTGTTGAACCGCACACCCAGCAGTTTCAGCGCAGCCGCGCCCACTGCATCAATGGCGACGCGGTCGGTGCCCGCCAGGATCAGCCGGGCCGATCGATCGATGCGGGGCAGGGTCGGATCCACCACCGCTTCGATCCCATCCACCACAATGAGCGACGGATGGTACCCTTGATTCAATTCCGCAATGAGCCGGCCGGGATGGGCCGATTGCTGCAACTCGGACCGGTCCAGCACGTCCCGCTTGGGCAGCAGATTGGTCCCCAACCAGAGCGACATGGCCAGATCGATTTTCTCCTCGGCCCGCAACTGGCAGGTGGTGACCACGCAGGATGATTCCAACACCGGTTTAGCCAGATGAAACCCCTGCCGCCACTGGCCTCCGGTGGTGGCCACTTTTTTCCATTCGGTAAAGGCAAGCTCTTCAAGATTGATCAGCCGGGCTTCGATCTGTTCCAACCGCTCGGGCAGTTTCAACGCGGCCAGTACGTCCCTCGTCGGCTGACGGCTGCTCTGCGCCCCAATGGTCACCGAATCGGCCCGCAGCCCCCACAGCGTGCGGCTCAAGTAGAGCAGGGTGTCCAGATGGGTCGTCATGGGATAGGGCGCCTTGCTCTCCAGATCGGGGATCAGCAAGACCTCCTTGCCCGCCACGGGATTCTCCTCCAGCAATTCGACGGCCCGTTGGATCCCGTGTGCGCGATCATCCGTGCGCACCACGGCCACCAACGAAGGCGGCGGGGCGCGCCGGCGCCACCAGTGGCGCGCCTCCTCCGCGCGGGCGGGCGGCACGAGCAGCCCCCACGCGGCCAGCGCCGCTCCTGCCAACAGCTCCCGTCGGGTGAGTGGAACGGCCATGGAAAAATTGCCCTCGCGTGTCAGAAAAGCGATGCCAAAATGACGGTCGATTATACCACTATCTCCGGGAGAGGGCTCCTTGATTTTTCGCCGATCATACGCTAGCCTTAGTGTATTGTTCACCCTTCGCTCAATGCCACCAAACTAGATCAATGCGGTTCCACGTTCTGATGCGATCGTCACACCGATGGCTGTCCTGCGGCATCATCGGCGGCCTGGCGCTTTGCTTGTGGGCCGCCGGGGTCTTGGCCCAAACGGCGCCGGATCAGAAAAAAATCGACGTCCCGGCCGGACCAAAAACCGACGCGTCGATCGGATTCAAAACCGAAGTGCCTGGCGGATCAAAACCGGCACCCGCGGCCGCACCCGCGCCGTTCAGTTCGACCATGGCCAACCTGGAGGCGCTGAAAGGGCGGCTGCTCGATCTGGAGCGGGAACGGCTGTCGCTGCGTGAAGAACCCGTCTTCACCAACACCGAACTAATCGTGGTGCTCTCCCGTTCGGGCGGACCGCTGCCTCCCTGGATCACAACGATACGCGTGGAACTTGACGGCCGTGAATTGAGCGTGCGGCCGTTGACACACGCGCTGACGGAGTTGGTGCAGGAGGCGGGTTTTCTGCCGTTGACCCGCAGCGTCGTCTCCATGGGTCAGCACCAGGTGCGCCTGATCGCGGAGGGCACGGGAAAAAAGGGCGCGCCGAGACGGGCCGAGGCGACGGTCTCGATCGAAAAGGGCGCCGGCGGGCTGTGGGCCGATCTTCATTTCCTCGGTGACACGGAGGAGGGGCAGCCGCTGCAGCTCGGCGTCGACCAGTGGGGCCTCCTCTCCCCGGCCGTGAGCAAATCCAAACACGCCTGGCCCTATTGGTCGGGCGAGCTGGCCGCGCGGGCGGGGGAACCGCTCGACGCGTTGCGGTGGTATGCGCTGGCCCAGCAGCGGGGGTTGCCCCAGGCGGAACTCGTCGCGCTCCAGTTCCGCATGGCCGACGCCTATCTGGCCGCCGGCATGCCCAACCACGTCATCGCGTTGATCACGCCCTACACCAGACAGGAGGGCGCCCGCGAAGCGCTGGAGGGGTGGTTCTACCTGGAAAAAGCTTCCTACGAGTCCCAACGCTACCGCGACGCGATCAACGCCTTCGCCCGCGTCACCCCGAAGCTCCGCGTCTCGCTCTATCACGAAGCGCTCTACCTGGCCGGCAACAGCTATCTGCAGCTCAAAGAATTCGAACGGGCCTTCACCACGCTGAACCAGATTCCCCGCTACAGCGAATTCTATCCCTTCGCGCAATACTCGATGGGCCTGGCCTATCTGAATTTCGGCGACGTCTACTCGGCCGTCGAAAGTTTCCGCCGGCTCGCCGCCCTGGATGCGAAGGGCAATCCCGCGTTGCGACCGCTGATCGACAAGGCCCACCTGACCATGGGCTATGAATTGCTCCACCAGAAGCGGTACGCGGACGCCATCAGCCAGTTCGCCCTGGTGCGGCCAGCCAGCCCGCTCTTCGACCAGGCCCTGTTCGGCATCGGATGGGGCTATTTCAAACTGGAAGAATTCGTCAAGGCCGCCGTCGTCTTCAAGGATTTGCGTCAACGCTTTCCCGACAGCCCCTACAGCCAGGAAGCCCTGGTCGCCCTCGGCTATGCCTATTCCAGATTGCAGGCGTTCAAACTGTCGATCGACCAGTTCCGGCTCGCGTTGGACAGCGTCACCACACAGGCCCAGGCGCTCCAGCAACAAATCGACGCCATCAACCAACCCGACTGGGCCCCGCCCCCCTCGATCGACCGCTACCCCGTCGTCTCCGGCCTTTCCAGCCAGGTGCAGCTCGACGACCTGCTCAACCATTTCAAGGAGGAGCAGACCCTTCAGACGGCCCTGGAACACTATCGGGCCTTGACGCGCGCGATCGCCATCATCGACGGCGGGCTGCTTGATCTGACGCAGATGGCCCAGAGCCAGTCCCAGTGGCTCTCCGGTCAGGAAAACAAGCAACGCTTCACCGCACTCCGCGCCGGCTTTGAAGAGCTCAAGAAACAGGCGACGGGACTTCAAACCGTCTTCAAGAAGGAACTGGGCCAGGCGTCGGGCCAGTGGCTCCAGCAGGCCCAGATCCGGCTCGAGGAAGCCTCCGTGCAGTCCAGCATCGGCATCGCCCGCAACCTCGTGCTGGATACGGCGGGCCTGCAGGAGGGGATGTGAGGCCGCCTAATCGCTATTTAGGATCGTCATGGCAGCCGGCGGCCTACTCATGAGGTCGCCACATTCTCTCTTCAGGATCGTCGTGGTGGCCAGCGGCCTACTCTTGAGTGCCTGCGCCACGCAGCAGGACCTCTATGACATCGAACAATCGAAGATCAACACCGTGGTTCGGGACGTCCTGAACAACCAGCAGGAGGCGGCCCACAATCCCTCCAAACTCGACGCGCTGCGCGAGTACGAAAACTACATTCTGAAGCACTTTTCCTATAAAGATGAACTCAAAGCCGAAGCGTTGCACCGGCTGGGCGACCTGTATATGAAGATGGAGGACACGATCTACCGGCGCCGGTTGGACTTCTATGCCACCGAGCAGGACAAAAGCGCCCTGCCCGGCAAACGATCCTCCACGGCCCCGGTCCGTCCGAAGATCGACCACAGCCGGTCGATCGCCATCTACGAACAGCTGCTGAAGCTGTACCCCGCCCGCGCGGCCAATGACAGCGTGCTCTATCAATTGGCCAAGGGCTCGTATGAAAGCGGACAGACCGACAAAGCCATCACCATGATGGAGCGGCTGCTCAAGGACTATCCCAAGAGCTTCTACCGCAGCGAAGCCTCCTTCCGGCTCGGCGAGTTTTACTTCGAATCGGGCCTCTTCAAACAAGCGGCCGCCGCCTACGAAACCGCGATGGGCAAGCAGAACGATTCCCGCTATGCCGAAGTCGTCCGCTACAAGCTGGGCTGGACCTACTTCCAACTGGAGGATTTCCCCAAGGCGAGCGAGCTGTTTCTGAGCATCCTCGACAACCGCGCCATTCAGGATCGTTCGGGCAAGAAGCGGCTGGACGTGAACGCCTACACCGAACGGGACACGGCCATGCTCAAGGAGGTCATTAGCGCGACCCTGCTGGCCATCGACTATCAGGGCGGCGGAATCGAACTGGCGGCCTCTTTCAAAAAGCACGGGCACCGCGACTATGAAGAGCTGCTCTACCGCAATCTGGGCGAGCTGTATCTCAAACAGGAACGGATTCAGGATGCCGGCCAGACGTACACCACGTTCGTGGAGGAAAATCCGCTCCACGAAGCGGCGCCGCTGTTTCAGGCCGCCGTGGTGCAACTCTACACGAAGGCCCGTTGGACCGACGCCGCGCTGCAGGCCCGGATTACGTTCGATCAGAAATTTGGCGCCGACTCGCCCTGGGCCAAACGCCAGGACGTCGCGGTCCGCAACCGGATCAAACCCAAGCTGAAAGAAGCCATCATGCAGGTCGCCCAATACTACCACGCCCAGGGGCAAACGACGAAAAACACCTCCTATTACGACGAAGCGATCAAATGGTACCAGCGATTTTTGGACCAGTTTCCTGACGAGATCGAAGCGGGGCGGGTCACCTATCTCCTCGGCGAGCTCTACTACGACCAGGGGCGCTACACGGACTCGGCGACCGCCTATGAAAAATCGGCCTATTTTTATCCCACGCACGAATCGAGCGCCGACGCGGGCTACGGCGCGATCGTGGCCGCCGGCAAGGCGATCGAAAAAGCCGGCGGGCAGATGCCGGAGGAGGTCGCCGTCGCCATGTACGAGAACGCGGCCCACTTCGCCGACACCTTTCCCAAGGACGCGCACGTGCCGGACGTGCTGCTCAAAGGCGCCGAGATGGCGTATCAGATCAAACGGTATGAGGCGAGCCGGGAACTGGCCAAGCGGGCCGCCAGCAGCGCCCCGAGCACCGGCGGCCGTCTGCGTTATCTGGCGCAAAAACTCATCAGCAGCGGTTATTTCGAAGAGAAAAACTTCTCCAGGGCGGCCGACGAATATCGCAAGACGGTCGAACTGGCGCAGCGGCTGCAGCCGCAGGAAGCGGTCGAGCTCAAGCGGGTGCTGGCGTCTGCCGTCTACAAACAGATGGAATCGCTCAAGCAGGAAGGCAAGACCAAGGAAGCCGCCGAGGGGTTCCTGAAGCTCTATGATGAACTGCCGACGACCGACGTGGCCGGTATCGCGCTGTTCGACGCGGGCGCCGCGCTGCTGAGCATGGGCAACGTCAGCGAAGGGGTCAAGACCATGCAACGGCTGTTGAACGACAATCCGAATTCCCCCTACGCCTATCAGGCGATGCTCCAGATCGGCTCCATTCTGCAAAAGCAGGGGCGGTATGATGAAGCCCTTCAGCAGTACAATCAAATCGCCCGGGCGTCGAAAGATCCCAAGGTCGTCCACGACGCGTTGTGGGCCATGGCCACGCTGGCCGAAGAACGGCAGGAATGGGCCAAAGCCTATGACGGCTTTTCCTCGCTGGCGAACCGGTCCGATTTCGCCGATCCCGCCCGCCGGCTCGACGCGCAGTTTCGCGCCGGCATGGCGAAAGATCACCTCGGCGAGCGGCAGACGGCGGCCGAGCTGTTTCGGCAGCTGCTGGAGGCGATCAAAACCCACCCCGTGCCGGGCGGCGACCTGATGGCCGGCAAGACCTGGCTGACATTGGGCGGATACCGCTTCGACCAGTTTGACGCGGTCCGGCTGGTGGAGCCGCTGAAGGTCAATTTGACCAAAAAGGAACAGCTGCTAAAATCAACGATCGAGGCCTATGTGCAGGCGGCCACCTACAACCTGAGCGACATCACCACCGCGGCCACGCACCAGACGGGGCGGTTGTTCGAAGCCTACCGGACGGCCCTGCTGCAATCGGAACGGCCGAAATCATTGACACCGGAACAAGTGGAAGAGTATAACTTCCTGCTGGAAGAGCAGGCGGCCCCGTACGAGGAGCGATCGATCGCCGCGTACGAAGCGAACGTGCGCCGGGCGCAGCAGCAGGGGGTGTACACGTCGTGGGTGCAACAGAGTTACAACCGGCTGGCTGAGTTGTTGCCGGCCCGTTACCGACGAGAGGAACAGCGCGAGGTCGTCGCCGTCCTCCCCTCTCCAGCACCCGCCGCCTCGCCGAAACCCGCCCTCCAACCCACATCAACAACCGGCTCCACACGAACACCCACACCATGATCGCGCGCGCCAGACAGGTCGGGTTGTGCGGCTGGCTGGCCCTGAGCCTGCTGGCGGCGGGGTGCGCGTCCACCGCTCCCGGCAAGAACGTGCCCGGTCACGTCACGTCGCTCGCGAGCACATTGGGATCGGTCCAGGCCGCCGGCAAGACGAGCGGTGTTCAACCCAAGCCGCCGAATCCGGCTGAAGGCGCGCGGCTGTTCCAATCGGCACTCCAACAGCTTCAACAACGGAACACCCAACAGGCCCTCCAGCTCTTTGAGCAATCGGCCGGCGCCGATCCGACCCAGCCGGCCACGTACAATAATATCGGCATTCTCTATAAACAGGCCGGCCAGCTGGACAAAGCGATCCAGGCCTACCAACAGTCCATCGCGCAGCAGGCCATCAATCCCGACGCGTATTACAATCTGGCCCTGGCCTACCGGGCCAATGGGCAGTTCAAGGAAGCGGAAGGCGCCTATCTGAAGGCGCTGGCTCAGAACGATCAATTTGCCGATGCCCACTACAATCTTGGCATTCTCTATGAGCTGTACCTGGCCCAGCCGGTCAAAGCGTTGGAACAATACCAGGCCTACCTTCGGCTCAACGGTTCGCATGTAAAGGATGTCACCAGCTGGACGGGCGCGTTGGAACGGCTGGCCCCGAAGGCACCGCCGGCCACGCCCCAACCCTCTCCACAACCGTCACCACAATCATTCAATAACCAGGCGACGCCCGCTTCCCCGGCGCAGCCGCCGGCCCACCCTCCAGCCACGCCCCAAACCCCACAAGGAGCGGTCACGCCATGACGGTCCGCACCCTTGCGCTCGCGATGGCCATATGGACAAATCTGTGGGGGGCAAGTCTTTGGGAGGGAAGTCTGTGGGGGACAAGCCTGAGCATTCTGACAGGGGGCGCGTCCGTCTCCTGGGCGGCTCCGGTCCGAGCCGAACCGGCCACCAGCCCCGTCAAAGCGCAAAATACCACTGAGGAACCGGCCCATCGCGTCCTGTTGCTGGGCGCGACCATTTATGGCGCCGTCTCCGCCCCCAATGCGGTGTACGATGTCCCGTGGCAGGAGCCGTTTCTCCTGGGCAAGGGTGCGGGCGAACTGGATCGCAATTTTCTCAAGGAGATTTTCAAACCGGTCGACCGGGATGAATTTTTAAAACAATCCTCCCCCTCGCAGGGCGGGCCGGGCACACGAGCGACACCATGAAGGAGAGAGGAGTCTGAATGGACCTTGTGAACACCATCGTCAACTTTTTTAGAGAGGGCGGCTTTTTCATGTACCCGGTGCTGCTGGTCGCCGCGCTGGGGACCGCCGTGGTCATTGAGCGCTTCATCTATATTTCGCGGGCTGCGGTGAACGGCGAGCCGCTCTGGCAACAAATCCAGAAGCAGCTCTCCGCACAGCGCGTCGATGACGCGATCAGGCTCTGCCAGGGCAAATACCAGCCGCTGCCCTACGTCCTGCTGCACGGCCTCAAAGCGGCCAAGGCGGCCGAGTCACGCGAGGCACTCCAACACACCATGGAAGAAGCCATGCTCGACGTGCTGCCGCCGCTCGAGCGCCGGACGCCCTACCTGCCGATCCTGGCCAACGTCGCCACACTGATGGGGCTGCTCGGGACGATCATCGGCGTGATCAAGGCGTTCGCCGCCGTCTCCGCGGCGGACCCATCGCAGAAGTCGATCCTGCTGGCGCAAGGCATCTCCACCGCGCTGAACATGACGGCCTTCGGCCTGATGGTCGCCATTCCATTGATCCTGATCTATTCGTACATGCAGGCACAGACGACAAAAATCGTCGATTCCATCGACCAGTATTCCACCAAACTGGCCAATCTCTATTCGACCCGTCAGGCCGCAGGGCCCGAGCGGGGCCGGGACAAGGACCATGCTGCCGCGAGCTCGAAGACGTAAGCACGCCGCGTCGACCGACATCGACCTGACGCCCTACATGAATTTGTTGGTCGTTCTGGCGCCCTTTTTGCTCGTCACAGCCGTCTTCGAGCGGCTGGCGGCGCTGGAGATTTATCTGCCGCAGCCCACTGCCGCGGAGGCCGCCGCAGGGGCCAAGCCGCCCGCGCAGCAGGAGGACCAACTGCTCCTGACCATCTCGATCGCCGAGAAGGGCATCCTGGTCGCCAACGGGGCGCAACTAATCACGCTGGCGCCGCCGACGCCCACCGGGTACGACCTGCCGGCATTGTCCCTGGCGCTCCAGCAACTCAAATCCCGTTATCCGTCGGCCGACAGCGCCGTGATCTTGAGCAAGGGCAATATCGCCTACGAAACCCTGGTCGCGGTGATGGACACCACACGGGAAGTGTTCCTCACCGTGGACGGGAAGAAGAAGCGGTATATCCTCTTCTCCAACATCTCGCTGGGAGAGGTGCAATGAGGTCGGGCAATCGCCTGTCTGCCCGTCGGGCAGTCGGCTCCATCTCCACCTTTCTGACGCTCACGTCGTTGGTCGACCTGTTCACCAACCTCGTGCTCTTTCTGCTGTACAATTTCTCGGCCGAGGGCTCCTCCATCCCCTCGGCGGAGCGGCTGAAACTGCCCGAGTCGCTCGCCCAGCAGACGCCCCAGACCACCGTCACCGTCATGGTCACCCAGTCCGACATCTTCCTCGGCGGCAAGCGGGTTGCCGATGTCGCCGCCGTCCTGAATACCGACGAACTGTTGATCCCCGATCTGAAAAAAGAACTCGACTACGAAGCCGAGCGCGGCAAATATTTCGCCAATCTGACCACGGCCAAAACATTTGAAGGGCGCATCACGATCCTGGGCGACAAGCACATCCCCTTCCGGCTGCTGGAAAAAGTCATGTTCACCTGCAGTCAGGCGGAATTCGGCCAGATCGATCTGGGCGTCATCCGTAAAGAGGTCACATGAGCGCCACGCATCTTGAGTTGTTGAACGAGATCGAGCAGCGATTCCGGCACATCACCTGGGGGTGCATTCTGTTCTACGCCGTCATCGCGCTCGCACTCAACGTGATCAAGATCGAGAAACCGGAGCGGGAGGATTTCACCCAGCTCTCCCCTCGCATCGCAAGCCTGCTGATCAAACCCCCGCCGCCACCGCCGCCGGAAGCGGTCAAGCCGGTGGAGGAAGCGCCGCCGCCGGAAGCGGCCGAGGGGTCGAAAAAAGAGGAGGGCAAGCCGGCGGACAAGAAAACCACCTCCAACGTCGAACCGACGCCGGAACAAGTCACCAAGCGCAACCGCCAGGTCGCGATGCGCAGCGGCCTGCTCAAACTGCTGGCCAAGAAACCCGCCTCCACGCTGGCCTCCTCGGACAAGCTGCTGCGCGGCGGCACACTCAAAAGCGTCACCAGCACCAATTACGGCTCGGGCCTGCTCGGCAGCGGACCGGACACGGGGGGCAGCGGCGGCATCGATGATCTGATCGGCGAATTGGGGGGCAAGGTCGAGGGCGTCCGGCTGGCCGAAAAACAGAGCGCCGCGGTCGACAACCCCATCCAGCTCAAGGACACCGAGGGGAAAACGGTCGGCCGGCCCTATGAATCGGTGGCGGCCGTTGTGGACGGCCTGAAGGGATGGATCCGGTTCATTTACAACAAGGCGCTGCGGGAAAATCCTGATTTGAAGGGCGTGGTCACGCTGGAATTCACGATCACCAAAGAGGGCGACGTCACCAACGTCGCCATCGCCTCGACCACGCTGCACTACCCGCCCATTGAAGAGGCGCTGGTGAAGCGGTTCAAACTGCTTAAATTTGCCGCCTCGCCCAAGAGCGGGTCGGTCACCGTCGTCTATCCGGTTACTTTTTCGCCTTTGGGATGATCAGGTTCTTGCCCGGCTTCGGCCGGGAATGGCACCGGTTGCAGTCGTAGAGTGGAAATGCCACCTTGCCGTGGCACCGGCCGCAGAACTCCCCCCGCATGATCCCGTTCATCGTCACCTGGTTGGCCCCCGCGCGCATCACAAAAATTTTCGGATGACAATTCCGGCAGTCCAGCCAGACGGTGTGCGGAAAATGGGGATAAATGACGTCGGGCAGATCGCCCTTGACCTTGAAGACCACGTTGAAATCGATCGGCGGCATCGTCTTTCTGTTCGGGTCGAGCGAGTCGACCGGCCGGATGACGCCGTACTTGAGCGCCGCCGCCCAGTCAACGTAGCTGCCCTGTTCCGACTTGGGAAGAAAATAGAAGGCGAGCGGATGCTGCTCCTTCTCCGCCTCGATCAAAATCTGCGCGAGTGAATCGACCGCCTCCCCGGACACGGCCTCCCCCTGTCCCGGCGCCGTTGAAGGCGCGCCCGGCGTCTTCGCCTGACTTTGGCGAGTGCTGGCGGCCTCAAGGGCGACCTCCAGCGGGGTTCTCTGGGGAGGGGGCGGGGGCGCGCAGGCCGTCAGGCCGCCGAAGAGCATCACGATGATCCAGCCGCCTAGCCGGGCGGCGCGAACGCCAGTCCCCCGCACGACCCGTCTCCTTATCGTTCCAGCACGATCACTTCGCCCACCATCTGGCGGTGGATGAAGCAGAAATAGGGATAGCGGCCGGGGGTACTAAACGTGTGCTCGCAGGTTTTTTCCGGAAAGAAGTCCGGGCAGAAAATTTCCAACTGATCGCCGGCGCCCGTGCCCGGCACGCTCGCCATCAAATGACGGCGAACATCGGCGTTCATCCATTTGATCGTATCCC
>JBGPIL010000065.1:0-11531 GCA_041484905.1 Nitrospiria bacterium
CCCTCCCCCCTCGCGGGGGAGGGCCGGGGAGGGGGGGCGCGGAGATCCTCATGAATCGACTTCAGCCCATTAATCTCTCCTGTCCCCTCCCCATCGGCGAGCATCAACAGATCCAGTTGGCCCACGGAGGCGGGGGGCGGCTCACGCAACAACTGATCCGGACGCTCTTCCTGCCGCAGTTTCAGAATGAGTGGCTGGAGCCGCTGCACGACGGCGCGCGGCTGCCACTGGGCGGCGCGACACTGGCCTTTACGACCGATTCGTATGTCGTCAGTCCGATTGTCTTTCCGGGTGGCGACATTGGGCGGCTGGCCGTCAACGGCACGGTGAACGACCTGGCCATGTGCGGCGCCCGCCCGCTCTATCTTTCCGCGGCGTTCATCATCGAAGAAGGCTTGCCCATTGAGCGGCTCACGCGGGTCGCCCGCTCGATGCAGAACGCGGCCGATGAGGCCGGCGTCGTTGTGGTGACGGGCGACACGAAGGTCGTCGACCGGGGCAAGGGAGACCAGCTCTTCATCACCACGTCGGGCGTCGGGCTGATCGAGCCGGGCGTGATGATCGATCCAAGGCGGGCGGCGCCGGGCGATCGGATTCTCTTGAGCGGCCCGATCGGCCGGCATGGGATTGCCGTGCTGTCGGTCCGCGAAGGGTTGGCGTTTGAGAGTCCCATTGAAAGCGATACGGCGCCGCTGGCCGGATTGGTCGGGGCGATGCTGGCCGCCTGTGCGCAGATTCACGTGCTGCGCGATCCGACCCGCGGCGGAGTGGCCACCGCGCTGAACGAAATCGCCGGTTCGGCGCGGGTGGGCATGCGTCTTTCCGAAACGGAGATTCCGATCGATGAAGCGGTCCAGGGCGCCTGCGAGCTGTTGGGGCTCGATCCTTTATATGTGGCCAATGAGGGACGGTTGGTGGCTGTCGTCCCGCCCGAAGCGGCCGACGAGGTGCTGGCCGCCATGCGCGCCCATCCATCGGGACGGGGGGCGACCATGATCGGGGAGGTGGTCGCCGATCATCCCGGTCTGGTGGTGATGCGCAGCCGCATCGGCGGCGAGCGGGTGATCGATCTGCTCTCCGGAGAACAATTGCCCCGAATTTGTTGAGTCGCCAATGACGACCGGACGGGTGGAGCGCGACGACCAGACGCTGGTGCGGGCGCTCATGAATCCGGCGCTCTACGACCATCCGATCGACGCGTTTCAACTGATCGAAACGCACATCTCGTGGGTCCTCCTGACGGGACCGTATGCCTACAAAATCAAAAAACCTGTCGATCTGGGCTTTCTGGATTTCTCAACGCTCGAGCGGCGCCGGTTTTTCTGCGAGGAAGAACTCCGGCTGAACCGGCGGCTGGCGCCGCAACTCTACCTGGCGGTCGTCCCCATCACCGGATCGCGCGCCGCGCCGCAGATCGGCGGCGGGGGGCCGGTGATCGACTACGCCGTCAAAATGCGCCAATTCCCTCAGGAGGCCCAACTCGACCGGCTCGTCGAACTGGGCGCCCTGCGCGTGGACCAGCTGGAGGCGTTGGCGGGCGACTTGGCCGCGTTTCATCATCGGACCGACCGGGCGCCGATGAACAGTCCCTTCGGCACGCCGGAACGAATCGCCAAGCCGATGCGGGAAAATTTTGAGCAGATTCAGCGGCAGCTTGAAGAGCCGGCGCGTCTCGATCAGCACCGGCGGTTGGGCGTCTGGAGCGACAAGGATCATGCGGCGCACCGCGAAACATTCGTGAAACGAAAGGCCGGCGGCTTGGTACGGGAGTGCCACGGCGATTTGCATCTGGCCAACATGGTGCTGTGGGAGAAGCGCATCGTCATCTTCGACTGCCTGGAGTTTGACGAATCGCTCCGCTGGATCGACGTGATGAGCGATGTGGCGTTTGTCACGATGGATCTGACCCATCGTGGCCGTCCGGACTGGGCCAACCGGCTGCTCAACCGGTATCTTGAGGAGAGCGGCGACTACGCCGGCCTGTCGGTGCTGCGCAGTTATCAGGTCTACCGGGCGATGGTCCGCGCCAAGGTGGCCTCCGTTCGGCGGCAGCAGTCCGCTGATGACAGCGACCGGCGCCGATTGTGGGAGGAGTACTGCGGCTATGCCGATCTGGCCGAACGCTACACCCGGCCCGTTCGTCCCTCGGTGGTGATCACCCACGGCTGTTCCGGGTCTGGGAAAACGGTCTTGAGCCGGGCAGTGGCGCAGGCAAGGGGCGCGATTCACGTGCGCAGCGACGTGGAACGCAAACGGCTCTTTGGGATGGCGCCGTCGGCCCGCAGCGGGTCGGCATTGGATGCCGGACTCTACAGCGCCGAGGCGGGCGCGCGTACCTATCAGAGATTAGCCGATCTGGCCGGGCTGATTGTGGCTTCGGGCTATCCGGTGATGATGGATGCGGCGTGTCTCCAGCGGGCCCAGCGCGACTTGCTGCGCGCCGCGGCCAGAGAGGCGGGAACCCCCTTCGTCATTCTCAATCTGGAGGCGCCGGAGGCCGTCTTGCGCCGGCGCCTGTTTCAACGCCATGAGGAAGGGACGGATGCCTCGGAGGCGACACTGGCCGTGCTCTCACACCAACTCGAACGGCGGGAGCCGCTTGCCACCGATGAACGGGCCGTGGCGGTGACCGTGCAGGCCGATGGCGACATCGACCCGGCCGCCGTTGTGACCGAACTGGCGGCTCGCCTGAACGGGTGATCGGGGCGTTACTTGCCCGATTTCTTCTCGCCTTCTCCGGTTGGTTTTTTCCCTGCTTCTCCGATCGACACGAGCTCCACCTCAAAGATCAGCGCCGCGTTCGGGCCGATCACCTGGCCGGCGCCGCGTGGGCCGTAGGCCAGATCGGCCGGGACGAAGAGTTGCCACTTGGAGCCGACTTTCATCAACTGGAGCGCCTCCGTCCAGCCCTTGATCACGCCGGTGACGGGAAAGGTCGCCGGCTCGCCCCGTTTGTAGGAGCTGTCGAACTCGGTGCCGTCGACGAGCGTGCCTTTATAATTCGTGGTGACCGTATCGGTCTCCTTGGGGCTGTTGCCCTTGCCTTCGGTGATGACTTTGTATTGCAGGCCGCTCGGCAGCGTCTTCACGCCAGATTTCTTCTTGTTCTCGGCGAGAAACGCTTCGCCCTCCTTCTTGTTTTTTTCGCCCAGTTGCTGGGTGCGCTCCTGCATCTTGGCCTGGATCTCCTGCTGAAAATCGGTCAGCACCTGACGAACTTCATCCTGCGTCAACTTGGTTTTGCCGCCGGAGAAGGCGTCTTTCAGGCCGGCCGCCAGGGCGTCGGCATTCAGATCGAGCTCCTGCCGTTTCAGGTTCGACCCGATGTCCATGCCGATGCTGTAGCTGATTTTATCTTTTTTGTTGGTCGGCGCAGCCGAGTCGTCCGCCGCGAGGGCCGGTGCGGCGATGGCCACGATCAGGCCGATTATGAGAGTGCGAATGAAGACCATACAGGCTCCTTTGTCGATTGGTTGTGTGGAGTTGTGAGACAATAATCACTCCCGGCCCCCCCGGCCGGGCCCACTACCGTACCCGATCAGGCTCTTAGAGTCAATATGAGTCCGGCTCTCCCCCCGATCTAATGAATACGGTCGACCATGAAATTATAGAGCCAGGCGAAGACCGTGCCCGCGATCATGCCGTCCAGAAGCCCCCATCCCAGGCCGATCAGGCTGCCCATCGGGCTGATCGAGTAGCCGCGATAGACCTGGCCGATCAGCGTTGGCTCACCCGTCGCGCCATCAAAGAGCATGATCCACCAGGCGATAAAACAGAGGCCGGTGCCCCAGAACAGGCCTCCGGTCAATGCGAAGGCTTTGACGTTCAACTTCATGGCGGTGTCTCCCGTGTGTGGTGGACCATTAGTAGTCTTGCCGTTGTGGACGCCCGTCGGCTCCTGTGCAGGCGGGTCCGTTGGTGATGGTTCTGTATACGGCAATCGGCGGGCGCAGTCAATTGAAGCTTTGGACGCAGCTTTGGGCTGCGCCATTGGGCGGCGCCGTTTGGGGGGATCAGTCTTTGACGGCGGTGATAAGGTGACGGTCGATGTAGAAAATCTGGTCTCCCTTGAAGAGGGGGAAAATTTCGGCGGCTCGCCGTCGCATCGGAGTGGTCTCTGGCTACAAGGGGGTTGCGACGGTCTCCGACGGCCTGGCCGTTCGGCCCGACGGCACGATGGCGCACCTGATGGTGTCTTTGCCATCGGTTTTTGCGGTGTAGAGCAACTGGTCGACCTGCCGCAGTATCTCGTCGATGCTTTCGGGCGGGTCGATAAAGGTCGCGGCCCCGATGCTGAAGGAGACGGGCCAATCCCGGAGCCGCATCTGGTGCGTGAGCGAGGTTTTCAGCCGGATGAGCAACTCGTTGGAGGCCTCGTGCCCCGTCTCGGGTAGAAGGAGGATGAATTCGTCGCCGCCCAGCCGCCCCGCCGTGTCGAGTTTCCGGATTTGGGATTGGATCGTTTCCGCGGTGATGCGGAGGAGTTCGTCACCCACGTGGTGGCCGAGCCGATCGTTGATCGCCTTGAATCCATCCACGTCCAGGTAGGCCACCGTGAAGGGCCGGTTCGTTCGGTACAGCCTGGCCAGCTCCGCATCGAGGGCCCGGTAGAAGCCCCGGCGATTGGCGATCTTCGTCAACGGATCCGTCATGGCGAGTTCCGCCTCGAACATCAACCGGCCCCGCAGCTCGGAGATTAGATGATTGGAAATGAGGAAGAATCCCAGCCGCACCCCCGTATTCCAATAGGGGAAGAAAGCGGTTGAATACAGATGGCCGTTGAGCCGCTCGGCCAGATACCACGACAGGCCGCTGGCCACGGAGACGACAACCCCGGGCCGACGGCCGGCGTACCATGACACAAGATAGATGGGGAACAGATAGAAGATGGAAAAGGACATCTCGGGGCCGGACAGATAATCGGCGCCCCCCAGCAGTGCGACGAGCAGCAGGCCAGCGGTGACAACCGCCGCCCCCGAGCGATGTTGAAAAAACTGATCCACGCTCTCCATCGTACTCGTACTATCCTACCGCCGTCTCCAAACGCCGTCAATTGATCCGCTCGCGTTGATGAGATCGGGGGGAGATTCTGACTCTAATAACCTTTAATCGCGTCGATCTCTTTGATGATCCGGGTGTTCTCGGCGTCCCACTTGAGCGCATCCTCGAAGAAACGGAGTGCCTGTGTGACCTGGCCGGTTCGCTTATAGAGTCGTCCGAGCCCGATGTAATTTTCGGCGCGGGACGGTTCAAGCTCGATCGCCGTGCGGTAATGGGCTTCGGCCTCCTGCTGGCGATCGGGCAGTTTGGAGAGGGTGTAGGCGAGGAGGGTGTGATACTTCCATTTTTCCGGCTTGGCCTGGACGGCGAGCTCGAAGCTGGCGGTCGCCGCCTCAAGGTTGCCGGCTTTCAGCTCGAGCACGCCTTGTTGGACATGTTGGGCGGCGCTGTGAGGTTTCGTTGTTGAAGGTTTCGACGGACCGGTCTGCTGTTGGGCCTGGGAACGATCGTAGGTCTCCCGTTGCTCCGCCGATGAAAGGGTCACATACGCTTCAGCGATGCGGTGGAACAGCTCTTCGAGGTTGTGTTGCAGCTCCTTGGAGCATTCCCCCAGCGGGCCTTCAGGATGGTAGGTTTTGGACAGTGTGTAGTAGGCCTGTTTGATCTGAGCGGGCGTGGCATTCGGCTCGATGCCCAGCGCTTCATAGTGGTTTTGTTGTTTCAGCGCTTCGTACGCAGCCATGACCGGTTGTGGATCGGGAAGTTCGCTATCGGACTCCGATTTCGTCTGCGCCGGCGCGGACGGTTCGGCGGGTGGCGGCGCGGCTTGGGCCTGTTGAGCTGCGGCAAGCGAGGCGATAAAGCGCTGGAACTCTTCGGGCACGTTCTGAAGCGAGACCCCGATGCCGTAACGATTCATTCCGCCCTTCGAGAGGGCGTTGCGCGCCGTCCACCGGACGTGGCCGATGGCATTGAGGCTCTTCCCGGTCGGCAGCGCCAGCTTGATGGTGACGGTGCTGCCCATGGCGAGCGGCGCCTGGGTTTCGATGGAGATGCCGTCCTGGGAAATATCCCCGGTGAAGGCGATGTTCCGGCCAGGCAACTCATCGATGGTCAAATAGAGGCGTTGCGGGATTCTGGGGTGTTTCCGGCGTTCCATTATTGGATGTGGGGGCCCGTGCGGCGAGAGTAGAGAAAGGTCCTCCGATGCCCCCACTCCCCAGGCCACCGTTTATTTCCCATCGGCCGTAAGTGACCCTTGGTTTCCTCTGGGCCCGTGCGGAGAGAGCAGATCAAGGTCATCGGCTCAATTCTTCAAAAGCCTAGCTTTTGGGTTGGCGATGCCCACTCCCCGAGCCACCTTTTATATCCCATCGGCCACCAATTGTCCTTGGTTCTCTCGGGCCCGTGCGCGTACCCTTCACTTCGAACGAATGTGAGAAGTCCCAGCCCCGATCGATTGCGTTATCGATAACGGTAGATCACCGGCGGCCGTCTGTCAACCGGCTCGCTGGAGTGCTGCGTGTATCCAAATGAGTCCAATAACCAATGGGGGGTTAGGGGGGAGATATAGTCTCCCCCCTAATTCCATAACCCGCCGTTTTGACAATTTCCCCGCCGTTCATTATGATGGACAGCCGGTGTGCTCCATGGACGCGGCTGCAGGTGGCGCGCGGCCCCGATCAACCGGGGCCGTGTCTGGAGGGGGTGGCATGGCGCGTGGAAAATTCCGTGACTGGCCTGGTTGGGCTCATTGGGCTAATTGGATAGACCAGCGGCTTCGTCTCAGCGGGCTGAATTTTCCCGTTCCTCCCCATTCCACGCATCTTCTCTATGCCCTCGGGGGCATTGCGTTTATCGGTTTCTTGATCTTGATCGGGTCGGGAGCGGTGTTGCTGCAGTTTTTCGATCCCCATCCCGATCAGGCCCATCGCACCGTGCAGGCGCTGATGACCGAGATCCCCGGCGGGCGCTTCATCCGGTCGCTCCATTACTGGGCGGCGCAGGGGATGGTGCTCGCGCTCTGTGTCCATCTCGTGCGGGTTTTTGTGACGGGAGCGTATCAATTTCCCCGGGCGGCGACCTGGTATCTGGGTGTCGGTTTGTTCTTCACTGTCGTGATGGGCGCCTATTTTTCTGGCACGGTGATCAAGGGGGATCAGGAGTCGGCCGAAGCGCTCCATCACTACAACTTCGTCGTGGGCATGCTCGGCCCCGCCGGCTCGTGGCTGGGCGGGCAGTTGACCGGCGCCGTCTCGATGCCGCTCCGGATGTTCGCGCTCCACATTGCGCTGGTCCCGCTGGCTGTTATTGTGCTGGTCATCGGCCATTTTTATCTGATTCATGTCTTTAACCTCGCGCCGCTGCACCGGGGCGAGCAGGCCGCGCTGGCCGAGCTGCCGGCTGCGCAATTGACGGAATCGTTCACGGCGCATGGGATGAGTATCCTCAAATTTGCCTTGTTCTATTATGGACTGGTCGCGCTGCTGGCGCTGGCGGTGCCGGCGCCGGTTGGAGAGGCGCAGGCGGCCGCCATGACGGGCATCAAGCCGCCCTGGCCCTATCTGTGGCTGTACGGCGCGGAACATTTTCTCGGTATGGAGGGGCTTTTCTACGGTAATGTGGCGCTTCTGGTGTTGCTGCTCCTGGTGCCGCTGGTTGATCGAAGCCACAGCCGGGCGTTCAGTCAACGTAAAACAATCCTGGCTGCTGGATTGGTGGTGGGACTCGTGATTGTGGGTTTCTCGCTCTTTGCCTGGCTTGCGCCGCCGGAAGTGCATCAGGGTGGCGCCCATCAACATGACGAGGGTGGATCGCCGGCTCCGGCCCATCTCGACGACCCTGCCCATGACGCAGGGATGCCGGCCATGCCGGGGATGACTAACGATGGAACGGCGGGCGAATCATCACCCCCCGACCAGGCCCATGGTCCTGATGCAGGGGCGCCGGACCGGCATCAGCACTGACTGCAGGAGAAAAAGCAGTCCGTCCCCTCTTCCTTGTCCCGTCAGGATGCGGCAGGTAGACCCGCGCCCCAGGGTGATTGGCTCAGCCAGGCGGGCAGATCGGCAGCGGGCATCGGGCGGCTGATGTAATAGCCCTGCGCGAGATCGCAGTCGAAAGCGATCAACTCCTCCCAGATCACCTGATTCTCCACCCCTTCGGCCACGACCTTTAAACCCAGATTATGACCAAGATCGATCGTGGAGCGGACGATCACGCGATCATTGTCATTCGACACCATATTCAGCACGAACGATTTGTCGATTTTGATCGTGCTGATCGGCAATCGTTGCAAATAGGCGAGCGAAGAATAGCCGATGCCGAAGTCATCGATGGTCAGGAGGACGCCCATCTCGTGAAGCTGCGTCAGCACCTCGAGGGCGCGGGCCGGGTTCATCATGATCGCGCTTTCCGTCAGCTCCAATTCCAGGCCGCAGGGTTCCAGGCCGCGCGCGGCCACCAGTTCGGCCACTTGCCGGGGCAGGGTGGGATCCTGCAGGTTGCGGGCCGACAAATTGATCGAGGTGCAGATATTGAGGCCCCCCTGACGCCAGGCGCGACATTGCTGGGTCGCCTCTTCAAGGACAAAACGCGTCAACGGGAAGATCAGGCCGGTCTGCTCGGCCGGCGCGATGAATTGGTCCGGCGGAATGAAGCCGTGCTCGGCGTGCTGCCAGCGCAGCAATCCCTCCACGCCGGTCATCCGGCCGGTTTTGAGATCGACCTTTGGCTGATAATAGAGGCGCAGCTGGCGCTGATCGATCGCCTGGCGCAGTTCGGCCATCAGCGTCAGATGCCGGGGACTGTGCTGGTCCAGCGCCGGTTCGTAGAGGACAAAGCCGCTCTTGTGGCGTTTGGCGATATACATGGCGATATCCGACCGCTGGATGAGCTCTTCGACCGTGTCGCCGTGATCGGGATGCAGCGCGATGCCGATGCTGGCCTCAACCATGATCGGGAGTTTTTCCATGATGAACGGCGCTTCCAGGGCGGAGAGAACTTTTCGGGCCACGATGTGGGCGTGATCCGGCGATGAAAGCGGCAGCATGATCGCAAACTCATCGCCGCCCAGACGGGCGACCATGTCCGACTCGCGCAGGGCCTCCTTCAGCCGGTGGCCGACCTGCTGCAGCACGGCGTCGCCCCGCGCATGGCCCAGGGTGTCGTTGATTTCCTTGAAGCGGTCCAGATCCAGGAGCAGCAACGCCACCGTCTTGTGCTCCCGCTGCGCCAGCTTGATCGCCTGTTGAAGCTGCTCATGGAGCAACGCGCGGTTGGGGAGGGCCGTCAGCGGGTCATGATAGGCCATATAGTCGATGATTTCCTGCGCTTGCCTGCGATCCTGGCGCATTTTGGCCTCGCGCAGCTCCCGGTCGATCGCCTGGGGCAGCCGCGTCATGCTGTTTTTCATGATGTAATCGTGCGCGCCGGCCTTCATCGCCTCCACGGCGATCTCCTCGCCGATTGTGCCGGACATGAGAATAAATGGCACATCCAACCCCTTTGCCTGCACCAGCGCCAGGGCGGCCAGGCCGCTAAATTGAGGCATCGAATAGTCGGAAATGATCAGATCCCACCCGCTCCGGTCGAGCGCGTCATTGGTGGCGGCATAGCTCTCCACGCGCTCGTAGACCAATTCATACCCGTGGCGCTGAAGTTCATGGGTGACCAGCAGCGCGTCGTCTTCGGAATCCTCGATCAACAACAGCCGGAGCGGAATAGCCATTAGGTGCGCCTCCCAAGCGGAGGCTCGTTCAAAATCAGCCAGTAGAGCCCCAGTTGACGGACCGCCTCGGTAAATTCTGAAAAATCGACCGGCTTGCGGATGTAGCTGTTGGCGCCGAGCTTGTAACCCTTGACCAGGTCCTGCTGTTCTTTTGATGACGTCAGAATGACCACGGGGATCAGGCGCAGCCGTTCATCGGCACGGAGCCGGCTCAGCACCTCGAAGCCGTCCACTTTGGGCAATTTTAAATCCAACAGGATGATCTCCGGAACGTCCGTGACGTTCCGACCGGCGTAGGCGCCGGTGCCGAAGAGGTAATCCAGCGCCTCCGCCCCGTCATGAGCCACGACGACGTTGTTCTTGATCTTGTTTTTCTGGAGCGCCCGGATCGTGAGCGCTTCGTCATCGGGATTGTCTTCCACCAGCAGGATCGTATTGTTGTGCATGGAGGCCTCCAATGCGGCTGTGAGCGTTTAGTGGTCACTCGTTACAGCGTAAAATAAAACGTGGCCCCTTGTCCCATTGTGCTCTCCGCCCAGACTCGGCCGCCGTGACGGTGAACAATGCGTTGCACGGTCGCCAGGCCGATGCCGGTTCCCGGGAACTCGGTGACCGCGTGCAATCGCTGGAAGGCGCTGAACAGTTTGCCGGCATACGTCATGTCAAACCCGGCGCCGTTGTCCCGGACGAAGTAGGCGGGTGCGCCCCCGTTTGAAGCCGCCGCCATGACGCCGAATTCGATCGTGGCCGCCGGTTGTTTTGACGTGAATTTCCAGGCATTCCCCAGCAGATTGTCCAGTGCCTGCCGAAGCAGCCGCCCATCCCCTTTACCCGTAACGCCGTGTTGGATCTTGAGCGTCACCCGGCGGTCAGGCTGCTGCGCCTGCAGTTCCGCCGCGATGGTCTGGGCCAGGCCGCTTAAGTCGACCGTTCCAATCTGCATCTCGCTGCGCGTGACGCGCGAAAGATTCAGGATGTCATCGATGAGCTGCGCCATCCGTTGGCTCGCCGCCCGCACGCGGCGGAGGTAATCTTTGCCTTGGTCATCGAGCTGGACTTCGTAATCTTCCAGCAACGCCTGGCTGAAGCCGTCAATGCCGCGCAGCGGCGCGCGAAGATCGTGGGAGACGGAATAGCTGAAGGCCTCCAGTTCTTTATTGGCCATTTCGAGCTGAGCATTGAGTGTACGCATCGCGTCCTCGGCCTGCTTGCGCTCGGTGATGTCCTTGAAATGAATGGCGACGTGTCTGTCCTGCGGGTCTCCGATGCGGAACGCATACACGTCATACCAGCGGTGCAGTTGCGCGGCCTGGTTTTCAAAGCGCGCGGCTTGGCCCGTCAAGGCGATCTTGCCGTACATTTCGAACCAGTGCTCTTCGTGCAGGGGGGCAATCTCGCGCATTCTTCTGCCCCGCGCGTGTTGAATCCCCGTCTGGTTCTCAAACGACGGATTGACTTCCAGAAAGCGGTAATCAACCGGCTTCTCGTTGCCATCGAACAGCACTTCGATGGTACACACGCCGACGTCAATGGAATCGAATAGCGTGCGGTACTTTTCTTCCGACTTGCGCAACGCCTCTTCCGCCTGTTTGCGCTCGCCCTCCATCCGGTTGAGCCGCCCGGCGTTCCACCAGACCAGCGCGCCCAGAATCACGCTGCATGCGACGACCAGCAGCGCGGTCCCAAATTCAGTCTCGTACAGCCCCGCATGCTGGCCCGCCAACCTGAACCAGCCGATGACCATCAGCACGCCGATCATGGCGGGCAACAGGCGGCGCGCCATCAAGCCGCCGGCGTGACG
>JBGPIL010000066.1:0-11102 GCA_041484905.1 Nitrospiria bacterium
CGGCAAGCAGGCCGAGTCCTGCGGGCAGTACCTGAGCAAGGGCAACGGCGTGATTGTGGACGGCCGGTTACAAGAACGGCGCTGGGAGACGGAAGAGGGCCAGAAGCGCAGCAAGCACGAAGTCGTCGCCCAACAGGTGCGTTTCTTGCCGAAGCGGCAGGGAGCGGGTGGCGGAGCGAACGAGGAAGCGGGCGGGGCCGTGGCGCCGGACGAGGCGCCCGTTGAGGATGATGTTCCTTTTTAATCGCGCCGAGCGTGTGAGGGCGCGTCAGCACCGCATCAAGAACGAATTGGGGTGAGCATGGCTGTGCGAGAGCGAGAACGGGAACGGGAGCACGACACGGTACGAGGCGGCCGGGAGGGCCGAGACGGCGGCGAGTCCCGCTTTCTCCGGCGGAAGGTGTGCCGGTTTTGCGTGGATAAAACGCCGTATATCGACTACAAAGACTCGTCCATGTTGCGGAACTATCTGTCCGAGCGGGGGAAGATCGTTCCCCGGCGCGTCTCCGGCACCTGCGCCAAGCACCAGCGCCGATTGACCCTGGCCATCAAACGGGCGCGCGTCACCGCCCTGCTGCCGTTCATTGATGAGCGGTAAACGCCCGCCATCGCGTCGGTCGATGACCAAACCGCGGCCGCTGGCGTCCCCGGCCGCGCCGGTACGCAAGGCACGTTCGTTTGTCTCCCGCGATCATCGGTACTGGCTGCCGTCGCCCTTGCTGGTTCTGGAGGTGCGTGGCAAAGGGTATGAACGGATTTTCATCGGCTACGCGGAGAATTTGAGCCTTGGAGGCCTGATGCTCTCGACGCCGAAACGGCTCAAGCCCGGCGACCAATTTCCCGTGGAGTTTGTCCTGCCCGATCGGAAGACCACGGTCAGTTGCACCTGCGAAGTGGTCTGGAAGCGGAACAGCCAGCCCGGCACACCATCGGCGGGCGTGGGCCTTCGATTCGTGGGTGTCGGACCCGCGGCGCGCAAAGTGTTGGATCAATGGGTGCGGCGGGAGGGCAAGCAACTCGTCTCGTTGTGAGCCGCCCCATCATCCAAACGATTCGGCGCCGCTTGGTTCGGATCGGCGGCGTGGGGGCGTGCGTCGTTGTCGTATCGTGGTGGATTGTCTCGTCGGGTTTTCCCTCTCGTCATGCTCGTCTTGATGCCGCCTGCACGCCCGTCGGCGGCGTCGCCGTGGTTCAGGAAGTTATCGACGGGGATACCGTTCAGCTGGCGTCGGGTGAGCGGGTTCGTTATATCGGCATCGATACGCCGGAGGTGCGCGTGCGGCGCGAGGGCCGATGGGTCTACGCGCCGGAACCGTTCGCCGAAGAGGCGTCGGCGCTCAATCGCCGGTTGGTGGAGGGGCATCGGGTCAGGCTTGAAGCCGATCGCGAGCCGTGTGACCGCTATCAGCGTCGGCTCGCCTACCTGTTTGTGGATGAGGTGTTCGTCAACGCCGAACTGGTCCGTCAGGGACTGGCCGTGGTGAAAATCTTCCCGCCGAATGACAAATATCAAGAGACGCTCAGGAGCGTTCAAGCCGGGGCGCGAGCCCGTCACACGGGTCTGTGGGCGGCCGCCGGTCGCTCCCCGAGGCACACCGGGCCGGTGGAAGCGGCCGGCCATGACCGGGCCCCATGACCCGGCCGCCTGCTCCCCAGCGGCGCCGGGCTGAGCGGCGTCAGACGACGCCGGACCGGCGAGAGCAGGAACGGCGGGCGGTTGAGCGTCGACGCGGCGACCGGCGAACCGCCGAACGGAGGACGATGTGGTGTGCCATTTGCCGGACTCCACTGACGGCCCGCGGCTATTGTCCGACCTGCCGGGTGCGTGTCGTCCGGCTTCGACCCTGATGTCCGGCCCTGAGGACTGATCCCATGATCACAGAACGGAAGAGCGGCCGGTTCCCATGCCGGCGCCGTGCAGGGTCGCTCGTCCTTGTGCTGCTGGCGGCGGCCGCGTGCGCGACTGTCACGCCGGTGCTCCGCGATCAGGAGGTGGGCGTCGCGTCGTGGTATGGGGAGCCCTTTCACGGTCAATTGACCGCCAACGGGGAGCGCTACGACATGCACACTTATACCGCGGCGCATCGGCTCTACCCTTTTGGAACCCGCCTGCGGGTGACCAATCTTGCCAACGGCCGGTCGGTCACGGTTCGGGTCAATGATCGGGGGCCCTTCGTCCGCGGGCGCATCATCGATGTATCACTGGCGGCGGCCACCGACCTGGATATGCTCTCGAACGGCACGACACGGGTCAGGCTGGATCGAGTGGCAGTCCCCACATCGGCGGCGGGCACGGAGTCGGCGTATACCGTGCAGATCGGCGCGTTTGTCGAGGCGGCCTCCGCCCACGCCCTGCAGCAACGGCTGAGCGGCCGCTATGCGGATGTGGTTCTGTCATCGATCCGATTGAACGAGACGATCTATTACCGCGTCCGCGTGGGCCGCGTGGCGACCATCGCCGATGCGGAGGGATTGGCCCGCCGCCTGGAGCGCGAGGGGTTGACGTCCTTTGTCACTCGACAGGACCCGGAGCCGATGGTACGATGAAGCGCATGCACACCATGCCGCACCAGGGGCGCTCTTCGCGCCTGTCGAGCGCCTCGGGATTCACGCTGCTTGAATTAATGGTGGTGGTGAGCATCGTGGGGATTCTGGCCACGCTTGCCGTGCCGTCCTATCGGATGTCCGTGCTGAAAGCCAGGGAAGCGGTCCTGCACGAGGATTTGTTTGTCATGCGCGACATGATGGACAAGTATTATGCCGACCATGGCCAGTACCCCGCCAATCTGCCTGAACTGGTCGAAAAAGACTATCTGCGGAAGCTCCCCGTGGATCCGTTTACCGAGACCTCGGACAGTTGGGTGGAAATGTACGCGACGGGCGCGGAGGGGGACAGCGGCGTCTACGACGTCCACAGCGGCAGCGATCGGGTGGCGCTCAACGGGACGTCGTACAACGAGTGGTGACGGCGGGCGCCGGATTACCGCTTGGGTGACACGAGCACCGCAAGGAAAAACAACGCCGTCGCCAGCAGCGTGATGGTCGACCCCGACGGCAGATCGAACGCGTAGGAGAGCAGCAGCCCCCCGATTGTGGACGCCAGCCCGAACGCCACCGCGCCGAGAATCATCGTCCACAGGCGGCGGGCGAACTGGTAGGCGGCGGCGGCGGGAATGATCAGCAGCGCGAAGACCAGCAGGGCGCCCACCGCTTTGAGCGCGACCACGATGGTCAGTCCCACCAGGTTCAGGAGCAGGAAGAAAATACGCGTGGCGGGAATGCCGGAGGCCTCGGCCATCTCCTGGTCGAACGCGATAAAGTGAAGTTCTTTGAAAAACACCGCAATGCAGGTCAGGGCCGCCGCGCTCAGCAGACCGATCACCCACAGGTCCGAAGACGTCACGGAGAGAATGCTGCCGAATAAATAGCCGTAGACCTCCGAATTATAGGTGCGCATCAGGCCGATGAAGAAGATCGCCAGCGCCAGGCTCGCCGCGTAGAAGATTCCCACCGAGATGTCGAACGCCGTCCGGCTCCGTTGGTAGAGCACGTGGACGACCCAGATGGTGCCGAGGCCGAAGGCCAATGCCATCGCCATCGGATTGACGCCGATGAGATAGCCGAAGGTCACCCCCGCAAAGGCGGAGTGGGCCGTCCCCGCGCCGACAAACGCCAGCCCGCGCAGGACCACAAAGACGCCGATGACGGCGCAGAGCGTGCCGACGATCACGCTGGCCGCGAGCGCCCGTTGCATAAAACTATAGGCGAACAGGTCAAGCATGGTGGTGATCCGCGACAATCACGTAGGAGCCGCCGCCGTGATTCGTCACGATGACCGCCTCGCCATACACGGCGGCCAGCGTCTCCTTGGTCAGCACGTCGGCCGGCGGCCCGATGGCGACTAAACGGCCGTTGAGCAGCGCGAGCCGGTCCACGACCGGGCTGACGACGTTGATGTCATGGGTGACAAAGAGCACGGTCAGATTCCGTTCCTGGTGCAGACGGCGGATCAGTGACAGCAGGGCCGTCTGGGTCGGCGCGTCGATCCCCGTCGTCGGTTCGTCCAGCAGCAAGACTTGCGGTTGCTGCGCCAGTGCGCGGGCGATCAGGACCCGCTGCTGCTGGCCGCCGGAGAGTTGTCCCAGCGGCCGGTCCTTCAACTCCAGCAGTCCGACATCGTGGAGCGCGGCGTTGGCCAACTCCCGGTCGGCGGCGGCCGGCCGATGGAAGAGGCCGAGGGCCCCGTACCGCCCCATGAGCACAGTTTCGAAGACGGTAATGGGAAAGTGTGGGTCGAGATGGCTGCGTTGGGGCAGATAGCCGATCTTGGCCCGGTGATGACAGCGCAGGGTGTGACAGGTGCAATCGAAGATGGTCGCCCGGCCCGTCGTCGGCGCGATCAATCCCAGCAGCGCTTTGAGCAGGGTCGTCTTCCCGGAGCCATTCGGGCCAATGATGCCAAGAAATTCACCGGGCATGATGGAAAAAGTCAGCGCGTCGAGGGCCGGTTTGCCGTTGTAGGCGAAACTGGCGTGATCAAAGGCGATAATAGGGACGGTGACGCCCGGCCCGGCTGCCGCGGTGTTCATGTCAGGGGCGGCTCAACGCGTCGATCAGTTGCCGGGCGTCATAGTTCAGCATCTCGAGGTACGTCTCCGTGCCTGGCAGCGCTCCCGGCAGCGGCGTCAGGGTGACGAGCGTGGCGCCGGTTTCCTCCGCCAGGGTCTGGGCCACCTTGGCATTGAGCTGCGGTTCCATGGCGATGACCTTGATGTGTTTCTGGCGGATCAACAGGATCAGGCCGGCCAGGGATTTTGCCGACGCTTCGCTACCCGGCTGCTCCAGAATGACGCCTTCAATCTGAAAACCGAATCGACGGGCAAAATAGGGCCATGCCGCGTGATGGGTGACAATGCGACGGTCTTTGAGCGGTTTGACCTGCTCCTTGATGGCGGCTTCAACCTCGTCGATTTCCTTCAAATACCGGGCCTGATTGGCCAAAAACGCCGCCCGTTGGGACGGCGCCATTTCCATCAGCGCGTTGGTGATGGTGCGAATCATCATCTTGGCATTTTCCGGATCCAGCCAGACGTGCGGATTGCCCGACGGGTGGGCATGCCCGTCTTCGTCCTGCTCCTCCGTTCCTTGTCCGCGAAGGAGCGGAATGCCTTGGTCGGTGGTCACGATCGTCAACCGGGGGGTTCTGGCCGCGGCGATCATCGGCGCCACCCAGACCTCCAGGCCGACCCCCACCTGTACCAGCAGGCGAGCGTGGCTGACGGCCACGAGATCGCTCGGCTTCGGGGTGTAGGTATGCTCGCCTTCGGTGCCCTTGATCAGGCTGACGACGCTGACGGAGGACCCGCCGATCCGTTCGACGAATTCCTTGAGGAAGGGCAGCGTGGTGACGACGGGAATTGGTTCTTGGGCCGACGCGGCCGGCCCGTTTCCCCAACTTCCAAAGATGGCCAGACAGATCGGCAGTGCGACGAACAGATGGCGGAGGACCAATGGCATAAAACGTGCCACACGATAGCATTGATCTTTTGCGAGTGTCAATTGAAGTCAGGGGGGAGACGCTATCGCCCCCCTGACGACCCCCCCCCATTGATTGTTTCACTTGGAAAATAGGGACACGTCCCAATTTTTCCGAGTGTCAATTAGAGTCAGGGGGAATGGCATTTTAATGGGGGCCCGTGCGGAAGCGAAGCTCGTCCTCCGACGCCCCCATGCCACTATCTCCCCCCTGACAACCCCCGTTGTTTCCACTCGTGCGTTGTACTCGATCAGATCACAGTTTTTTCTATTCTCTACTCTCCATTTTCTATTTTCACGCCTTACGTGTTTTGCTCTTGATTCACGTCTGTAATTCGGCTAGGCTGGGCGGCGTGATGGGAGCAGAGAGTTGATGCGCGTGGTGGGGTTGATGTCGGGCACGTCGATGGACGGGATTGACGCGGCGGTGGTCGAGATCAGCGGCCGATCGCCTCGGCCGACGTTCAAGCTTGTCGCGTTTCAGACCACGCCTTATTCGGAATCCCTGCGGAAGCGGCTGCTGCGGCTGGCGTCCGGAGCGGTGCTGCCGGTCACGGAAACCTGCCGGTTGAACGCGCGGCTGGGCGAGGAGTTTGCTGCCGCCGCGTTGCGGATCATTCGGCGCGCCGGCGTGGCGCGCGCCAGCGTGGGACTGATCGGCTCGCACGGCCAGACGGTCTGCCACCTGCCCGAGCCCGAACGGGAGGGGCGGTGGCGCTTGCGCTCCACGCTGCAGCTCGGCGAGCCGTCGATCATCGCCGAACGGACCGGTATTGCCACCATGGCCGATTTCCGGCCGCGCGATCAGGCCGCCGGCGGCCACGGTGCGCCGCTGACTCCACTCCTACACGATGTGCTGTTTCGTCATCCAACTCGGGGGCGTGTGGTCGTCAACATCGGCGGCATCAGCAACTTGACCTATCTGAAGCCGGGCGGAGGCCCAGAGTCCATTCTGGCGTTTGATTCCGGCCCGGGCAACATGCTGCTGGATGCCATTGTATCTGAGCGGACCCGGGGCCGTTTAGCCATGGATGCCCACGGCCGTTTAGCCGGCCGGGGGCGCCTCTGCCGTCCACTCCTGGCTCGGTTGATGGCGCATCCTTACCTGCACCGGAGGCCACCCAAGACCACCGGTCGGGAAGCCTTCGGATTGCCCGCCATGCGGGCCCGGTTTGGACGATACTGGACGACCCTTTCGACGGCGGATCTGCTGGCCACCGCCACGGCCTTCACCGCCGAATCGATTGCGCTCCATTGCGAGCGCTTCATTCGTGGACGAGGCCCGATCGCTGACGTCATTGTTGGAGGCGGCGGCAGCCGCAACCCAATAATAATGCGGCAGCTTCAGGCCGCCCTGCCGGCTGCGAGGGTCAGCATGATGGAGGTCCACGGCTACGACAGCCGGGCGGTTGAAGCCATGGCGTTTGCGCTCTTGGCCTACGAAGCGGTGCAGGGCCGGGCAAACAATGTTCCTGCTGCCACCGGAGCAGCGAGGCCGGTGGTGATGGGTAAGCTGCTGCCAGGGGGGTATCGAACCGGGAGCCGCTGAGAGGTCGCAGGGACCTGTTCCATATTTCATTTACTATTTAAATGGTTAGATGGTTTCAGCTTTTCCCTTCCTGTGGCCAATGGCGTGTATGGAAACTGCGTGGGACCATTTGAATCACCCCTTTTGCCTTCATCTTGCCTGTCCGTGCGTCTTCTGTTGACAAGGTGTGAATTGATCCATTATTCTGACAGCTCCTAGCCGATCAACACCTTCTGTGAGGAACAGCCATGGCAACCAAGATCTCGAAAATCATTTACACCAAAGTCGATGAAGCGCCGGCGCTGGCGACCTACTCGCTGCTGCCGATCGTCAGCGCATTTACCAAGGCGGCGGGCGTAGTGGTGGAACAGCGCGACATCTCGCTGGCCGGCCGAATCATCGCGAGCTTTCCGGACTTTCTGACGCCGGCTCAAAAACAGGCGGATGATCTGGCGGAGTTGGGCGAACTGGCCAAGATGCCGGAGGCCAACATCATCAAGCTGCCCAATGTCAGCGCGTCCATTCCCCAGTTGAAGGCGGCCGTCAAAGAGTTGCAGGCCCAGGGCTACACGCTGCCCGACTATCCCGAAGATCCCAAAAACGACGAGGACAAAGAGATCAGGACGCGCTACGACAAGATCAAAGGCAGCGCGGTCAACCCGGTGTTGCGCGAAGGCAACTCGGATCGCCGGGCGCCGCTCTCGGTCAAACAATATGCCCGGAAGCACCCGCACAAGATGGGGGCCTGGAGCCCGGACTCCAAAACGCATGTCGCGCATATGACCAAGGGCGATTTCCGGTCCAACGAAAAGTCGGTCACGCTGACCGAGGCGACGGATGCCCGGATCGAATTCGCCGGTCGGGACGGCAAGACCACCGTGCTCAAGCCCAAGCTGCCCCTGAAGGCCGGCGAAGTGATCGACGCCACCTACATGAGCCGCCGCGCCTTGCGCGAGTTCCTCCAAGCGCAGATCGACGACGCGAAAAAGCGGGGCGTCTTGTTCTCCGTGCATCTGAAAGCCACCATGATGAAAGTGTCCGACCCCAAGATTTTCGGCCATGCGGTCTCGGTGTTTTTCAAAGACGTGTTTGAAAAACATGCCGCCGTGTTCCAGAAGCTGGGGGTCGATCCCGATAATGGCCTGGGCGACCTCTACGCCAAGATCAAAACCCTGCCGGACGATCAGCGCGCCGCCATCGAAGCGGACATCAAGGCGGTCTATCAGAAGCAGCCGGCGCTGGCGATGGTCAATTCCGACAAAGGCATCACCAATCTGCACGTGCCCAGCGACGTGATCATCGACGCCTCCATGCCGCCGATGATCCGCGATTCGGGAAAAATGTGGGGGCCTGACGGCAAGTTGCAGGACACCAAGGCGGTCATTCCCGACAGCAGTTACGCCCCGGTTTACCATGAGGTCGTGGAGTTCTGCAAACAGCACGGCGCCTTCGATCCCCGAACCATGGGCAGCGTGCCCAATGTCGGCCTGATGGCGCAGGCGGCCGAAGAATACGGCTCGCACGACAAGACGTTTAAAGTCCCGGGTACCGGAACAGTCCGCGTGCTCTCCGCGTCCGGGCAGGCCCTGCTGGAGCACGCGGTGGAAGACGGAGACATCTGGCGGATGTGCCAGGTCAAGGACGCGGCAATCCAAGATTGGGTCAAACTGGCCGTCAATCGGGCCCGCGCCACTGGCTCGCCCGCAATCTTCTGGCTGGACAAGAACCGGGCGCACGACGCGGAACTGATCAAGAAGGTCAATCGCTACCTGCCCAATCATGATACCAAGGGCCTGGACATCCGGATCATGTCTCCGGCCGAGGCCACGCGGTTCTCGCTGGAGCGGCTCAGAGAGGGCCAAGACACGATTTCCGTGACCGGAAACGTGTTGCGAGACTACCTCACGGACCTGTTCCCGATTCTGGAGATCGGCACCAGCGCGAAAATGCTCTCGATCGTTCCCCTGATGAACGGCGGCGGCCTCTTTGAGACGGGCGCCGGCGGCTCGGCCCCCAAGCACGTCCAGCAGCTCCAGGAAGAGGGGTACTTGCGGTGGGATTCGCTGGGTGAGTTTCTGGCGCTGGCCGCCTCATTGGAACATCTGAGCAAAACATCCAATAATGCCGCCGCAAAAATCTTGGCCGACACGCTTGATCGGGCCACGGCCAAGTTCCTCGAGAGCGACAAGTCGCCGGCCCGCAAAGTCGGGGAGATCGACAACCGCGGGAGCCATTTCTATCTGGCGCTCTACTGGGCGCAGGCCCTGGCCGAGCAGACCGACGACAAGAATCTGCAAGCCAAGTTTGCCAAGATCGCCAAACAGCTCGCGGACAGCGAGGCCAAGATCAATGCCGAATTGCTCGGCGCCCAGGGCAAGGCCGTCGATCTCGGCGGGTACTATCATCCGAATCAGGAGAAGACGACCAACGCCATGCGTCCGAGCCCGACGTTCAACACCATCGTGGACGCGATAGCCTGAGGGGACGGGGGGAAGCCCTTCCCCCCAATCTACTCTCTACGTTCCATTTTCCATTCTCCCGCCTGTCGTCCGTTCGCACTTTATATCATCTACTTTCCACTCTCCATTTTATATTCTCAGGCCTCCCGCCTGACGCTTTTTACCCCGCCTTGTCTCTCTAATCCCTAATCCGCCCTCTCCTTGTAAACCCATCGGGGTCAGGTCTATAATGTTTGGATTTTCGATTTTCGAGTTTCGATTTTTGAATGAAAGACAAAGGGCAAAGGCGGAGAATGGAGAATAGAAAGTGGAGAACGAATAAGAATAATCTAGAGGGTCAGATACCGTCTTGAAAAGCAACCCTCGGCATAGCCAGCGTTGCATCAAATGGCCGCCCCGATTTAATCACACCATAAATGAGGTGCGCCAGTTTACGCATCACCGCTCCCACCACGGCCTTGGGAGCCAACCCCGTGACGCTCAGCCGATCCCCGAATACTTTCAGCACCGGATTGTGCCGCCTGGCGACCAGGCCCGGCATGTACAACGCCCGGCGTAAATCGGCATGCCCGGTACGGCTCATCATGGTGCGGCCTTTGACGGAAGTGCCCGACAACCGCTGCCGGGGCGTCACGCCAATAAATGCCGCCAGGGCCTTGGCATTGGCAAAGCGCCGCACATCACCCGCATAGGCCAGCACCTTGGCCACGGTGGTCTTTCCTATGCCGGGAATGCTGTGTAGCAACTCGGCATCGTGCTTGAGAGCGGGGTTCCGATCAATGTGGTCGTCAATGGTGCGTTCAAGATCTGCCATCTGCTTCTCCAGCCAGTCCAGATGGAGTTGGACCGCTTTCACCAGCTGGGCTTGTCCACTTGCCAGGTGTGCTTCTAACCGGTTGCTTTCTTGCTGGTGCATGTCTTTGAGCGCCTGCAACCGATCCACCCAGCCGCGCAATTCGCGCCAGGCGGCGGAGGGCAGTGTCCACAGGCTGGGGCGCATGGCCGCACAGAAGCGGGCCAGCAAGGCGGCATCGGCCCGATCTGTTTTGTTCCGCGCCAGCTCCCCTTGGGCAAAGCCTTTGATGCGCGCCGGGTTGACGACGCTGACACGCCAGCCCGCCTCCACCAAGGCGATGGCCACCGCCTCGCTGTACGGGCCCGTGGCTTCCAGACAAATGTGGGTGTGCTCCGGCGGTGTGCCCCGCTCGGTCAACCACTGCTGTAGCAAGGCGTGGCCTGCGCGGGTGTTGTCGAACACTTTCGATTTGGTCTTGCCATGGATCAGCAGGGCCAAGTCGAGTTTGCGTTTAGCGACATCAATGCCAACGACACATGTGGCTTCGTTCATCGGGTTCACCTTCCTCGTATGCGGGCTCTGGCCACCGCTATCGGCAGCACGGCCCAAGTTACCGTTCGGTCTGATGAACGAACAATGGGCCGCAGCACCTATCTGACCCACAGGCTCATGCGCCTAAAGTCTTGCCGGTGTCTTGCAGCCCAGCCTGCTCAACGTCACTATTGCAGTCCATTTGGCCGGCGAAGTCAATATACGAGGTCTTGCAATATGACATTCTTGTTGC
>JBGPIL010000067.1:0-11029 GCA_041484905.1 Nitrospiria bacterium
ACGACCGCAAACTCGTCCCCGCCGAGACGCGCAACGAAATCCCGGTCGAACATCACCTTTCTCAGCCGCTCTCCCAACTGCTGCAGCAACAGGTCGCCCCGGCTGTGCCCCAGCGTGTCGTTAATCTCGCGGAAATGGTCCAGATCCATCAGCAGCAGGGCCAGCACTTTGCCTGTACGGCGTGACTCCCGAATCACGGCGTGCAGGCGGTCGTACAACAGGTTTCGGTTCGGCAGAGCGGTCAGCGCATCGTAGAACGCCGCCCGATGCACCGCCTGCTCCATGCCCCGGCGCTCCGTCACGTCCTCCGCGATGCCCACGACGCGCGAGCGCCGGCCCGATTCGTCCTGAACGGGAAAGGCGCGATCCCGTATCCATCGCACCTCCCCATCCGGCCGGACGATCCGGTATTCCTCGTCATAACGGCCCGACGGCTGGTGTTTGGCAATGGCGCCCCGCACCCGCTCGCGATCGTCGGGATGGATCGCCTCCAACCACGCCCCCGGAGCTGTGTACAGCTGCTGACCATCGCCGCCCCAGATCGTGGCATACGCCGGGCTGGCATAGACGATCCGGTTCTGATCCGGATTGCCCATCCAGAAGACCTCCTGAATGTTCTCCGCAAATTCACGGAACCGCTGTTCACTCTCCCGGAGCGCCTGCACCACCCGCTCGCGCTCGCTCACATCCCGCAGGATGACCATGAACATGATCCGGCCGTTGATGAGCTGCTTGGCGATGGAGGCTTCGGCCTGAAACTCCGTGCCGTCTTTTCGCCGGCCGGAGATCTGCCCCCGTTCGTTCATGCGGCGCCCCGTCTCCGGCCCGGCGGCGAACGTGTTGACATGGCTGCGATGCGCCTCGACAAAACGCTTGGGCAACAACCGGTCAAGCGGTTGGCCCAGCACGTCCTCCGCCCGGTAGCCGAAGAGCTCTTCCGCGCTTCTGTTGAACACGATCACACGCTGCGCGTCATCGACGCCGATGATGACCTCGGGCGTGATATCGACCAGGCCGGCGTACAGGAGCTCGGCCGTTCGCCGCCCGCCTCGCCGACCGAAGCGGTCAACCCTCCACCAGACGAGGCCGGCGCAGAGCACGACACCGGTCGCAATCGCCAATATCACACCGCCGCTCATACGATCTTCCGATCCGGGAACAGGGTGCCAATTAATGGCATCAGCTTTGCGGTGATTTCGGACTTCCCCAAAAAACCGTCCAGACCCGCCTCATCGGCCCTGTCCCGATATCCGGCCTCATTAAACACCGTCAGGATGACAACGCGTGGAGGGGAGGCGAGCGTTTTGATCCGGCGTGCCGTCTCGAAGCCGTCCATCCCCTCCATCACCAGATCCATCAAGACCAGATCGGGCTGTTTGGCCTGAACCCGCTTGAGCGCCTCCCCCCCTGACGCGACTTGTGCGATGACCCGAACATGCGGCCATTTGGACAGATAATAGGCCAGCGCCTCCAGAAAACCAGGATGATCGTCAACCAAAAGAATTTTCAATGGGCCCATCTTCATGCCTTCCGCCGTTGCCCCGAGAGGTCCGCGTTCAACACTCATGACCATCAAACGGATTTCCAGATATACCGTTTATCTATAGCCGCGAATGAAGCAGCGAGCAATCAGGGCCGGCCTGAGTGGCAACGGGGAAATACCTTAGATGAAAGGGACAGCCCGATTAGAAACGGCTGCAGATCGTCAGAACGGGAACAGCCGGGGAGCCGTAGACTTACTGGGCCTGGATCAAACCAACGCGAATGGCGTACCGAACCAGACCCGGCACATCATGGATATCCAACCGCTCCATGAGTTGACTCCGGTGGGTCTCGACCGTTTTGACGCTGACGTGCAGCCGATCGGCGATCACCTTGGTGGAAAGGCCTTCCGCGATCAGTTGAAGAATTTCCCGCTGACGGGGCGTCAGCACCTCGGACGGCGACTCGCCGGGGGCAAGGCGCCGCACATAACTGTCGATCACCTGCCGGGAGATCGCCGGGGTCAAATAGGTCTCGCCGCGGGTCACGGTCCGGATGGCCAGCTCCAGTTCGGAGGGAGAGGCGTCTTTCAACAGATACCCCGACGCGCCGTTGCGCAACGCCTGGAGCACATACTCCTCCGATTTGTGCATCGAGAGGATGATCACGCGCACCTGCGGGAACTCCTTCACGATGCGCGATGTCGCCTCCAAGCCGTTCAACCCGCTCATGGCAATGTCCATCAGGACAATGTTCGGCCGGTGCGTCCGGACCAGTTCAAGCGCGCGGAGTCCGTCATCCGCCTCGGCCACCACCTCCACGCCGGTGACGGCCTGCAACAGGGATCGGAACCCGGCCCGAACCAGTTCATGGTCATCCGCCACCAGAACGCGAACAGGGCTCATGTGGGCCGCGAACGCTCTGCGCCCGGCACCTGGGCTCTCGTCTGCGACAGCGGGATCCGGACGTGAAGCTCCGTCCCTTTGTCGCGTGCGGACCGGATGTCGAGCCGCCCCTTCACCAGCAAGGCCCGCTCTTCCATCCCGATCAGGCCGAGGCTCTTTCCCCGTATCGATTCGGCGCGCACCGATTCCGGATCAAACCCGATGCCGTCGTCCGCAACCAGGAGATGCAATTCATCCTGTTGCCTGGAGAGTTCGATCCGAACGTTCCGGGCGTGGGCATGCCGCACCACGTTCGTCAGCGCCTCCTGGGCGATGCGAAAACAGGTTGCTTCGATCTCCGGCGGAAGCCGTTCCTCCATGCCGCGCGAGATAAACCGTATCTTGAACCCGGCTTGCCGGGCCTGGCGATCGAGCAGCCATCGCAGCGCGGCCGCGAGGCCCAGGTCATCCAGCACCGTCGGGTGCAGATCGGCCGACAGATTGCGAATCCGCTCAACGGCCTGGTCGATCAGGGCGAGGCTGTCCGCCTTCTTCTTGCTGAACGATGAGGAGCCTGATCGGCCCGGAAGCGTCTGCAGATAGATCTTCAGGCTCGTGAGAATCTGCCCAAGATCATCGTGCAACTCCCGGCCGATCCGGCGCCCCTCGGCCTCCTGCGCTTCCACCAGCTGCCCGGAGAGCAGCTGGAGCCGCTCGGCATGCTCCCGCAGCGCCTCCTCGGCCCGCTTGCGCTCGGTGATGTCCCGCACGACGCTGACCAGGCTCACGCGTCGCCCGCTATCATCTCGAATCTCGGTCACCACATGTTCCGAATCAATGATGCGGCCGTCCTTTCGGCGCAGTTGATATTCCGCTTTGAAGATCCCCGACGCATCCAGCTGAGAACGGAACAGTTCCCCAAACTGGAGATACCGCTCTTTGGTGGGGTGAAGAAATTCCGTATTGCGTCCGATCATCTCCTCCTCCGTGTAGCCGAGGACGGGATGGACCGCCGCATTGCAGGCGGTGATGATTCGCGTGTCCGCGTCAACGATGAGGATCGCGTCATTGAGACTGGTAAAGGTCTTCTCCAGCAACCGCTGCGATTCGCGTAACGCCTCCTCGGCCCGCTTGCGCTCGGTGATGTCTTCGGAAATGCCCAGCAGATAGCGCGGCGCGCCCGTCTCGTCGGCGATCGGAATCTTCTTGGTGTGCAGAATGCGCAGCCCCTCGTTCTTTGTTCGAATCGGCTCCTCCGGAATATTGGCCAGACGGCCGCTTTGCAACACATTGCGATCCTTGGTCGTAAACGAGTCGGCCTGTTCTTTCGGAAAGAAGTCGTAATCGTTCTTGCCCAGCAAGACCTCGCGCGGATAGCCCAGCAACTCCTCGCCCGCTTTGTTGATACGGACGAACCGTAGATCTTTCGCATCCTTGACGAAGACCATGTTCGGCAGGTGCTCGAGCATCGAACTGATGAACGATTCCGATTCCCGCCCCACCTCCTCGACCCGCTTGCGCTCCGTAATATCGATGTTGGCGCCCACGGTGCGCACCGGCCGGCGCGCGCCCCCTTCCCCCTCGAAAAAGGTTTGCGACCGTGTGGAAATCCACCGCACCGCACTGTCTCGGCGGACAATCCGATGCTCAACGTCATAGAGACCATCACCCGCCGGGTCGTGAGCGCGCCGGACAGCCTCCTGAATCCGTTCCAAGTCCTCCTCGTAGACGCATGCGAGAAATCCCGGCAGGGTCACCGGTTCATCCGGACCCCACCCGAAGATGTTCCGTTGCATCGGCGACCAGTAGATGGTGTCGGCCCGGTGGTCGTGATCAAAGATGCCGATGTCGGACACGCGAATGGTTTGTCGGAGCCGTTCCTCGCTTGCGCGCAGCGCCTCCTCGGCCCGCTTGCGCTCGGTGATGTCCTCGATCAGCCCGATCGTATGGGTAACGTTGCCTTGCCTGTCGAAAATCGCTCCCACGCTCACGGTAACCCAGACGGTCGTGCCATCCTTTCTGCGATACCGCTTCTCGATCACGAACCCTTCCCGTTTTCCTTCTATCATCTTTTGATAAACGGCGCGATTCTCCGCCCGATCATCGGGATGGGTGATATCCGCAAACGTCAGGGTCTTCAGCTCCTCCTCCGAATAGCCGGTAATATCGGACAGAGCCTGATTCGTCTCGACAAACCGTCCCGAGGGATCCACCAATCCCATCCCGACGGCCGCTTTTTTAAACGACGCGCGGAATCGTTCTTCACTCGTTCGCAGCGCCTCCTCGGCCCGCTTCCGCTCCGTGATGTTGCGGGCGAGCACCTGGATGGCCGTGCCGCCCTCAAACGGCAGCGCGGACGCGGTCACCTCCACATCCACCAGGGTGCCATCCAACCGGACCCACTTGCGTTCGGTCAACGACATGGATCCACCGCGCTCCAGCAATCCCTTGATCAGCCCGCGAACCTCCTCGTGATCATCGGGACGGACGATTTCGAACGGAGATTTGCCGACAAGCTGGCCGGCCGTGTGCGCGCCCAGCAACGTCACGCACGCGGAGTTGGCGAAGGCGATGCGCCCGTCGTGGTTGACGAAAATGGCCTCCGGTGACAGTTCCACCACGTTGCGGTAGCGCTCTTCACTTTCGCGCAACGCCTCCTCGGCCCGCTTGTGTTCGGTGATGTCGCGGAACACCCCGACAATACGTTCCAAGTTTCCCCCAGTGTCCAGCGTGAGCACCCCGCGGTCATACATCCAGGCGTACGTGCCGTCCCGCCGCCGGAAACGATATTCCTTCTCATAACACCGTTCCTCACTCTTGGCCGCTTCAACTTCACCCCGCACTCCGGGCAAGTCATCCGGATGCACCCGGCTGGTCCAGCTCGCCGTGTCGCGGCCCATCTCTTCGGCGGTGTACCCCAGAATGCGCGTGTACTCGCCTCCCCACTGCAACTCGTCCGTCTGTGGCCGCCAGTCATAGACGATCTCGGCCAGCGCCCACACCAACGCCTGATTGCGCGCCAGCAGCGCCGCCGTTTCCTCCTTCGCCCGTTGTCCTGCGACGAAAAGCGGCCCAAACCTGGCAAGCCCCGCCACCAGCAGGAGGGAGATGATCAGCGAGACCCATTCGGCGAGCACGTCGGACGGCTGGGGCAATCCCCCCGATAATACCCCGATCAGCGTGACGCTACGGCGGACAGCCATCAGGACGACGGCTCCGGCGATGAAAAGCCAAGCCATGCGCCAGGAGGTCAAATAGGCCAGACGAAGCGCAAGGTAGGCGGCAATGCACTGGAGGGAAACGGAAAGGATCAGGAGCGTCAAGACAATCATTACGATCCACCCTCAGGAAACATCCACGACTGGCAAGGGACCTCAAAAAGGCCGGGCAGTCCTTTGGAAGATATACCTTCGGGGGCAGTATATGCCTCAGACAGACAAAGATCAACACCGGGAGGCGCCCCCTTCAAGCCATTGCCCAACCCGTCGGCGGCGTGCTACGATGAGGCCGCTATGAGCCCCTATGACGCGCCGGACGAGCAGCGGAAACCCGATCAGCAGTACCATCCCTGCGAGCATTGCGGGGTTGATGACGAGCCGACCCACCCGGTCATGAGCGGCGGCGGAATTCTCACCTTGTGTGCCCAGTGCCGGGCTGAAGTGGTGGGGGGTAGTTAGAGCCGGGCGAACGTTAGTAGTTACCCAGCGATCCGCCAGAGGCGGAGAGCGTGCGGGGGAACGTTCGGGGTGTGGGGGCATCGGAGGGCGCACGCTGCGACGAAGAAGGAGCAGCACGCTGTGCGCGCCGCCGAGTTGGTGAGGCGGCTGGATTCCGAAATCTCCAGCACGGGCCCCCACATCTAATGGACCTCAACCACGCTTGAGGCTTTTGACGGCTTCCAGGAGGTCATGATTGTCCGGATCCCAGGCCCGCGCAGCTTCAAACTGCTCCAGCGCCCGCGCGGGAAACCCTTCCTGCTTGTAGAAATTCCCGAGGTGGTAATAGTACTCGGTCCGTGCCGGTTCGAGCTCGATCGCTTTTTTGTAATGCTGTTCGGCTTCCCGTTTGCGCCGGGGCAAGTGTGATAGGGCTTGAGCCAGGAGATCGTGATAGACGCTTTTATCGGGAATCACCCTCACGGCGCGCTCAAAATAGTAGACCGCGGTCGTAATCTGTTGCTCCTTGAGCGCCTGCCGGCCAAGCTGCACATCCCGCTCGACGCCGCTGCGACCGGTCTGCTCTTTCTTAGCCAAGCCGAGTTTTTGAACCGACAACTCAAAATCATACGCGCGCCGATGCTCATCGGATGAGAGAACCCGGTACGCGTCATTGACCCGGCAAAAAAGCGTCTTGATCTGTTCCAAGACAGCCGGGCTTGCACGATGATAATAGTGATCCGGGTGAAACAGTTTGGCCACGGTGTAATAGGCCCGTTTAATCTCAATGTGCATCGCCGTCTGAGACACTCGCAAGACCTGATAATGATCCTGGTCCGGCAGCGCCTCGTACGCCTTCACAATCATCTGCTCGTCACATCCCGCCTCCATTCCACCCGCCCGTTCATTCTCTTCCCTGCTGTTGGACGGGGCCGCTGACTCCTCGTCCGGCATGACGCCGGCGTCAAGCTCCAACGCTTTCACGAAGTGGGTATAGAGCTCGGGAAATTGCTCCAGATTGATGCCGTTGCCGGCTTTCTTCGCATGGCGGAGCAGGGCAGGCGGGACCGCCTTGGCCCATTTGACAATCCCTTTCAAGCTCGCGATTTTGGAGTCGGGCAGGTTCACTTCGATCGTCACCAGCGTCCCCGGTTTGAACGCCACGTTCGATCTGATAAACAGCCCTTCCCGTGAGAGATCTTCTGTAAATCCGATATGCTGCGAATCTTTGGCGCCAAACTTGACAAACAGCCGTTTGGAAATCCTCGCGAACTTTCTTTTGTCCATGAGCGTCACCAGATTCCGCAAAAAAGATGCGGCAAGCCCTCTCGCTCGCCGTTGCTGTCCCTTCGGTTCATGGTAACAAACTTCAACAGCCTGTCAATCTGCCGCAACCGTGTGCAAACACGTGGAAAATCTGCTACATTTGACTCTAGCTGCACTCATCGAAGCTCTGCAGTGGGGGTCGTGGCATGATGCTCCTCGCCGGAAGCGTGGTTGGGGTACTGGTCCTCTGGGGGTTGGCGGCGCTGCGCGCGCCGGCGATCGTCTGGACGGCGGCCCTTGCCCTGCCGCTGGCGGCCTGCACGCTTGCCGGCCCGGCGGGTTCCCCATTTCATCTGGCTTCCTGGACGCTGTTCGCGATTATTGCGTTGCCGCTCAATCTCCCTCCCCTGCGCCGCCTGTTGATCAGCGGCCCGGTGCTCCGGCTCTTCCGCCGGCTGATGCCGCCGATGTCCCAGACGGAACAGGAGGCGTTGCATGCCGGCACGGTCTGGTGGGACGGCGAGCTCTTCAGCGGCCGGCCCGACTGGACCATGCTCTTCGCCACGCCCGGACCGGCGCTGTCGGTTGAAGAACAGGCGTTTCTCGACGGCCCGGTGGAAGAACTCTGCGGAATGCTGGACGACTGGCGGATCAACGAAGAGTGGCGTGATCTGCCGCCCGACGTCTGGCGCGTTATGAAGGAAAAGGGCCTTTTCGGGATGATCATTCCGAAAAAGTACGGTGGGCTTGAATTTTCGGCGCTGGCCCATTCGAGCGTCGTGATGAAAGTGGCCAGCCGCAGCATTACCGGCGCGGTGACCGTGATGGTGCCCAATTCGTTGGGGCCCGCCGAGCTGTTGCTGCACTACGGCACGGACGCGCAGAAAAACCACTACCTCCCCCGGCTCGCGCGCGGCGAGGAAGTCCCCTGCTTTGCGCTGACCAGCCTCGACGCGGGCAGCGACGCCGCGGCCATGACCGACACGGGTGTCGTCTGCCGGGGCGAGTTTCAGGGGAAGAAGAACGTGGTGGGCATCCGCCTGAACTGGAGCAAGCGGTACATCACGCTCAGCCCCATTGCAACGGTGCTGGGGCTCGCGTTCAAGTTGTACGATCCGGAGCAGCTGCTCGGGAAGAACGAAGAGCTGGGCATCACGGTCGCATTGATCCCCACGGAGACGCCGGGCGTGACGATCGGCCGGCGCCACGTCCCGTTGCACAACTATTTTCAAAACGGCCCCACGAGCGGCCGCGACGTTTTCATTCCGATCGATTGGATCGTCGGCGGGCCCGAACGGGCCGGCCAGGGCTGGCGGATGCTGGTCGAGAGCCTCGCCGCGGGCCGGGCGATCTCGCTCCCTGCGCTCTCGGCCGGCGCGGGCAAGGTGGCTGCTCGTGCGACCGGCGCCTATGCGCGCGTCCGCAAGCAATTTAAAGTTCCCATCGGCCGGTTCGAAGGGATCCAGGAAGCGCTCGCGCGGATCGGCGGCCTCGCCTATTTGATGGACGGGGCGCGCGTGATGACGGTCGGCGCGCTCGACCAGGGGCAGAAGCCCTCGGTCATTTCGGCCATCGTCAAATATCATCTGACCGAGCTGATGCGCCGGGCCGTGGACGACGCGCTGGACGTGCACGGCGGGCGCGGGATCGTCATGGGGCCGCGCAATTATCTGGCCCGCATGTATGAAGCGGTGCCCATCAGCATCACGGTCGAAGGCGCCAATATCCTCACCCGCAATCTGATCATCTACGGCCAGGGGGTGATCCGCTGTCATCCCTATCTGCTCAAGGAGCTGCAGGCGGCCGAGGATTCCGACTCTGCGCGCGCCACAGCGGCCTTCGATCGGGCCTTCTTTGCCCATATCTCATTCGCCGTCAGTAACGCGGCCCGAGTGCTCTGGCATGGATTCACCGGCGCGCGCTTTGCGCCGGCGCCGTCGGATCAACCGATCCGGCGCTACTGCCAACAGCTCACCCGGATGAGCACAGCCCTCGCGTTATCCTCCGATGTCGCCATGCTGACGCTGGGCGGGTCGTTGAAACGGAGGGAATCGCTTTCGGCCCGTTTGGGCGACGTGCTGAGTTATCTCTATCTGGCCTCGGCGACGTTGAAACGGTTTGCCGATCAAGGCCGTCCCGCCGCCGATCTGCCGCTCGTCCACTGGGCCTGCTGGTATAGTCTCTACACCATCCAACAACGGTTGGACGAGCTGCTGATCAACCTTCCCAACCGGCCTGCGGCCTGGTTGCTGCGGCGATTGCTCTTCCCGCTGGGTCGCCCCTTCCGGCCGCCGGAGGATCGCGTGGGTGAGCAGGTGACCGCCTTATTGATGGAGCCGGGGCCCGTTCGGGATCGGCTGACCGCCGGCATCTATCTGCCGAATGATCCAGACGACCGGTTGGGGCGGCTGGAGGTGGCGCTGACCGCCGTCATCGCAGCCGAACCGGTGGAGAAAAAGCTGCGGGCGGCGGTTCATGAACACCGGCTATCGCCTGAGAACGACGACCAACTCCTTGACGAGGCGGTCCGGCGCGGCGTGATCAGCCAGGCTGAAGCGGGACTGGTGCGTGACGCGGAGCAGCGACGTCACGAGGCGTTGCGGGTGGATGATTTTTCCCCGGACGAGTGGGCCGCGATGCACCGGCCGTCCCCCTGATTCCTCAACACCATCTTGACTCGACAAAAAGGGGACAGGCTACTTTTTAGGTTTTGGCTAGGAGGCTATTCTTAGAAAGGATCGGGATCCTGAAAAAGTAGCCTGTCCCCTTTTCCAGGACCATTCCGCTCCTTCACCTACCTTGAAAAACGCCTCCCACTCCGCTTGCGGATCCGGCATGTTCTGCTACCATTATTAATGGCGAAAGGCGGCATACCGGAGGGCGCCATGGACAAGCGGTCACAGCTCCTTGCATGGGCAGGCGTGCTCCTTGTGCTGTGCCTTGCCGCCCCCGCCCGAGCCGCCACCCTCTCCTACACGCCGACCCACGCCGAGCTGACGATGGCCGCCGGCGCCTCCACCACCACGCCGCTGTCAATCTCGCTGGTCACCAGTGATTTTCAGACCTATTATGCCTGGTTCGTCGATACGGTCACGGACGGCAACCTGCCCGCCGGGTGGATCACTCCCTCTCCGGACTGGACGTTTCTGAGCTATTCAACACCGACCGACTTCACCACCTTGACACTCCACGTGCCGGATGGCACGCCACCCGGAACGTATGCGGGCACCCTTCGGGGGAAGGGAATGGCCGCCCACGGCTTCGCCGATCCCGGCGGCGGCATCCGTCTGGCGGTCACCGTGCCATCGGGCTGCGATCAGACAGCCGGATTCGCAATCAGCGCTTTTGGACCGACCATTCTCTGGCCGCCCAACCACAAAATGCAGGAGGTCTCCGTCACCGGTCAGGTGCTGGTCCCCGGCGGGTGCACGCTCTCTGAGGTCGGCTACAGCATCGATGACGAATACCACATCTATACCGGAGTCGGCGAGGTGACCGTGGACGCCAACGGCTATTTTTCAGTGGTGATCCCGCTCGAGGCCTCGAGAGAGGGCCAGGACAAGGACGGCCGGCACTACCGCATCACGCTCTTCGCACAGGATGAGGCCGGCACCGGTGTGAGCCAGACGCTGGAGGTCGTCGTCCCGCATGACATGCGCGAGAAGAGCGACCCCACGCATAACGATCACGGCCGATCACCGCAACACTAACCGCCCACGCCTTCTCCGCCAGTCTCTTCCG
>JBGPIL010000068.1:0-11004 GCA_041484905.1 Nitrospiria bacterium
CGAACGTGATGGTCGACGCCACAAACCCGACCACGGCCAGCCCGCCCAAGGCGAGAGGGCTGCGGATGCCCACCGCCGCTGCGACGGCCAGGAAGGCTAGTCCGATGACCAGCGGGACGAGGAAATTCTTTCGCAAATTCTCCAGAGAGGCTTTGCGCCAGGCGATGGAGGGGCCGATGCCCATAAGGAAGACCAGCCCCAGCGCGATCGGCATGAAGACGGCGTTGTAATAGGGCGGCCCCACCGTGACCTTGTTGTTGCCCAAGGTCTCAACAATGAGCGGGTAGAGGGTGCCCAGGAACACCGTGAACATGGCGATGAGAAAGAAAAGATTGTTGAAGAGAAAGATCGACTCGCGTGAGACGATCGAATCGAGCTGGATCGGGCTCTTCAACTTGGGAGAGCGGACGATGAGCGTGCCGAAGGCGATCGACATCACCGTGGCCAGGAAGAGCAGGATGTAGAGCCCCCGGCCGGGGTCGGTCGCGAAGGAATGGACGGAGGTCAGCACGCCGCTGCGGACGAGAAAGGTGCCGATTAGCGACAGGGAAAAGGTCAGAATGATCAGGAAGAGGTTCCAGACCTTGAACATCTTCCGTTTTTCCTGGACCATCGCCGAGTGCAGGAAGGCCGTCCCCACCAGCCACGGCATGAACGAGGCGTTCTCGACCGGATCCCATCCCCAGTAGCCGCCCCAGCCCAGCTCGTAATAAGCCCAGTAGCCGCCCATGAGGATGCCCGTGGTCAGCGCCAGCCAGGCGAAGATCGTCCAGCGCTGCGTGACCTTCAGCCATTCCTCCCCCAGCCGGCCGGAGAACATGGAGGCCATGGCGAAGGCGAAGGGAATCGAAAAGCCGACGTAGCCCATGTAGAGCATGGGCGGGTGCATCACCATCGCGGGGTCCTGCAGCAGCGGGTTGAGATCCTTGCCGTCGGGCGCGGCGGGGATCATCCGTTCGAAGGGATCGGAGAGGAAGATGATCAGGGCCAGAAACCCGAACATCAGCGCCGATTCCACCATGATGAGGTAGGGAATCGTCGCAGGCTGGGTTTTCCAGTGGAGCCAGACCGCGGTGGTGCAGAAGGCCGACAGGATGAAGACCCATAGCAGCAGCGAGCCCTCGTGGCCGCCCCACAGCGCGGCAACGGTGTAGAAGAGGGGGAGTTTGCTGTTCGAGGTGGCGGCGATGTATTTGACCGAAAAGTCTCGGATCAAATAGGAGTAGATCAGCGTGCCCATTGCGACGGCGAGGAGGAGAAAGATGAGCGTGACCGCCTGACGGCCCAGGACAACCCAGGCGGCGTTGCGGCTCTTCAGCCCGAGGAGCGGCGCGGCGATGCCGACCAGCGACAGCATCAGCGCCAGGATGAGAGCGACGTGGCCGACTTCAACAAGATCGAAGGTCATTGTAGTCGGGGGAAGATTCCAGCTCTCCCCCCGTCCCCCTCATCGGAGTTACACATTGATACCATCTGCTGGTCCATTAGAGTCGGGGGGAAGATTCCAGCTCTCCCCCCGTCCCCCTCATCGGAGTTACACATTGATACCATCTGCTGGTCCATTAGAGTCGGGGCGAAGATTCCAGCTCTCCCCAGTCCTTCCCATCGGAGTTACGCATCAATCTCCTTGCGGAGTGGACGGTTGACATCTGTTGACAACTGGTTACTGCGGACGCAACGTTCGCAGGAAATCCTTCTTGGGGAGCTCGACCCCGGCCCGTTTCAACTGAATGGGCATATAATCTTCCGAGTGTTTGGCCATGATCATGTTGGAGTGAAACCGGCGGCCCTGGTCCCAGTAGCCTTCGACCACCGCGCCCTGCCCCTCCTTGAACAGATCGGGCGGGATGCCCGTGAAGCTGACGGGAATAGTGCCCGCCCCGTCGGTCAGTTCGAAGGTCATATCCAGCGAGCCGGGCTCGACCTTGACGCTGTGTTTGACCACCAGCCCGCCGACCCGGACTTTTTTACCGTAATAGTCAGGGGAGAAGGCCATCACTTCAGAGGGTGTAAAGAAATAGACCAGATTCTGGCCGAAATTGCCAAACGCCAGATAGCCGAGCCCTCCCAGGACCGCGGCGATGCTGACGATCAGTCCGATTTTCCTTCCCGTACTCAACGCTCCGCCTCCGGCTGATAGGCCGTGGTTTCTTTGATTACAGTATACAATAACGCTACCCGTCGTTCCATGCCGAAGAGGAAGAGCGCCAGGGGCACCAGGGCCAGCAGATAGGCGGCGGTAATAAAACCGTAATTTGGCAACAGATCAAGGTCGTGGGCCTCGAAGCGCTGCCGGTCAAGCCCGCCGGGCCCGGCTGGAGTGAAATGACCGATCACCACCAGTGTTTTCAGTTCGCGGAGATTGTCATCCGCGGGGCCGTCATAGTGGACAAGCAGATGAGCCTCCGGTCCCGCCAGCTCAAACTCAGCCAGGATCATTGAAGGGGTGCTGGGGGAAGTGGTGTTGGGCGGCGTGGCGGAACCCTCCTGGGGGACGAGGGTCAGACTCCCGGCCTGGACCAGGCCGATCACCCGGACGGTGCCCTCCGGCCGTGTTTGCAGCAACTGCTCGGGCGTGATGGTTTGAACCTCGCGATCGTAGTGTTGCGCGGCCAGCCAGGCCACCACCAGGGCGACGCCGGCGATCCCAGCCCACCGCAGGTAGAACCCCGTCACCGGTTCTCCTTCACAATTGGACCCGGCTGAGCAGCCGGCCCTTTTTCGCTTCGAGCAGCTGGCGCAGATAGAGCAGCTGGGTGCGGACCATCAGCATGTAGGCAAAGAGCAGCGACATGCCGAGGGCCATGATCAGGAGCGGGGTGAGCATGTCCGACGAATAGCTGACGCCCCGCGGCGAGATGGAGAGCGGCTGGTGCAGCGTCCGCCACCATTCAACCGAAAATTTTACGATTGGCAGATCAACGCCGCCGACGATGGCCAGGATCGCCGCAAACCGCGCCTGCCGCTCCGGCTCGTCGATGAACATGCGCAGCATGAGATAGCCGATGAGAATCAGCAGCAGGACGGTGAAGGAGACCAGCCGGGGGTCCCACGTCCACCAGGTGTTCCAGGTCGGCTTGGCCCAGATCGAGCCGGTGACCAGCGCCGCGGCGGTGAAAAAGACGCCGAGGCCCGCGGCGGCGTGGGCCGCATTGTCGATGATCGGATCCCGCTTCCACAAGTACCAGATGCTGGAGATGAAGAGGGTGGCATAGGCGAGCAGCGACGTTTGCGCCAGCGGGACGTGCAGGTACATGATCCGGACGACTTCGCCCTGATAGTAATCCGGCGGGGAGATGACCAGGCCCAGGTAGAGGCCGACGGTCATGCAGAGGCCGCCGGCGAGGCCGAACCAGCCTTGATATTTACGCAACCAGAGAATGAATCGGGACATGAGGCCCACCTCACCAGGGCTGTTCAATCATCGAGCACGAAATCGATGACCCAAAACGACACCACGATAAAAATGACGTCGAACACCAGCAGCAGGTCGATCCACGGCCGGTAGAGGCTGAACGGCTCCCCGCCCAGCAGCCCTCGTGTCGCCTCCACCGCGCCGATGAAGACCGGCACCGCCATCGGGAGCAGCAGGATCGGCAGCATGACCTCCCGGGCCCGGATCTGCACCGTCAGGGCCGAGAAGAGCGTGCCGAGCGCGGACAGGCCCAGCGTGCCTCCGATCATTATAACCAGAAGGATGGGAAACTTTTCAAGAACGTCCAGGTTGAAGAAAATCACAAAGAGGGGGAGCAGGAGCAGCTCGACGCTGAAGATAAAGATCAGGTTGGCCAGCAGTTTGCCCAGATAGATCGCCCCCTTGGGGATGGGGTTGATCTGCAACGCTTCGAGACAATCGTTTTGTAATTCCACCGCGAAGGATTTCCCCAATCCGATAATCGCCGTGAAACCGAATGCCACCCAGATCACGCCGGCGATCACCGCCTTAACGGCCTCCTGATCGGTGGAGAAACTGAAACTGAAAATGAGGATCACCGCGAGGGCGAAGAAGAGCATGGAGGAAAAATTCTCGCGGCTGCGCAGCTCGCTGAGCAGGTCCTTCCAGAGGATCCAGCCGATGGCGCTAAAAAAGCTCATGCGATCCCGTCAGGGCCGTCAGCGGCAGCTCCTGCAGCGCGCCCTGGCGCAGCACGCCGGCCCGCTGGGCCACGTCCGCGACCCTGGCCCGGTCATGTGTGGTCATGAAGACGGCCGTCCCGGAGCGGGTGACCTCACGGATCACCTGGTTCACGAGGGCAACGCCCTTCTCGTCCAGCGAGGCATAGGCTTCATCCATCAGCAACAGCGGCGGGCGGACCAAGAGCGCCTTGGCGATGGCGAGCCGTTTTTTCATCCCGGCCGAGAAGTAGCGGCTCTTCAGATCGGCGAAGGCGCCGACGCCGACGCGGTCGAGCGCGAGCTTGATGTCGCGATTGGACGGGCTCAACCCGCGCAGCCCCAGGGCGAACCGGAGATTTTCGACCGCGTTGAGCTCATCGTACAGGTAGGAGCCGTGGGCGATCAGGAACAACTGGCTGCGGACGGCCGCACGGTCGGCGACGGCATCCCGGCCCATGATATTCAACCGCCCCCCGGATGGCCGGTGAACGGTGGCGAGGATTTTCAACAGCGTCGTTTTGCCGGCTCCGTTGGGACCGAAGAGCGCGTAACAGGCGCCAGCCTCCAGCTCGAATGACAAATCGCGCAGAACTTGAAAATGCTGGTAGGACTTGCTGAGCGCGTCGGCGTGGATGGCTATGGAAGGCATCGGGTCCTGGGGCCAGGGTCAAGGGTCCTGGGATAAAGCGAAAAGGGCCAGGGAAGACCAGAAGGAGACGGGGACGAAGCTGTTACTTGCATCGTTTGTAATTTTCTTTCCTGGACCCTGAACCCCGGACCCTAGAATAACAAAGAACCCACCGACAACGCCGTGCTCAAGGGGGCCAGGTCTTCCGCCGTCTCTGCGGTCTTGCCGAGCTTGCGCAGGGCATCCGTGGCCGAATTGTAGAGCGTGTCGTCCATCACGAGCTTGCCGAGAGTGCCCTCGCCCTTCTCCACTTTTTTCAGAATCGAATTGAGGTTCACGGCCAGTTCCTTCGTCTCCACAAAGAGCGAATCGTCGGTCACGAGCTTGCCGAGCGTCCCTTCGCCCGCCGCCACGCGCTGGGTGATATCGGCCAGCTTGTCCGTCGCCTCCGTCAGACGGGTATAGAGGGTGTCATCGGTCACGAGCTTGCCGAGAGTCCCTTCGCCCCTCGCCATCTTCTGCGAGATGGTGTTGAACTGCTCAAAACTGCCCTTCAGCTCGACGTAGAGCGTGTCATCGGTCGCCAGCTTGCCCAGCGTGCCTTTGCCGGCGCGGACGTCGGCCAGCAGGCCGTTCAGATTGGTCATCGTCTCCTTCAGCCCGCCCTTCTCGCTGCCGATGACCTCGTCGAGCGAGCTGAAAAAATGCTGCTGGTTCTTGTTCAGCGACGTCGCCAGCTCCTGGGCTTCGGCCACCAGTGTGTTCAGATCCGACCCTTCCCGGCTTGCGATCCGGCCGCCAGGCGGTAACGGTTGGGCGGCGGGTGTGCCGAAGGTCAGATCGATAAAATTCGAGCCCAGCAGACTGGTGAACTTGATCATGGCGGTCGTGTCGGCCTTGATGACGGTGCCGCGGTCGACGCGCAGGGAGACTTCGATGGCGTTGTCGGCCACGCGCAGCCCGGTGACGGCGCCGACGTCGACGCCGGAGAGCCGCACCGGGTCGCCGATTCTGAGGCCGTTGGCCGAGTGAAACGTGGTGGTGTAGGCCGCGCCGGGCGATAGAAAGTTGAACCCGCCCAGCAGCTCATAGACCACGAGCAGGGTGGTGACGCCGAGGATGAAAAACAATCCGACTTTAACCTGGGCTGAGTGCTGCACCATCTCCTCCTTTAGTCTCGGCCGTCTCGGCAGCGCCGGGCGCGCGCCAGCGGCCTATTGTCGGGGCTCGCGTCGCCTCCTCCATCCGCCTCTGGCGGCACGGAGCCTCCCCCTCTCGCTCGCCTTGCTCGCTGGGTAGATGCCCCCTGGCGATGCGACTCAGATAAGCCCGCCTTTGAGGCGGTGGTGAATGCGAACTTTACACGGACAGCATGTCTCAATGAATACCCCGAGCTTGCCAGGGGGCATCTATCCGTCAGGGCGATTGTACTACAAATTGGCGTCATGGGCGATGCGGGTTCTGCCGGGCCGGGTTCTGATGGGCAATGAACCGCTGCACGATCGGATTGGAATCGGCGCGAATGGCCTCGGGGGAGCCGTCCGCGATGATCCGTCCCTCATGGATCATGGCGATCCGATCGGCAATGGAAAAGGCCATTCGCAGATCGTGCGTGACAATCAGCGATGTGAGATGCAGGCGTGCCTTCAGATCGACGATCACCTGGCTGATCGTGTCGGAGACCAGCGGGTCAAGCTCCGAGGTCGGCTCGTCGTAGAGGATCAGGTCGGGGTTCATTGCGAGCGCGCGGGCGATGGCGACCCGTTTTTTCATGCCGCCGCTCAATGTGGCCGGCATGAGCGACGCCGTGCCCTCAAGTCCCACCATGGCGAGCCGCTCCTGGACGATGGCGTCCACCTCTGGACGGGAACGGACGACGTGGTGCTCGACCAGCCAGAGGCCGATGTTCTCGCCGACCGTCATGGAATTAAACAGCGCGGACGACTGGAAAATCATCGCCACCCGGTAGCGTTCCCGCATGGCGGGGTCGGTGCTGGCCAGGCCGCCGACCATGATGGTGCCTTCATCGGGCGTTTCCAGTCCGATAATGTGGCGGAGGAGCACGCTCTTGCCCTGGCCGCTGCCGCCGATGATGACCAGCGTCTGCCCGGGCGGCACGACCAGCTCGACACCGTCGAGCACGACCTTGTCGCCAAAGCGCCGCCGGAGGCCGTGGATCTCGATGCCGACCGGCGTCGATTCGTGATAACGGGCGCCGCCATCCGCGACCGCGGGAGGTTGGCGTGAGGAGAAGAGGGACATGGGAGACCTAGAGAAAGAGAATGCGGGTGACGACGTAATCGAACATCAAAATCAGCACAAACGAGAAGACGACGGCCTTGGTGACCGACTGGCCGACCTCGCGCGGCCCGCCGGTGGTTTGCAGTCCGACGTAACAGCAGGTGGTGGCGATGATGACGCCGAAGACCATCGCTTTGATCAGGCCGTTGACAATGTCGTCGAAATGGACCGTGTCGGTCAGGTTGCGCATGAAGAGCCGGAAGGGGATGTTGATCCGGTGGTTCACGGCCGCGACCACGCCGCCGCCGACCCAGCCGATGACGTCGGCGTAAATCACCAGCACTGGCAGGACGACCACCGTGGAGAGCAGCCGGGGCATCACCAGAAAACGAATCGGGGAGATGTTCATCGTTTTGAGCGCGTCGATTTCCTGATAGACACTCATGGCGCCGATCTCCGCGGCCATCGCCGAGCCGACCCGGCCGGTCAGAAGGATGGCCGTCATGACCGGCCCCAGCTCCTTGACCAGCGAGACGCCCACGATGCCGCCCAGCGTCCCCTGGATGCCGAAGTCGGCGAGCGTGGAGCCCGTCTGTAGCGACAGCACGCCGCCGATGAAGAGCGACATCATGGCGGTGATCGGCAGGGTGGCGGCGCCGATTTCGGCCATTTGAGCGAGAATCTTCGGCAGATGAAGCGGAGCCAGCCTACATTCCCACGTGGCGGCCGCGAGCAGAAAGAGCGCCTCCCCCGTGGCGCGGAGCGCGCGCTCGATGCTGTTGAGAAACCCGTTCACGGCGTTTGTCCAATCGGGCCAGCCGGATCAATTGAATCGGGCGGAGCAGGTGGATCAACCGGACTGGTCGGATCAATCAAATCGGGCGGACCGGCCGCGGTGTCCGATGGGGGCGGCGTGGCTCTCGTCCAGTGGATCGACGGCAGGAAGAAGAAACGGAGCCGGTGTTCCCGTTCGGTGGCCGTCCAACGGAACACGCCCCACAACAGCGAAAACTCCGCGGCGTCCTGATCACGGCTATAGGTCGCCAGGCTCCAGAGCGGCGAGTAGTTGCGCGTGATCGGCTCGGTATTCAAAAAAGGCTCGATGGGTGCGAGGGTCTGAAATCTGACGACACCCTCGGGCGTTTTATTATAGGTGAAGAGCGGCCACAGATCAATGCGGCGGCCGTCTGATTTGTTCGCCTGTTGAGTCCTGACGTCGGAGTAGAGCAGCAAGAGCAGCCGGTCGCGATCGCGCCGCCAGTCGGGTCCGATCTCGCTGGTCGAGTGATAGAGCGGCCACAGAATGATCCGCGACGAGGAGTCCACGCGTTGGCTCTTGCCGAGCAGATCAACGGTCCGCGTGCGCGACTCCTCGCTGTAGAAGGGGAAGACGCGCCGGATAGACCGCTTGTCACCCGAGCCGAACTGGATCAGCGGCCAGGGCAGGTCCCATTCTTCGTAGCGCGGCGCGGTTGTCACCGTGCGGCCGAACGACAACGGCCAGAGCCACCAGGTGGAGTGCTCCGTCGGCGAGTGAATGGAGCTGTAGAAGGGCAGCAACAGCCATCGTTCCTGAGGCGCATCGCTGTTCAGTGCCAGTCGCTGATGCAAAAAGAAGGGCCAGAGCACAAAACGTTCTTCTTTCATCCCCGCCTGGATGAACTCGCCATAGAACGGCCAGAATTTCCACCCGCGCACCGGTGGAGCGGTCTCCGATGCGGGCCGGGTCCAGGAAAAAAATGGCCACAGAATAAAACGGCGGGTGATCTGATCACGCTCCAGCGACAGCCAGAGCGGAAAGAGGGCAAATTGCAGGCGGTTCTGTCCCAGGAATTGATGCAGCGACCCATAGAGCGGGAACAGCGCGCCACCACCGGGACGCGTCGGCTGTTCCCCCTGATAGGCCACCAGGGGAAAGAGCATCCAGTCGGTTGAGCTCCCGCCGGGGGTTCGCATGGTCGACCAGCGGAGCAATTGCAGCAGCTGCCCGTCGACGCCCGTGGGGCGGCTGCGTTGGGTCAGGAGCGGGTAGAGCAGATCGAATTCATAATAGCTAATCTCGTCATTGCGCACCGATGACGTCAGAGGCCGTAGACCCCATTCCAGCCGGGAGGGATGCCGCTCGTAAAAAAAAATCGGCCCGGCGGCTAGTCCCGTCGTCCCCTTTCCAGGCTCAATGGGCGCCACCCTCAGCGCGGGGGCGAGTTCAATCCCGGCCCATCCCGATGGGGCGAGGCCGAACGTCGCGAAGAGCACGACTCCGGCGATTAGACGGCTGCGGCGTCTAAGCGACATCGCGTGTCAGCGACGCCGATCGGCGCGATCGCCCGCTCTGCCTGCTCCGCCAGCTCCAATGGAACCGCCGGATGTGCCGGATTGAATGGACGGGAAGGCGGTTGATGACGCCATGTAGCGGCGCGGCGTCCGGCTGCCCGCGCTGCAGACGATCTCGTAGGGGATCGTCTGCGCCAGGGCGGCCAGCTCTTCGGCCGTCACCCGGCCGTTCCCCTGTCGACCCAGGAGGACGACCTCGTCGCCGATCTCGGACGAGGGATGGGCGGTCAGATCGATCATCGTCAAATCCATCGAAATCCGGCCGACAACGGGCACCCGGCCGTCCTGGTGCAGGCAGAGGGATTGATTCGAGAGCAGCCGGGGGTAGCCGGCGGCGTAGCCGACAGGCAACAGGCCGATCAAGCTCGGCCGCGCGGTGATGAAGGTTCGTCCATAGCCCAGTGACCGGCCGGCCGGCATGCGGCGCAGATGGGCGATGCGGCTCGTCCAGCGCATGACCGGCTCCAGCTCAATCACGCCCCGGCACGACGCCGAGGGCAGGAGTCCGTAGAGCGTGAGCCCCGCCCGCACCATCTGCAGGCGGCTCTCCGGTCGCGTGAGCAACGCCGCGCTGTTGGCGGCATGGGCGATGAGTGGAGATCGGCCAGGCCAACGCGGCGCGATCCGATCCAGGAGCTCGCGAAAACAGCGGAGCTGCTCTGTCGTATGTGCGGACCCGACAGCATCCGCTTCGGCAAAATGGGTCATCATTCCCTCGACCTGCAACTCCGGCGCGGCCCATGCTCGCTCCAGCACGGGCAGGCACTCCTCTGGCGACAGTCCGAGCCGCCCCATGCCGGTATCCACCTTGAGATGAATCGTGACCGGGGCCCTGGATGGCATGGCGGATACCGCGCGTGCGGCCGCGATCAGTGCATCGATTTGACGGTCCCGGCAGATGGCCGGCGTCAGCCGCTGCGTGACGACCTCGGGTGCTTCCGCCTCGTCCATGACGCCCATGACGAGAATCGGGCAGACCAGGCCGGCCGCGCGCAGTGCGACGCCTTCCTCCACGGTCGTCACGCCGAGCCGTCCGGCGCCGCCGGCCAGCGCGGCCCGGGCGACCTCGACCATGCCGTGGCCGTAGCCGTCGGCCTTGACCACGGCGAGCAACTCGCAGGCGGGGCCGATCAGGGCCTTCAGTGCGGCGGCGTTGCGACGGAGCGCGGCCAGATCGATCTGAATCTGGGCGGTCGGCGCCGTCATGCTCGCGGGTGGCATCAGGGCGTGACCGGTAGTCGTGCGGGAGCGAATGGTGGAACGGGACCGGTCCGGACGCGGAGGCCGCGCCGGGCCGGTCTTAGAATTCGAGGATCTCTTTTTCCTTCTTCTTGACGGCGTCATCAATTTTGACCGAGGCCTGATCGGTCAACTTCTGAATCTCCTGCTGGGCGGCGCGCACGGCGTCCTCGGATAGTGGCGCGCCCTTTGTCTGCTTCAGTTCGTCGTTGGCGTCACGGCGCAGGTTGCGGATGATGACTTTGGTGTCCTCGCCCATTTTGTGGATGATCTTGACCAGTTCTTTCCGGCGTTCCTCCGTCAGCGGTGGCAGCGACAGTCGGATGACCGTGCCGTCATTGCCGGGCGTCAGTCCCAATGACGAGCTCTGCAGCGCTTTCTCGATGGCCGGAATCAGCGCGGGTTCCCAGGGTTGGATGGTCAATTGACGGCTGTCCGGCGCCGAC
>JBGPIL010000069.1:0-10984 GCA_041484905.1 Nitrospiria bacterium
AGGCTTTGCGGCTGGGCTGGCCGTTGTGGTCGGGTATTATCTGCTCATGACGGCCTCGACCTCGTTCGCGCAGACGGGACGCTTGCCCTCTCTTGCAGCGGCCTGGCTGCCCAACACGCTGTTGCTGCTGCTGACCGTCGGGCTGCTGGCGTGGTCGTTCGCCGCGCGATGGCGACCGCCCGCGACACTGCCACTCCGATCCGGGCCGCCAGCCCCATCACCCTAGCGCCCATGTCGCTGCTGCACCGGCATCTCAGCAAAGAATTCTTCCGCGTCTGGGGATTGACGTTCGGCACCCTGGTGCTGGTCTCACAACTGATCGAAGTTTTTTACCGTCTTCGTCGCTACGCCGGCCATGCGATGCCCGTCGAGTCGTTCACGGCGTATTTGCTCCTCCGTCTTCCTCAGACCCTCCTGATTTTGATGCCCATTGCCACCCTCCTGGCCGCGATCGTCACGCTTGGCCTGTTGAGCAAACGGCGCGAAGTGCTGGCGATGCGGACTCTGGGGCTCTCCCCCCTGTATATCGCCACGCCCATTCTGTTCTTCGGTCTGTTGACAAGTGGCGCGCTGGCAGCGGCAAACTGGACGGTGATTCCCATGGCCACTCGTCAGTCCGAACGGATCAAGAATGTCAAATTGCTTGGCAAGCAGGAATCGGCCCTGTTCGGCCAGAATCGGTTGTGGCTGCAATTGGACCGGAACCGTTTGATGAACATTCAACTGGTGCATCCCACCGTGGATTCGCTGTACGGCGTCTCGATCTACCGGCTGAGTGAGTCGTTCGAACTTGAGGAGATGCTCGATGCGGGCTCCATCGAGTTTAGAGACTCACGGTGGTGGATCGTGCAGGGCACGCGATGGCGGTTTCATCCTGATCGATCGGTCGAGATGGAAACCCTGCAACACGCCCCGATCGATCTCGGCAAAATCCCCTCCGACTTCAGAGAAGTGGTGATTGATCCCGATGAGATGGATGGGGCACAATTGGGTCGCTACATCGCCCAGCTTCGCCGGTCGGGCCTGGATAGCGCCCGGTATGAGATCAATTACCACGCGAAACTCGCCATTCCCGTCGCGAGCCTGCTCATGGTGCTGGTCGGCGTCCCGCTGGGTCTGCGCGGTACGCGCAGGCCACAAATGGCCCAGGGAATCAGCCTGGCGATCCTGATCAGCATCGCCTACGCGCTCATCCAGGCGTACGCGATGGCGCTCGGAAGCAGGGTGCCTCCAGTGGCCGCCGCCTGGCTGGCCAATGGACTGCTCCTGATCTTGGGGTCAGGGCTGCTCGTGCGTCTGCGTTGACGGCGAACCGGAATAGTCCTCCAGTTCCGCCGCCACCGTCCCGATGGTCACGCGGCCTTCCAGGCGGACCGGCAATCGTCGATCATCAGTCGTGATCCAGACGGTGATATCGCCTTCGTGAAGGAAGATGCCTTCCTCTTCCTGTTTGATTTTCAATCGAACCGCTTGGAACGTCCCGGCGTCCGTGACCACGCGTTCCACGGGCCCGGCCGTCACGATGATCTCCTTGGGCCGTTTACGGTCATGGACGGGGATGCGGACTACTTCACCTGGCTGCATCGTAGCCGTCAACCGATAATAGTAGAGCGCGGACAAGGGATCCTGCACGGCGGCAACGGTGGGATAGGTGCGGCTCTGCCCGTCCATGATCAACTCAACGGCATGGTTGACCTGGTCGAACCGAAGCTCCCTGGTACGGGTTTGAAACCCCTGGCGGCCCTTCATCGTGTAACGAATGGGCACAAAGTGTTCCGGATCCACAACGCTATCGATTTTCGTCTTCACCGGATAGAGCAACCGGAGGACGTGGTTGGAATTGGCCGTCGATGCAAAATGATAGATCATCCCCGCCCCTTCATCGACGATCCCCTGGCTGGTCAGCGTGCTCTCACCGACGGGAATACCCACCCAACTGATCGAGTAATGCAACCGTTCCGGGGAAGCGAAGGCAGGCCGTGCTAGCTGGCCATCAGCCAATGAAGCCGAACTTGCAGGACCGAGCAGGAGCGCGGCGACCGCCATCGGCCATGCCCAGGAGATCAGACGGCGGCGCGATCCACAAACCATCGGACCGTCTTGTCCAACCCGGCGGCAATATCGGTCTGCGGCCGGTAGCCCAGCCGTTCCTTGGCCCGGGTCAGATCCGCCAGGGTATGCAGCACGTCTCCCGCTCGGGGCGGCGCGTGGTGTGGCGCAACATTGCGACCCAGCAATTTCGAAATCCCGTCATAAATCTGATTGATGCTGGTCCGGGTGCCGTAAGCGATATTGAAGACCTCTCCATCAACACCGGGGGTCGTGCAGGCGAGCAGATTGGCCTGCACGCAATCGTCAATATAGGTAAAATCCCTCGACTGCTCGCCGTCCCCGTGGATCGTTGCGGTGTGACCGTTCTTGACCGCATCCATGAACAGCGGAATCACCGCCGCGTATTGTGAGCCCGGATCCTGGCCGGGTCCGTAGACGTGGAAATAGCGGAGAGAGACGGTCGATAGTCCGAACGTCTGGGTGTAGACACGGCAATAATACTCGGCCGTCAGCTTGCTGACCGCGTAGGGCGACCGCGGCATGGGCGTCATCGATTCGACCTTGGGCAGGGCGGGGTTGTCGCCGTACACCGATGACGACGAAGCGTAGACGAGCCGTTTAACGCCCGCGACCCGCGCGCTCTGCAACACCACCAGCGATCCGTGCACGTTGACTTCATCGGTGGAGAGCGGATCATCAACAGAGCGGGGCACCGACCGCAGGGCGGCCTGATGTAGGACAAACTGAATGCCCTTCATGGCGGCGGCGCACGTGCGCTCATCCCGGATATCGCCCTTGATGAATTCGACCTTGTCACGGCGCGGGTCTAGATTGGCCTCCTTGCCAGTGGACAGATCATCGAGCACGCGCACCCGCTCTCCGCGGGCGACCAGCGCCGCCACGATATTGGAGCCGATAAAACCGGCGCCGCCGGTGACCAGATATTTGATCGTCATAAGGTGATCACTTTCTCGCGACCTCGGGTCACGCCACGGGTCGCGTTTCTCGTATCGATGACAAGGCTGGACTGATCCACGATCTGTTGATAATCGAACGCGCGGTGATCGGTCACGATCACGACGCAATCCTGTTTGGCCAAGCCGCCCGGCAGGGGGACTGAGCGGAGCACCACGTCTCCTTGCGGACTTTCGACGTGCAGCGTGCTGTTGTAGGGGTCGGTGAAAGTCACGGTCGCGCCCCGTTGCCGCAGCAGGCGGATGATGTCCAGGGCCGGCGACTCGCGCAGGTCTTCCACGTCCCGCTTATAGCTGACCCCCGCAACCAGAATCCGCGCGCCATTGATGCTTTGCCGCCGATCATTGAGCGCCGTGGCGATCTTGTCGATGACATAATGGGGCATCTGGGTGTTGATCTCGCTCGCGAGCTGAATGAAGCGGGCGTTATAATCCAGGGTCTTGAGCTTCCATGATAAATAAAGCGGATCGATCGGGATGCAATGCCCCCCCAAACCAGGGCCGGGATAAAAGGGCATGAAGCCGAAGGGTTTGGTCGCCGCGGCGTCGATCACCTCCCAGACGTTCACGCCGAGCCGATCGCACATGATCGCCACTTCGTTGGCCAGACCGATATTGATCGCCCGGAACGTGTTCTCCAGTAATTTGACCATCTCTGCCGCCTGCGAGGAACTGACGGGGATCACCCGGTCGACCGCCTTGGCATACAACGACACGGCCAACTCCGTGCAGGCCGGCGTACAGCCGCCAATGATCTTCGGCGTATTCTTCGTGTGGTAGGTCGGATTGCCCGGATCGACCCGTTCCGGGGAGAAGGCCAGAAACACATCCCGCCCCACCGACAATCCCTGTCGCTCCACCTCCGGCCTGACGACCTCTTCCGTTGTTCCCGGATAGGTCGTGCTCTCCAAGATGATTAGCATACCGGCGTGCAAATGGCCGGAGACCTCCTTCATCGCCGCCAAGATCATTGAAATATCGGGGTCCTTCGTCTTGCGCAACGGCGTGGGGACGCAAATCGACACCGCGTCCAACTCACTCAACACTCCGAAGTCATCGCTGGCCGTCAAACGGCCCGCCCGAACCAGCGCGGCGACCTCGTTCGATGGCACATCCTGGATGTATGACCGGCCGGCCTTGATGGCCTTCACCTTTTCAGTATCAATATCGATGCCGGTCACGCGAAGACCCGCCTTGGCAAATTCCACCGCCAGCGGGAGACCAACATAGCCCAATCCGATAATGCCGACGCGCACCTGCCCGTTCTGAATGCTCTGCTTCAAGCGTGCGGCCCACTCGGCGGAAGGACCGTTTGACGCCCGCTTCGTCTCCTGTTGTGATCGAGAAGCTCCGGCAGGCACGCTGATTTTTCTCTTGTTTTTCAAATGTTTTCTGATCATGAATTCATCCTCTATCGACGATGTGAGGTCACGCCTTTTTTCTCTTTCGATGCGGGATAGCGCTGTCGATAATAGTGGCGAAATGCTCCGGCCCTGATTTTCTTCCACCATGCCCGGTGTTCCTGATACCACCGGATCGTCTCGGCCAACCCCTCGTTAAACGACACGGCCGGCCGATACCCCAACGCCCGAAGTTTCTCGTCGTTGACGGCATACCGCCGGTCATGGCCTAGCCGGTCCGCCACGGAATGAATAGCCGAGGCCGGCAGGTTCAGCGCGCTGGCGATTTGCCGAACCACGTCCACGTTTGCCAACTCGTGCCCGCCGCCTACATTATACACGCTCCCAGGAATTCCGTGGTGCAGCACCGTGTCGATCGCGCGGCAATGGTCCAGCACATGAATCCAATCCCGCCGGTATTGGCCGTCCCCGTACAGCGGCAACGGCAGTCCCTCAAGACCGTTGGTGATGCACAGCGGGATCAGCTTTTCCGGATACTGGTAGGGGCCGTAATTATTACAGCAACGGGAAATCAGCACCGGCAACTTATAGGTTCGCCCATAGGCCTGGACGAGTAAATCGGCTCCGGCCTTTGAGGCCGAATAGGGATTGCCGGGCCGCAACGGGGCGTCTTCATCCGCGCAACCTCGTGCGATACTGCCGTACACTTCATCGGTGGAAATCTGCAGGTAGCGCGTGTGGTTCAAGCGGCGGGCGGCCTCCAGCAAGACGCCGGTGCCAATAATATCGGTCTGCAGAAAGGTGGCCGGCCGTGTGATCGAACGATCCACGTGCGTCTCGGCCGCAAAGTTGATGATGGCGTCGGCCTTTCCGGCCAATCGGGTGACCAGTGAGCGATTACAAATATCCCCTTTGACAAAGCGGTGCCTGGGATGGCGGGCGACATCGCGAAGATTCTCCCGATTGCCCGCATAGGTCAATTTATCCAGATTGATGACCCGGTAGTCCGGATAGCGCTCGAGCACATAACGAACAAACTGGCTGCCAATAAATCCTGCCCCCCCAGTCACCAACACCCTCATCGAGAACAATCCTGCCGTTGATTCCGCTCGCACCCACCGGCGCTCACTCGAGTGGGGGGAGAGGGCCGCTTGCTCCCCCCAATCCCCCCATCGGAGATACGTATCAAATCCTCACCCACCCCGCGTCACTTCCGCGGGCCATTGATATGGGATCTCTTTGCTGTCCCACGCGCAGCGGTACTCATCCGGTTGAGCGTGTCGGTAGGGCAGCGTCGGCACGTTGATAATCCTCGCCTCCTCGCACCCGGACGCGGTGAATCCGTGATAAACATACGGCGGAATTTTGAGCAAGATGGGCGGATTTGCCGCCGTCCCTGGTGGGGAATCAAGGTAATACTCTTCGACCTTCCCTTGTGTCGGAGAACCATCACGGGGATCATATAGCACGACGAGCGCCCGGCCCAGCAGACAGATAAAATGATCAGTCTGCTCCTTGTGGTAGTGCCACCCTTTCACCACACCCCGGCGACAGCCGGTCACATAGACCTGGCCGAACCGCTCAAAGATCGGTTCATCAGCTCTAAGCATTTCCATGAGAAATCCCCGGTCATCCGTCAATGCCTTCAGCTCTTTGACTACAACCCCTTCGATCATCTTGATCCCTTGGCGTCTCGGCTTACGGCAATTCGATCCGGCTCTGATCACCGATAATGAAGTGCTGCGTTCGCGGGGCGCCACTCTGCACGATCTCTACATCGCGCCCGATCAGGCTCTGTGCAATCCGCGCCGCCGCATCGGTAATCCGGCACCCTTCCAGCAGAATACTGTCCTCGATCTCGCTGTTCGTCACCCGGCACCCGGGCCCGATGGCGGTGAAGGGGCCGATGACGCTGCGTTCGATCACGCTCCCCGCCCCAATGATCAATGGTCCGCGAAGCCGGCTGGCCGTCACGCGGGCGCCCGGTTCAATGATCACGTTCCCCTCGATCGTCGAGTCCGCATCGACCTCACCCTGCACAACGCCAGTGGTCGAACCGATCCGCTGCGCCAGCACCAGCCGGTTGGCCTCCAACAAGTCCTCGGGTTTTCCCGTATCCTTCCACCACCCCGACACTTCAGTATAGCCGACCGTGAAGCCGTGATCGATCAGATACTGATGGGCATCAGAAATTTCCAGTTCTCCACGCGCGCTGGGTTGGATCGATCCGACCGCTTCAAAAATCGACCGGTCGTAGCAATAGAGACCCGTCACGGCATACGGGCTTTTGGGATTGGCCGGCTTTTCCACCACGCCAACCACCCGTCCGTCTCGAAGTTCCGCTACACCGAACCGCTGGGGATCACGCACCTTGGCCAGCACCAACAGGCAACTCGCCTTTTGCATCTCGAACTGCCTGATGCACTGCCGGATATCCTGGGTCATCAGATTGTCGCCCAGGTAAAATACGAACGGCTCACCGGCGACGAACGGCTCCGCAAGTTGCACGACGTGGGCCAGCCCCCGAGGCGCATCCTGGATCATCAGCGTAAATCGCAACCCTTGCCGCGCATATGGAGCGATCGCACCGCTGATGGCCGCGTGGCTTTCCGGGCCGAAGACGAGCCCGATTTCCCGAATACCAGCCTCGGCGACCGCTTCAATCGCATAAAACAGCATCGGCTTGTTGGCGATCGGGATCAGATGCTTGTTGCTGGTGGAGGTAATCGGGCGCAGCCGTGTGCCTCGTCCACCGGCGGCGATCAAGGCTTTCATACCGGAGTCCGATCGGCATTCGCATCAGAGTGATGCGTCGGGATGTCAGTATCAAGGCCGAGCGCTTTGGCAACGAGCAGATAATACTGGATACGATCCCTCTGTTCCGGTTTCGCCATGATCATGTGGGTATAGCAGGTGATCCTTTTGAGCCATTTTGTCACGATGGAGGGCACCCGGTACCCGATTCGAATACCCGCCCCGGTCGCCCGTGTCAACAGAGCTGAATAGATCGTGTCCGTGATATCGATCGTGACCTCATACCGATGTGAACGCAGGGATCGGATCGCCGTCACCAATGCCCTCGCCCCTGGCCGGCTGGGCACCGTGATGATGTCATCAAGATCCGGATGATGCGCGAGGACTGCCACCGTTTCACTGTTCCCCAACAGTTCTAATCGAATCGATGGGAATCCCCTGCGGAGAACGGTCAGCAGCGGAACCGCATCGAGCGCAGCCGCCGTGGAACCTAAGACCATGATCACCCAGCGCTTCCGTCCAGCAGACGTCGGCTGGATCATGACATCCGCTTTGAGTCTGGCGCCGATGTCGGATAGTCCGCTGAACCGCCTGGTCTGCAGCGCATCAACTCGTTGCAGGACGGCCCGGCGCAATAACACAGAATCCATTCGAGGGGCGACGTCCGCGTAACGCTCCAAAAAATATTTCCGATCGGCCGGTTCCGTCAATGGCATCAACGCCAGCCAGAGTCGACCCAGATCAATCGCGCGCTCCTTCTCCGTGATGGGGTGTGTCATCCTTACGTTTTCAAGATCGATGAACGTGATCGACCACCCGGAGGAGCGACATTCCGCCAGAATATTGCCGTCCTTGAGATCCCCGTGATAGAACCCGCCATCGTGCATGGTGCGAAGCTCGCGCGCCAGGGTTGCAAGCAGAGCGTTTCGATCAATGACCGCCCTGCCAGTCCCCCGCAGCAGATGGGCAATGGGCACGGCGTTCGGCGCATAGCCACCAACATAGACCGATTTTCGCAGCAGGCCCCATCGGCGCAGTTCCAGCAGGGCCACGGGCGCCTGGACCGCCACACCGGCGGCGTGCAGTTGGAGTGTCCGCCGCCAGGTCACGCGCGCGCGCGACGGGCGCAGGTGACTTTTTAGTAAGACGCGAAGTCCGGAACGTACCACATCGTCTTCTTTGACCAGCAACGGAACCGGGCGGCCCTGGATCAGCGTCATGATCATGGCCACCGCGCGTCCACCCGAATCCTGGAAGACAGTGGCCTCTCCACGCCGGATGGCATCATGAATGGCGATAAAATGTTCAACAATGACAGGATCGGCATATTCAGAAATGACACGGCCTCGCCAGCCGTGATAATAAACAAATTGGTGTTCCAAAGACCGTCTGCCACCTCGTGGAAGAGTTGCGGCACGACCATTCATCATTCCCATCGCCTTATTCACGCCCTTTTGAGCCGACATTACTCGGTCTCAGCCAAGGTGTCGCCACCCCAAAATCGGCGATCACCAATCGCTATTGGTTGCCGTCTCTTACCAGACCGATTCTCTTCTCAATACTGTTTCGAAGCTGCAGCAACGGGGTAAGCATTGTCGCATAACAATAATCATCCCAGCCGACCTCCGGAGTCACCGATTCATCACATTTGCGAATGACCAAGAATTTACCAACAAGGACCACCTTCAAATAGTTCACGTGCTTCCTCAAAAACCTATTTGCCGCAACGATCACACCCCTGGTATTCAGGGTATAATCATCCAGGCATAACAATCCGCCCTTTCGCAATAACCGGGCCCAACAAAGATCCTGCATAACATATCGGCACTTATGAGCACCATCGATAAAGATGAAATCATACTGTTCCATCGTTTTCTCAGCTTGCTTGAACAGATCGTAACTCCTGCCGATACGAAACTCTACGGAATGTGGATCAAAACCGTTTTCTCGTAAATTTGCCATCACGAGCTCGTGCTGATTTGCAAAATAAGTCATGGTATCAATGACCACAAAATGCGGGCGCGCTCCTTCTTCATAACAGCCCATCATTTTTGCCAACGTGCCGCCGGCGGCTGTCCCAATTTCAAGGTGGTTGCCCGTGAATTTGTTCTGGCGCAGCAATCCCATGAGACAATTTAACTCATCATTGGATAACTCAGACCCGAGCGTTCTTGGCCGTTCTCTCATCGATGGCAGGAAACCCATTCAGCATTAATCATCTGGAACGCTCCATAATAGCAGTTGCGCATTATAACATCCTGTGATCATTGAGCAATACCACATCGTCCCAGTGCCACCCTCCCGCCTGGAAGGGATTGATGTTACAGCGACTGTCGATTCGATGGTGCGATTCTTCAATATCGCATCATTTAGATTCCCACTGAGAAATCACAGCCATATACAGCGCTTCGGCAGTTACAAATAATTCATGCAGAAGTATTTCCTATCCGCGGCTAGCTATCACCGTCATGTCCCGGCCGGCATAGAATCTGGCGATCAGGTGACGAAACCAGCGCACAACAGGGATACCCTTCCACTCCTCCTTGATATAACGGGACGAGTCCAATCGACACGCCTCAACCCGGAAACCGTGCTCGCTCAGAAGGCGCGTCAGCGTCGATGGCGTAAAATGCCACAAATGATAGGGGACTTGCCATCCATACCAGTGTGCTCCATAACGTCGGGTATCGTATGACGCGTGATTGGGCAGTGTAATCACCACAATACCGTCAGACACCAGCCACTGCCTCACTTTTGCAAGTAAAACAAGCGGAGAAGACACATGTTCCAGGACATGGGACAAGTTGACAAGGTCAAAACTCTCCGGAGCAAACTCAACCGATTCAATCGACACCTGATCGACCGGTAGATTTAATATTCCACGGGCAACATCAATTCCCCAAGAAGACGGCTCAACTCCCCTCACATCGAATCCCGCCTCACGAGCAGCCGCTAAAAAGTAGCCCGCCCCACACCCAATATCAAGCAAGCGGCCACCAGACTTGTATCGTTTAAGGGAACGGAGCATTCGACCGGCACCACGGATTGCCTTTTTTACCGCGGCAGCTTGTAATGGGGCCGCTTGGCGGGTTGTAAAATAGGTGTCATCATACAAAGCACTAAGCGAGTGAGCGGTTGGACGAGGATCAAGAATCCCGAGGCCGCAATCACGGCAACACATCACCTCCCATCCTTCGACCGAAACCAGCGGGTCGCGTGCCGTTCCATTGCAGACAATACAGTGGCTTACTGATTCAAACAACGGCTGCCCTCGCCGCAGAAACTCCACTTTTGCAAGACTCGATATTTTTACCATACCAGTGTCCCTCACAAATCAATCGGGTAGTTCCAACACCCGCTTGATCACTGCACTCAAAGTCTGCCAACCTTGTTCCGTTGTGAATGATTGTTCAACCATTTTTCGCCCCTGCTGTCCCATGTCCCGGCGAAGATCGGGAGATTTGATCAAGCGGCTTAGAACATCCACCCACTCGTCAGGCGATTCCGCCCAATATCCGTTTCCACCATGTTGGACCAAAGTGCGATTAATTCCGACAGGTGATGCCACTACCGCAATACCGCACGCCATGTATTGCAATAGCTTATATCCGTTCTTACCCCTGGTCCATTCGGTATCAGACAGTGGCATGATGCCGATGTCCACATCGGCAAGCGCCTGGACCTCGCCTTGCTCACTCCAGCGAATATGTTCTTGTGGAATACTGCCAAGATCGGGAAACCTATCGCATACGATTCGAACTCGTAGGTTGGGATATGATAGGTGGAGTTTTTCAAAAACAGGGCGCAATGATTCCAGATATCCGAGATTGCCCTTGGTCCCGA
>JBGPIL010000070.1:0-10899 GCA_041484905.1 Nitrospiria bacterium
AATTGCGGATGATCCATTCGCGGATGGTGTGGATGTGACGTCCGGTCGAAAGGTCCATCACCGTGTCGCCGCCCCAGCGGATCGACCACACCATCTTCTCCACCTCTTCCTCGATCGTCGAGGCAACGGCGGAGTTGCCGATGTTCGCGTTGATCTTGACCAGGAAGTTCCGGCCGATGATCATCGGCTCCAGTTCAAGATGGTTGATGTTGGCCGGGATGATGGCGCGGCCGCGGGCGACTTCCTCTCGCACAAATTCCGGCGTAATCGCCGAGGGGATGCTCGCGCCCCACGACTGGCCTTGATGCTGGGCCGTGCCCTTGCCGTGTGTCCGCATCTCATCGCGGAGCATCGCGCGGGTCTGGTTCTCGCGGATTGCGATGAACTCCATCTCGGGCGTGATGATGCCCTTCAGGGCGTAGTGCATCTGGGAGACATTGCAACCCTGCTTGGCCCGGAGCGGTTTGCGGATATGTTGAAAGCGAAGCAAATCAAGCGACGGGTCAGCGGCGCGCTTGCGGCCATATTCAGAACTGATGTCAGGCAGTTGCTCCACATCACCCCGTTCCATCACCCATGATAGGCGACGTGGCAACAGTCCTTTGCGAATATCGATCGTAGTCGCTTCATCGGTGTAGGGGCCGGAAGGATCGTAGACCGTCACAGCCGGGTTCTCTTCGGTAGAAACGGTTGTCCCGTTCTTTCTGGTCTGGGTCGGCGTCAGGCTGATCTCCCGCATCGGAACACGGACACCGGGGAGCCGGCCATCAACATAGACTTTGCGTGATGCGGCGGACAATGGCGTCGCCAGCCGATTGGGCTCCGAGCCGTTTCCGTTGCCTGCTCCGCTTGTTCCTGTTGCCATGACGGTCACCGTCCCTTTCTTTACCTCGAATCGCAGATAAGGGGCATCATACGACTTGTCCCGAGGGCCTTCTCCGAGGGATTCTCGGTACGCTTACCACAAAATCAGCAGCACCTCACGTTCGTTCGGTGCATAGCGGTACTAACATCGGACATTGCACCTCACATTCGTTCGGTGCGAATAAAAAAACCGCACCAACAAAACGGGTGCGGTTTTTTTATTCGTCCGCGTCCCTTCGCTGGCATGATCCAGATCAGGTTCCACGGGTTGCTCCAGCCATCCTACGCCGAAGCTCTCAGTCCCTTCCGGGACACCCCTGGCGGAACTAATGGACAGATTTTAAGCTGCTCGCCGTGACATTGTCAAGGCATTGTCAAACCTCAGGCGTCGATCAGTTGTCAATCACCATGCACGCGAACCGTCACCTTCGAAAAGATCCCTAGCACGGTCAAATATTCATAATCCGCGTACTGGACCGTCGTAATACCGCCATTTCGGGCTGCCGTCTGTATACTGGCATCTCCCCAGGCAAGATCAGGGTTGACGAAAATAAGCGGTATTCTCAGATACATCGCCTCGCCCGTTCCAACCTTCGCACCTCTGGACGTCTCACTAAAATTGGTGGTCAACGGCGCCTGGTAATTGGTGAACAATAGACCACCGGGCGGACGGACCGGCGCCCGCAGACTGTTCGCGCAGCCAGCGACGGCAAAGAGACACGCTATGATGAGAACCACACGCGCGGTTGTCATGGTCGCCTCTTAGTTGCCATGCACGATGGTGGTATATTGCTGATAGACTCCCAATACACTGGTATAAGAGTAGTCAGCCGACTCAATCGTCTGAATGCCTCCCTCACGGGCCGCGGCGTCAATACTTGCATCACCCCACGAGAATAACCCCAAGATGCTCGTCACGGAAGATTTACCGGCTTTCTGCGTGACTGGAGTTTTGGATTGATCAAGATCAAGCGGCGCGGTGTAGCCGGTATAGAACATCCCTTGGGGCGGCACGACAGGCGCCACCATACCGCAACTAAACAGTATCAACAACCCCGAAACAAGTATGCCCCCCAACATCGGATACTTCATATACTTCATGAGACGCCCCTTTCTCCGCATATGAGCGGATGGCAGTGGATGAGAAACAACGCCATCGTTAGCACACCCAAAGAATCGTGTCAAGCAATCGATTTTTGCTGGTCATTTCGGCCAAGTAAACACCTCATTTACATCGCTAAACGAGCCGCCTGGCCTCGGCCCTCCACCGATGACATAGACACGCTCCCCCACCACCGCCGCACCCAGGCCGTGGCGGCTGGTCGGCATCGGGGCTAACTTCGTCCAGTGATCGGCGATCGGATCGTAGGCTTCGTTCTCATGAAAGGTTCCGGGCGGCGCTTCCCCGCCAAAGACTAGTACATGGCCCTGTAGCACCGCGGTGGCCACACCACTACGAGGCGTGGGTAATGACGTGCCGGGCCGCCAGCGTTTCAGTGTGAGATCAAACAACTCGATCACAGCCAGATTGCGGTCATAGGAGGACTGGAGTCGCCCGCCCGTGGTGATCAATAGACTCCCCACAACGGCCGCGCCCAGATGATCCCGTGGCGTGGGAAGCGGCGGCAAGACACTCCACCGGTCGGCAGCGGGATCGTAGGCCTCCAACGCGCCGCTGTTCTCCTTCCCATCCCCCTCCCCATTCCCCTCCCCCAGCCCGCCGACCGCGTAGAGCAAACCGTCTCGAACCGCAACGGCCAGCCCGCCCCTGGCCGTCGGCATGGGCGTCCTCGATCTCCAGCGATCGGTGGTTGGGTCATATTCGTAGACGGTATTGACCGGCGTCCAGGAAAAAGTGCCGCTGAAACCACCGATGACATAGAGTTTGCCGCCGCTTGACCCGATGCCGACATGGTGGAGCGAGGCGGGCAGGGAGGTTTTGGTCTCCCAATGGTCGGCAACCGTGTCGTACACCTCGAGTCGGCCGGTTGCCCCCAGCCGGCCGAAGCCGCCGACCAGATAGATCTTCGTCCCGATGGCGGCCGCCGCCACTTCCGTGCGCTTGGTCGGGGCCGGGGCTTTTGTTTCCCATTGGCCGATGCGCGTCTCGGCCGCCAGGGCGACAGCACCCAGGATCCCAGCGGCAATCACCACCCATTGCGCCACGAGCCGCATGGCCAATCCGGCTGAGGGCTCGTTGTTACTTCAGCGCGCCGATGAACTGGTCGATCGCGATCGCCGGCATCGTCAGAAAGTGAATCGTCCCCCGCGCGCCGAGTTCCATGGAAATCTTGGCGATTGTCTGGTTGTCCTTTGCCTCGACCACGTTGACGAAGTCATACGGCCCCAGGACGGCGTACTGGGCCAGCACCTTGGCGCCCATCGCTTCGATTTCCTTGTTGACCTGTTTGATCCGGCCGGGATTTTCCTTGACCGTCTTGCGTCCCTCGTCGGTCAGCGTGCTGAGCATGATATACGTGGCCATCATTGTCCTCCTTTCTAATTGAAACGACCTTTCATACCGTCAAACCGGCAACAAAGAGCAGCGCCTCCTGAAATCGCCGGTACTCCCGCTCATCAATCCGCCCCGTTCTAACCTCCAGGGGTTCCCGTCCGATGCGGCCGTTAATCATGGTTTTGAAATGGCCATACCAAACGCAGGCTTTCTCATAGGCCACCCGCACTTGTGGCTGTTCCAGATGGGCCTTCCACGGAAATTCTCCGTTGAGCAGGATCTCCAACCAGAGCAATCCCCTGCTCTTCGGATTGCTCAACACTTCTTCCAACGTGTTGTCCCCGGTGTAATAGGGAATGACACGCAATCGCTGCTCTGGTGAATCCATTTGACCCATCTCCAAGCGCCATCTTACGCCCAATGCGGGCCATTGACAAGGAGGGTCACCGGGTAACGAGGTGATTGGGGAAACAAGGCCATCAGAAAAACTCCAGATACTTTTACCTTATTACCCCATTACCTGATCACCCCATCACCTTCAACCACGATTTTTTCTTGACAATGATCGTCAGAGGATGCTACAAGCGATTGTCTATGTGTTGCACCGACGGCTGATTCTTCCCCGTCGATTCACCACCCGCACTGCACGAAGGAGGAACACACCATGAAAGCTGCACACGGAATATTCTGGGGAGTTGGCCTCGCCGTCCTCATCACTACACCCGCATTGGCCGACATCGCCTCTGATACCGGCCCGGGTTGCGGCCTTGGCAAGATTCTCTGGGGACAACCGGGCTTCACCGGCAAGCATCACATCATGCAACAGGTGCTGGCCTCAACCACCAACGTCACCTTCGGCACCCAGACCTTCGGCATCTCGACCGGCACCTCGGGCTGCACCAACGACGGCGTGGTCGCCAGCAATCAAAAAGTGAATGTCTTTGCCGATGCCAATCTTGACCGCCTCCGGCAGGAGATGGCCCAGGGCCGCGGGGAATATCTGGCGTCCCTGGCCACGCTGATCGGCGTTCCTGCCGAACGGCACAGCGATTTCTTTGCGTTGACACAGGAGAAATATTCCACGCTGTTCAAGTCGGAGCAGACGACCTCGAACGAGCTGCTCGTCGCCTTGAACCAGGAGTTGTCCAGTCATCCTGAGTTGGTTCAGGCGTCACGCTAATTATTACAGCTCTTGGGCGGCTTTTGGTTTCACGCCGAAGGCCGGACACAAACCGTTCGTGAAGAATGGCTAATACGCGTCACGTATTAGCCATTCTTTTTTTTACCGCCGCCGGTACAGGGATGTCAGGTACAAGCGCGATCGCTCAACCCCCGTCGGCTGATCAGACGGCGTATCTTGCCGACCTGACCACGCACGCACGCGAACTAAGATTAGCTGAACGGCGCGACTGGCAGTTGCTCCTCCATTACACCCCCGCCCTCCTCGGCGGTGTCATCAGCCGGGCCGATGGAGCGCCGTTTTTTCTTTCGCCGGATGGGAAAACCAATCCTCAGGCCGAACTGGACGCCACGCTGGAAAAGTTTTTCACCGATGCACTGGTGGGACGAACCGGGCAGCAGGCGCAATGTGCCTTCCCCGCCCGGTATCAGTGGCTGAAGGGCCAGCTCGGGTTCGATCCGGCGCGCCTACCCGAACGGACATGCGAACGGCTGCAACGATGGCTCGACGAAATCAACCCGGCCGCGGTCACCTTGATCTTCCCCTCGGCCTACATGAATAATCCGTCATCAATGTTCGGCCACACGCTTCTCAGAATCGACCAGCAGGGCCAGACCCCGGAGACCCGGATCCTGGCCTATGTGATCAACTATGCGGCGGACGTCGACACGGACAACGCCTTTCTGTATGGCATGCGCGGCCTCCTTGGAGGGTTCAAGGGGTATTTTTCAACCATGCCCTACTATTTGAAAGTTCGTGAATACAGCGACATGGACAACCGTGACATTTGGGAGTATCGCCTCAATTTCACCGACGCACAGGTCAGGCGGCTGCTGCTCCATGCCTGGGAGTTGGGCAACACGTGGTTCGACTATTACTACTTCAAAGAAAACTGCTCCTACCATCTGCTGACGTTATTGGAAATCGCGGACCCCGCGCTCCATTTGACCGATCATTTCTGGGTCTGGACCATCCCGGTCAATACCGTCCGTGTGATCACCGCGCAGCAGGGTCTGGTGGCGAGCACGACTTTTCGACCGTCCGGTTTTAGCAAAATCCAGCACAAACGGACGTTGCTCCACGATGAAGAACAGCCGCTGTTGCCCCGGCTCCTTGATGACCCCGCATCGAGCCACTCGGACGCCTTCCGGCACCTGCCGGTCGAGCGGCAGGCCTTTCTCCTGGACCTGGCTTCGGACTATGTGCAATACCGCCAGGCCGATGATCCCGGCCGGCGTGCCCGTCTTGAGCCCCAACAACGCGCCCTGCTCACCGCGCGCAGCGAATTGAAGATTCCCTCGGAAGAGATCGAGACCCCCTCGTCCACCGGGCCGCCTGAAACCGGCCATGCCACCGCCAGGGCCGGCGTGGCATTCGGCATCGTGGACCACGAAACATTCGAAGAGCTGACCGTTCGGGCGGGTTATCATGATTTGCTCGATGATGCCGGCGGATATCTCCCCACCGCACAGATCGAAGCGCTCGCGCTGCGGCTGCGTCACTACAATAGGACTGATCGAAACCGGGTGAAGAGCTTCACGCTGGTGAATATTCTCTCCCTGTCCCCGATGGACACGTTGTTTGCGAAACCGTCATGGAAAGTGAACGCCGGCTTCGAATCGATCAAGGAACACCGGTGCGGCAACTGCAATTCGATCAACCTCAACACCGGGGCGGGCGCGGCCGTTGAAACCCCTCGGCTGGTTCACAGCGTGCTGTATGCCTTCGCCGAGGCGGATCTCAATTACGGCAACGCCTACGCACGGGATCATCGGATCGGCGGCGGCGGGACCATCGGCCTCCTGGCCGACCTGACCCCGCGCTGGAAGCTTCATCTCTTCGTCACCGCGCTGTCATTTCCACTGGGCGAGCGATCCAGCGATCTCCGCTCCTCGCTTCAACAACGGCTGACGCTCACCCAAAATCTGGCCCTGCGGCTTGAATTGACCCGGCGCGACCGGCAAGATGAAGCCATGCTCACGCTTCACTACTACTTCTAACCCATGAGACGCACACTCCTCTTGAACCTGGCCATCGGCGGATTGGCCGTGCTGCTCTCCTTCTGGCCCGCCCGCATCACTTGGGCCGGGCCGCAAGTTGGCGACACGGAGTTGTTCGTATCGGCTGGGACCGAGCATGACGGAGCCCAGTTTTCCGTCCTGGGCATTCAACTGCTTCCCACGCCGGGCATCGAAGAAAGCAGCTTTGTCGGCACCCTCACACTGGATCATGAGCTCACACCCCATGTGGGACTGGAACTGGAGGGGGGGTATGCGCCGCGGCTGGGCGAACCGTTCGAAGCGGCTGTCACCACCGCAACCGCCGGATTGATCTATCACCTGAACCCCGGCGACAAGGGCGTCCTCTATCTGGCCGTTGTCGGGGGGGGCGCCTGGTTCCAGGCCGCCGACACGGGCATCCGCAACGAGACCGCCGGCACGGGCGGCGCGGCGATCGGCGTGAAGATTTATTTGCAACGAGTGCTGTTGCGTATCGACTTTCGCTATCTGTACGCCCCGTCATCGTTCACCGATCAAAATCTGCTTCGACGCTCCACGTTTGGAATCGGCCTACGCTTTTAACTCCTCGTCCGTTCTGTCATCCCATTGACACCATCCGATGGCCATGCTATGTTGGCGACCAATCGGCATCAGCCGTCACCTTTAACAGGAGGATTCTCCATGTTCAGATTGTTTACACTCTGGGCGGCGGTCGCAATTGGCGTCGCCGGGCTCAGCGGATGCATGATTGTTGCATCCCCGGTGAGCGGTTGGATTTACACCGAAGCAAAATATGGTGATACGGCCACAACTGCAACAGCCGCCTCAAAAGAAGGCAAGGCCTGCGCGCAATCGATCCTGGGCTGGATCGCGACCGGCGACGCCAGCGTCACTGCCGCCAAAGCCGCCGGCGGGATCACTGAGGTCTCCTCGGTCGACCACACCGCCAAAAATATCCTCGGCATTATCGGCGAGTGGTGCACGGTGGTCAAAGGCAAATAAGTCGTTTCGTGCCATGACGTGGGGCCTTCCGGGCAAGCCCGGAAGGCCCTTTCGTTTTCCGTCCGTTGCTTGACAAGACCAGAGGCACCACCTATGCTGGGTCTATCCGTTGACCGAGATCGAGATGGCCGGATTCCGTTTCAGGGAGCAACTCTTCTACGGGGGTGTGATTGGCCTGTGGCTGGCGGTCGGCGCCTGCGCGTCACAGGAGGTGCGCCCGGCGCCGCCGGTGGAGACGCTCCAGGAGACGGTCTCCCCTGCCCAACTGACCGCCGTGCTGCCCTTCGCCAATGAGACCAACACGGTCGATGCCCCGGAGATTCTCCGTAAATTGATGGCCGAGGAATTGCTCCGCCACCATTTCAGGCTGCAACCGCTGGAAGAGACCGCGGCGCTGTTGCGGGATCGCCTGCAGATTTCCGATGGGGGGCAATTGCCGGCCGGAGCCTCCAGGGAGATCGGCGAGGCTCTGGGCGCCGGCACGCTCTTCTACGGAAACGTGCTGGAGTGGAAGAAGATCACCACGGGGATTTATAATGTGGTCTCGGTCAAGGCCCAGGTTAAACTGGTCGACGCCGCCAGCGGCGCTGTGCGCTGGGAACTGACCCATGAAGTCAAAAAAAGGATCGATGTCAACATCGGCAACAACATCGGAGCGGACATTCTGGCCGGCGCCATCGTGAATCTGTTTTTGAATCCCATGACCCCCTACGCCCGGCAACTGGCCTGGGAGGTCGGCCGGCAACTCCCCCAGGGAATTGTCGATGATCGAGGAGGAATGCCATGATCAAACAGTGGAGTATCTGGATCGGGGCGATCGCCCTTGCGGCGCTGACCGCCTGCACCGGCACGATGGTCAGCGGGCCGATGCCGAAAGGCACGGGCGTCGGGGCGGCCTCGGAAGGCCAGCCCCTGGCGTCGGGCCGGATCAGCTTTACCGGACCCAAGCGGCGGGTCTCCGTGATCAAGTTTGAGGACAAAACCGCGTTCGGCCGGGGCCGGCTGGGCTCCGCCGCCTCAGACATTCTCACCACCGAACTGAGCCGCTCGGGCGGCTTTATTGTCGTCAGCAGGGCCGATACGGGCAAAATTCAGGATGAGCAGGAGTTCGGCCAAAGCGGCGCCGTGAACCCGGAGACGGCGGCGGCCAAGGGGAAAATCCTCGGGCTCAACGCCATCGTCACCGGCTCCATTTCGCAGTTCGGGGTCAAGACGCTCGGCTCGGAATTCATCGTCGGCAAGCAGAAACTCCAGCAGGCAACCGCCACGGTCGACGTGCGCGTGGTGGACGCGGAGACCGGACAGGTGCTCTTTGCCGATTCGGGCACCGGGATCTATGAGACCAAGACCACCGAGGTGCTCGGCATCGGCCAGCAGGCCGGCTATGACGAGACGATCGGCGGGAATGCCCTCCGCGCGGCCATCGCGCAATTCATCGATAACCTGCTCGATCAAATGACGAAAATCGAATGGATGGGCCGCGTCGCCGCCATCCAGGATGCCGACGTGATCATCAATGCCGGCCAGAAGACGGGATTGAAGATCGGCGACCGCCTCGCCAGCTATGCGCTCGGCAAGGAGGTGGTCGACCCCGCCACGGGGCTCTCCATGGGCCGGGCGCGCGGCGTCAAGAAGGGCACGCTGGAAGTAACCGATTACTTCGGCGAAGACGGCGCCGTCGCCAAGGTGATTGACGGAGCCGGTTTTGAAAAGGGCGATGTCGTGCGGTTGGCCAAATAAGCCCGTTCAGGAGGGGTGCACAGATGGCACATCTTCATCGCGTAGGGCTGGGAACCTTGATGTTCGGCCTGCTGGCGCTGGTGTGGGCCGGCGGCTGCGGCTTTCCAACGCAGACGACGTTCGGCGTGGGGAATGACGGCGGCATTCGGACGCTGGCCATGCCTGATGACGCGGAGGTCTTCGTCGACGGCGGCTCGATGGGACCGGCGAGCCAGTACCGGGGCCGCACCTTCATTCAAGTCAAAGGCGGCAAACACGTGGTGGAGATTAAAAAGACCGGCTATCTCCCCTATCGGGAGGAAGTGTTTGTCAGCGGCAACATGGTGACGATCACGGTCACGCTGAAAAAATCGGCGGATTAAGGGATCACAGCGTATGGCGGTGGGGATTATCAAGGGGAAGCGTATGGGTGATGGGGGTTGTCAGGGGGAGCGTGAACATCGCTCCCCCTGACTCTAATCAAGGCGCGCCGGCCGGCCGATCGTTAAACGGCACCACCTCGGCGTCCTTGCCGTCGTAGGCGGGGGTAAAGATGGCCAGCACCACCGTCGGCTCCAGCCCATCGTTCACGTAATAGTGGACCATCCCCTTCGGAATGAAGAGGACGTCTCCCTCCCGCGTCATCAGGATGCGGTCCTTCAGGATCAGCCGGCCCCGGCCGCTCAGCATCACGATCGTGGCATCATGCTCCCGGTGAATATGCGGCTGTTCCCGGTCACGAATTTGCACCAGAAAATGCGACACGGCCGGCTGCTGCAGCAGTTGGACACCCCTGATATTGTCATTCGGTCCGAGCGGATTGGCCCGGACGATCTCCTCCCACCGCTGTGGCTGCGGCCCGATGTAGAGGACCCTGGCGGCCGACGACGGAATGGGCGTCATGGCCGCGCAGCCGGCGAGCGCCAGCAGTCCGGCAACGAGCACCCAGGGGTAGTGATCCAGCGAGCAACGCGAGCGTGAGGGGGAGGCTCCCAAGGTGGGGACAGATTTCAAATCTGTCCCCCGCCGGGAGGGGGCGATGCGAGCCCCTATAATAGACGGGTTGACTTCCCCTCCCGGTTTGTCCAGAATGACGGTCGATTCGCCTTTAGACGACATGACAGCCTCCAGAGACGCGATTGCCTCCACGCTGCTGCGCGATATTCTCCGATCGGTCTCCCGATCCTTCTACCTGACGCTTCGGATCGCTCCTCAAAGCACGCGCCGGACGCTCGGCGTGGCCTATCTTTTCTGCCGCGCCGCCGATACGATTGCCGACACCTCCCTGCTGCCGCGCGACGAGCGGCTGGCCCAACTCGGCCGGTATCGGGAGCAATTCCTGCAACCGGCCATCCAATGGGATCAGTTGTTTGGACTGGCCGCCCGGTTGAATCCCAACGGCGGCAGTGCCGGCGAACGGGCCCTGCTGACCAGGCTTAGTGATTGCTTTCATCTCTTGTTGACCCTTCCCCAGCCGGAACAACGATTGATCCGGGCGCTGGTGACCACGCTCACCAACGGCATGGCGATGGATCTGTCGGCGTTTCCCGGCGACTCCGCCCAAACGGCCCGGGCGCTTCCCACATCCAAGGAAACGGACCAGTATTGCTATTTTGTCGCCGGCTGTGTGGGCGAATTCTGGACCCGCTTGCACCGGCTTCATCTCCCCGCCATGGCGG
>JBGPIL010000071.1:0-10718 GCA_041484905.1 Nitrospiria bacterium
AACCAGCTGAACTACGGCCCCGCTTGTCCCGAACCGGCCCTCAGAACGGTGAGGAACACTGATGTTGTCTTCATCCATTATGATTTATTTATTATCACTGCGAATTATTGCCCCTCGTCTCTCAACACTGAGACTCGGGGCACGCTTCGCCCCGGCGAAGCGTGGGCGGAAGGCGGCTCGAACGCCTGACCTCCTCGGTGTAAGCGAGGCGCTCTACCAACTGAGCTATCCGCCCAGGAGCCGGATCAAACCGTCAACACCAGAGCGTGAGAACCATTCCGCTTGCGCCGTGGAGACGAATTGTGTAGGATAGTAGCAACATCACGTCGAGCTTGTCAATCATTACCCACTCATTTCACATGCATCGATTCCGCCCCTTTTGCATCAACGCGCGCATTGCACTGTTGATCCGGCTGCTCGGCGCGCTCTGGCTGCTCACACCGGCCGCGTGCAACCGCGCGCGCCCCCCCGAGCCATCAGCGTCGAAGAATGCGCCGCAAGCGGCCGCCCGTCACTCCCTGTTCACGAACTTTGAGACCGGCGGCAACGTCAAAGCGCTCGCGCTGGACGGCCCGTATCTCTGGATGGGATTGCCAAACGGCCTGATCCGCTACGACACGCGCACGCCGGACAGTCACGAAATCATCACGTCGCGCAGCACGCAGAGCGGCCTGCTCAGCGAAGGCATTTATATGATTTATATCGATGACGGCTCGAAGGACAAATGGATCGGCACCTACGGCGGCGGCCTCATGCGGTTCAACGGGCAGCAGTGGACGGCCTACACGCCGTTCGGCTTCGGCTCCCCGCTGACCTACGGCACGCAGTGGCAGCCGCTCGCCGCCGGCAAGGGCATCGCCGATCTGTGGGTCTACGACATGGCGGTCGATCATCACGGCGTGTATTGGATCGCGACGTGGAAGGGCGCCACGCGCTATGACGGCAAAAGTTTTCAGACCTTCACGGAGAAAACGGGCCTCGCCGACAAATGGGTCTACGCCGTGGCCATCGACCGGGACGATCTCATCTGGTTCGGCACCGAGGGCGGCCTGACCCGCTATAATCCCGCGACGCGGCAGTGGAAGAGTTGGACCCACGCCGATGGACTCGGCCTGGACGTGCCCAGACCATCACCCGAACGGGCACCCGAACGGGCACCCGAGCCGGCACCCGCCGCGGCCAATAGTACCGGCTACGGCCATCACAACATTCAAAGCAAGAGCAACATGGGACCCAACCCGAATTATATTTTGGACATCGCCATCGATGCCGACAACGTCAAATGGATCGGCACGTGGGGCGCGGGCCTGAGCCGGTTCGATACCTCAGCGCCGCCGGGCCAGCAATGGAAAACCTTCAGCAAAGCGGACGGCCTGGGCGGTTATTATGTCCACGTGGTGAAGTTTGATTCAGCGGGCCGCTTGTGGATCGGCAGCGACGGCGGCCTGACCGTTTACGACCATGGCCGGTGGACGACCTACACCACCGCGCAGGGGCTGCTCGATAATAATGTCTTCTCGTTGGCCTTCGGAGAGAACGGTGTGGTTTGGGTGGGAACGTGGCGAGGCTTGAGCGAGATGGAACCGCCACCGCGCGTGGCGGAAATATTAAAGCCCGGCTCCCAGCCGGGCCTTTAGATATTTCCCCGATTGACCATCTACGATTTAGGGCATTAGAAATTTTTGCCCATCCATTTTCTTGTCAGTCAATGCGTGGTTGCAAATCCCGACTACTAAAGTTTCTTCGTATGGTCTTTGCAATCATTTTTTCGGCTTTTCCGCCGGAGCCGGTTGCACGTCCAGCGTCCGCTCCATCGTGAGCACCTTCGCCACCCCGCCCGCCGCACCGGGCGGCAGCGTCACCCGGACGAAAAACCGTTTTGATCCCGGCGTTAAGAGGCGGGCCGACACTTTGACCATCCGGATCTCGCCGGCCGTCATGGCTCCCTCCCAGGCTGCGTCACCGGCCGTCTGTTGCACGCCATCGGGAAGCACGATCTGGAGTTGCACCGGCTCGAGTGATTTTCGGGCCATGACCGCCAGCGTCGCCACGATCCCGCCCCCGACAACCCGGTTGCCGCCCACATCCAGATCCATGGTGATAGGGGTTGCATCTGAATCGGGTAGCGTGGGCGGCTTGATCACATGCGGCGGAGGGATCGGTTCCGCGCCGAGGGCATCGATGGGACACATCGCGGGCCACACCGCGGCAAACGCTGACACGGCCGCGAGCAACCCCAGCCAGACACGCCCTCGTGCGAACGTGGTTCCACTTCTCATGCCGGACTCCTTTCCATTCCGCCCGCCTTGATGTCGTTGATCGACGGCACGATCAGATAGGGCGCGCCGCGCTGACGGCTGTTCTCTACACTCCAGGCCGACGGGTCGCCGGCCGGTTTAAGACGCACCCCACACTCGCCGCCCGTGATCAGATAGGCCACGCCCGAACCCGAGTCGTCGATCTTGCACACCGTCGCTTCGCAGATTGGCCGGTCCGGCTCGCCCGTCCAACCGACCACGTCAAACCATTCGCCCGCCGGCGCCGTGTCATACAAGCGCACACACGCCACCGGCCGCGGCGGCTCCAGGGGATTAAACCGCCACGAGCCCCCTTCGGCGCAGTTTTCGTTCTCGTCAATGAGCAGCAGCATCGTACCGGTCAAAACACCCTGAACGAAAAATATTTTTTGGGATTCTTTTTCACATCGTCCACCAGCTCGCGAAACGCCGTTGAGGCCGACTTGAACTCCGTGATCGCCGACGTGAGATCCGTGGCCATCTGCTGGTTGGTCATCAATTGGCCCGCCACGCCCTCGCCCGCCTCGACCTTGCCCAGGAGCCGGTCGAGTTTTGCCGTTGACGAAACCATATTGTTATAGACAAGCGGATCACTGGCCAGCTTGCCGACCGTCCCTTCGCCGTGGCGCAATTCCTCGCCGAGCTGCTCAAACGACTTGGCGGCGCTGTCCATCCGATCGGCTGCGCTCGCGAGCCGTTTGTAGAGCGTCGGATCATTGAGCAGCTTGCCGGCCGAGCCTTCGCCTTTCTCAACCTGCTGAATGAGCGAACGGCTTTCGGCCGCCAACTGCGTCAGCTGGTCGTACAGGGCCGTGTCGGTGACCAGCCGGCCGATCGAGCCCTGCCCCTCCGAGATTTTGGTCAGCATCCCGTTCACATTCTTGAGCGCCCGGCTCAACTCGCCCAGCGTCACCGAACTGCCGGAGATCACCTCTTTGATATCCACCGGCACCACGCCCTCCAGCGGCCGATTCGGCGGCAGCGGCGAGGCCGCGGCGGTGCCGAGACCGACCTCCACGTACACGTCGCCCAGCAACCCCTGCGTCCGCACACTGGCGGTCGAATCGGACCGGATCAAGGTCGCCAGCTCCGAATCGACCACCATTTCCACGTTGATCCCGACCCGCTCGCCCTTGGCCGGAAAGCGGATTTTTTTCACGTAGCCCGCTTCGACGCCGCCCAACCAGACGGGCGCGCCGGTCCGCAGTCCCCGGACGTCGCTGAAGAGCGCGTGCAACGACTGTTTGGGCCGCAGCAGCTCGCTCAGATAGCCGTACGACACCACGGCCGCGGCGATGATCCCCACGCTGGTGATCACCACCAGCCCGACCTTCAATTCGGACCACTTGATATTCGTGCTCCTCTGCATCACGGCCCCCCGTTCGCACTTCTCACTTGTTCAGTGATTTGCCGTTCAGTCATGATCATTGTTTTCGCTTTTCATTCGACATTCGACATTCGTCATTCACTCATTCAAATCAAAAACCCCCGAACGCGCTCGTCCCGGCACTGGCGCAATTCATCGGCGGTTCCTTCAAACGCGACGACTCCCTCGTGGATCGCCAGAAAACGATCGCCGACTCTGAAGGCATCGGCCATCTGGTGCGTCACCATGACCGACGTCACGCCCTGCGCGTCGCGTAAACGCCGGATTAAATCACAAATGGTTCGGGCCGTCATGGGATCAAGGCCCGTCGTCGGTTCGTCGTAGAGCATCATCCTGGCGTCGACCGCGGCCAGGGCGCGCATGATCGCCACGCGCCGCTTCATGCCGCCGCTCAATTCATCGGGCATCATGTCGATCGCCTCTTCCAACCCCACGAAGCCGAGCAGATGGCGCACGCGGTCTTCAATCTCCGCCTCGCTCAACTCCCCTTCCTCGAAGAGCCGGTAGCCGACGTTCTCCCCCACGGTCATCGAATCGAACAGCGCCCCTTCCTGGAACACCATGCCGATCTTGCGCCGGAGGACAATCAACTCCTCCTCGGTCATCACGGAGATCTCCTTCCCCTCGATGAAAATCCGGCCCGCCTCCGGCTTGATCAGTCCCAGGATCAGCCGCAGAATCGTCGTCTTGCCCGACCCGCTCGCGCCAATGATCACCTTCGTTTCTCGCGGCGCCACGCGGAAACTGACCTCCTTGAGAATCACCTGGGCCTCGTAGGAGCAGGTGACTCCTTCAAAGGTAATGAGATCCGCGGTCACGTCTGCCATCCGAAGAAGCCCACCAGCAATTTGGTCAGCAGAAAATTCGCCACTAGAATGAGCACCGAGGCGAAGACGACCGCGTGGGTGGTCGCCGCCCCGATCCCCTTGGTGCCGCCGGCCGTCCGCAAGCCGTGATCGCAGCCGACGATCGCAATAATGAGACCGAAGAGAAACGGCTTGACCAGCGCCCCGACGACATTTTGAAAAATAAAGGCCTGGCCCACCTCGGACCAGTAGATCGGCGCGCCGATCCGGCTGACGAAGTAGGAGATGACGAATCCGCCCAGGACGCCCATCGCATCGCTGATGACCGTGAGAATCGGCAGCATCACCACGACGGCGACGATGCGCGGCAGCACCAGCCGCTTGACCGGATCGGTGCCCAGCACCCGCATGGCGTCGATCTGCTGGGTCACCTTCATCGCCCCCAGCTCCGCGGTAATCCCCGAGCAGACCCGCCCCGCCACCATCAGCCCCGTCAGGACCGGACCCAACTCGCGCAGAATGCTGACCGTGACCGCCCGGCCGAGATAACTCTTCGCGCCGAAGGAGGCCAGTTCCACCGAAAACTGCATCGACAGCGCCATGCCGGCAAAGAGCCCCGTCAGGATCACGATGCCCAGCGAGCCGACGCCGAGCAGATCCATCTGCTCGATCATCTCCTTGCCGTACCAGGGCCGTTGAAACAACGCCGCGCCGGCCCGACCGGCCAGCCGCGACATCGACTGGACTTCGCCGACCCAGTTTTTGATCCGCTCAGTAGGCGTCACAATCCGCTCGCGGCCGGAGGCCGCTCACTCAAGCGGGGGGAGATGCTCCTCTCCTCCCCGCGCCCCCCATCGCCGTACGCATGATTGCTCATGGCTGGCACTTTGGCCTGATCATAGTCCCCCCTACAAACCTAATGACTCCCCCACCCGGACGACCAGCAACCGCGGCTCGGTCATCGACTCCATCGCGTAGCGGACGCCTTCCCGCCCCAGCCCCGATTCCTTGGCCCCGCCGTAGGGCATCTGGTCCAAGCGGAACATCGGATAGTCGTTCACGATCACACCGCCCACGTCCAGGCCGGCCCACGCGCGAACCACGTCATCCACGCGGCGCGTGAACACACTCGCCTGCAATCCATAGTCCGACGCGTTCACCTGGTCAATCGCCTCTTGAAACGTGCGGTAGCGGCTCACTACAACAACCGGCCCGAAGACCTCCTCGCAGACCACCTTCATCCGGGCATCGACACCGGTCAACACAATCGGCGACAGGACATTCTCCCGGCGCGAACCGGCCAGGAGCGTCGTGGCGCCGTGGCTGACCGCTTCTTTGACCCAGCTCTCCACCCGGTCGGCCGCCGCTCGATCGATCATCGGACCGACGACCGTCTTGAAATCGGCCGGATCGCCGACGGGCAATTGCCTGACCGCACCCAGAAACCGCTCAAGGAATCGGTCATAGATGTTCTCCTGGATATAGATGCGCTGGGTCGAAATACACACCTGCCCCGCGTAGGCGAAGGCGCCGACCGCGAGCCGCGTCGCCGCAAATTCAAGGTCGGCGTCGTCCTGCACGATCGCGGCGGCGTTGCCGCCCAGCTCCAACACGACGCGTTTTTTGCCCGCCTGGTTTTTGAGCGCCCAGCCCACCCGCGCGCTGCCGGTAAAACTGAGCAGCGCCAGCCGGTCGTCGGTCACCAGTTGCGCGGCGACATCGACCGGACAGGGCAACACATTAAAGAGCCCCGGCGGCGCACCTGCGTCTTGAATAATCCGCCCCAGGCGCAACGACGTCAGCGGCGCCTGCGGCGGCGGTTTGAGCACGACCGTCGCGCCGACCGCCAGGGCCGGGGCGACTTTGTGCGCGACCAGATTGATGGGAAAATTGAATGGGGAAATCGCCGCGATCGGCCCGACCGGCAGGCGCGCCGTCATCGCCAGATAGCCCTCGCCAAACGGCGACGCATCGAGCGGAGGCAGTTCGCCGGCCACGCGCTTGGTTTCTTCAGACGCGACCGTGAAGGTCCAGATCGCCCGATCGACTTCGGCGGCCGCGTACTGGATCGGCTTGCCCGCCTCGGCCATGATCAACCGGGCCAACTCCTCGCGGGCGCGGCGAAGCCCATCGGCAATGGCGCCGAGCAACGCGGCCCGTCGATGGCGGGGCCATCGACGACTCTCGGTAAAACAGCGCCGGGCCGCCGCGATGGCCCGGTCCATATCGGCCGCCGTCGCTTGGGGCGCGAGGCCGACCACTTCGCCGTTATAGGGATTACGAATCGATGCGGAATGGGCGGTGGTCACCCACTCGCCGTCAATCAGCAGCCGATTGTCCGTGGCCATCCCCCTCCCCGCACTTGCAGGGCATTATCTGAGAAGCCGACGAGGTTGTCAAGACATGAGGCGCCCTTCTCGCCTACCTCCGATGGGATCGGGGTGGTGGGGTATTGGAGGACGCTGTATCGATTCCGCACAGTCCCCACAGATCAATCATCAGGGGGAGAGCGGAATCTCCCCCTGACTTCAATGCCCACCGGAATAGATCGGTGACAACGCCCGAAGATGGGTCACATTGTGCGCAATCAGCGGAATGGCTTGATCGATTTCTCCTGGCGTATTGCCGGGCCACAAACTGAAGACCACCGCGCCCTGCGCCAACGATTGCTCGAGCCCCAATGCCAGTAACGAGGGCGACGCTCTCCACGCCGTCCGTTCCCGGCAGGTGACGCCGGCCGCCGCGGCAATCCCGTCGCGGCTGAGCGCCATCACCAGCGCCTCTCCCTCGACGAACTTCACCACCAGACTGAGGTGACCCGGCAGCCGCTCCGTCGGGTGGCCCGTGAGCTGCCAGTCGTCGAGCTTTGAGTGCAAGCCGTCGCGGAGCCTGATCATCAGCGGATCGAGCCGCAACCGAAGGGAGGAGACCTCCACGCGGACCAGTTCGGCCGCCGCGCCCATACCGACAATGCCCGGAGTATTCTCCAACCCGGCCCGGCGGCTTCGCTCCTGTGTGCCGCCGTGGAGCTGCGGCTCCAGTCGAACGCCGCGACGCACGATCAGGGCGCCGACGCCCGGCGGCCCGCCGAGCTGACTGGACGAACAACTGAGCGCATCAATGCGCATCGATGCGACATCGATCGGGACACGGCCCGCGGCCGCCACGGCATCCACGTGAAACAGCACCCCTGCCCGACGGGTGATCGCGCCGATCTCGGCGATCGACTGGAGCGTGCCGATCTCGCCGCTCGCGGCCTGAATCGACACGAGCGCCGTCGATGCTGTGAGGGCCGATTGTACGCGGGCCGGATCGATCCGGCCCGCCGCATCAACCGGGAGGACCGCCGTGGTCAATCCATGCGCGTCCAGCGCGCGGCAACTGCTCAAGATGGAGGGATGTTCAACAGCGGAGATGATCAGATGACGACGGCGCCGTTCGGCGGCGGCCGCGGCAAGGCCTTTGATCGCCAGATTATTCGCCTCGCTGCCCGAGGCGGTGAAGATGACCTCGTTCGGATCGGCGCCAACCAGCGCGGCCACTTGCTCTCGAGCTCGTTCGACGGCCGCTTTGGGCCGGTCGCCCGCGGCATGCGGAGACATTGGATTACCCCAGGCTTCGGTGAGGAACGGTTGCATCGCCGCGATCGCCTCCGGCCGCGGCGGCATGGCGCTGATCGAGTCGAGATAGATCAGATGTGGCATGGCCCATTCTAGCAGAGCACTGTCATCGTCAACAACCGAATCATCCTTTTCCGTTGACAACGATTTCTCCACGATGATAGCGTGGACAGAGTCTGATCGCACGCAACACACCAGTCGTCACAGACGTTCAGAGGGAGGCGACACGATGGCCAAGTTCATGGCGTTTCTCAATAACCAGACGTACGCGTTGATGCGGATGGTGGTGGGCTTTCTGTTCCTCTCCCACGGGTCGCAAAAGCTCTTCGGTTTCCCGCCGCCGGCGCCGGAGAACCTCCCGCCGTTGATCGCCTACGTCGCCGGACCGATCGAGCTGATCGGCGGCGCGCTGGTCATGCTGGGTCTCTTCACCCGCTACGCGGCATTCCTCTGCAGCGGACTGATGGCGTTTGCCTACTGGATGGCGCACGGCCCCAAGGCGCTGTTCCCGATTCAAAATGGCGGAGAATTGGCCGTCCTTTACTGCTTTATCTTTCTCTTTATCTCCACGCAGGGCAGCAGTGTCTGGAGTTTGGATGAGGCGCGCGGGAAGCGCTGAGGTTGATACGAAACCGACATGGGTGAATCAGAACGCAAACTGGGATTGATGCTCTCCACGCCGCCGGAGCATCCGAATCTGCCGGTGCTGGCGGGGCTGGCCCGGGCGGCGCTTGAACGCGGCGACGGCGTCTATCTCTATCTGATCGACGAGGGCGTCCGCGCGCTGGACGATCAACGGGTGCAGGAGCTGGCCCGCGCGGGCGCCAAGCTCTTCGCCTGCGCCTACGGCGCGCAGAAACATGGACTGCCGACGAACAACCCCGCCGCCACCTATTGCGGGCTGGTGGTGCTCAACGATCTGATCGACGGCTGCGACCGATTTCTCGCCTTCAACTGATGCCACCTGTCCCCGAGACGAAGATCGTGATGGTGATCACCGGCGATCCGCTGAAGAGCCACCGGCCGGCGGAGGCGTTGCGCATCGCGCTGGGGCTCGACAGCGGGGGAAAGGGACGGATGACGATTATCCTGCGCGGGCCGGCGGCGCGCCTGCTGACCAACGAGGTGCAGGAAGCGGTCGACGGCGAGGAACTGGCCGACCGGTATCTGCCCGTCTTTGAGGAATGGGGCACGACCTTTTTGGTCGATGAGACGGGCGCCGGCCATTTGTCGAGGGTCTCAACCAACTTCCCCTATAAGATGCTCACCGAAACCCACATCGCAGCCGAATTGGCGGCGGCCGATCGGGTGCTCATTTTTTAACTCCATCCATGTCGCCCCCCGCGCCCAGACGACTGTTGCACCTGTTGATCTCCATCGATTCGGGAAAGGCGTTGCCCCTTGTCCTGGCACAGCAGCGCGCCGGCAACCGGCCGACGGTGGTGCTGGGGTCTGTGGTCGCCGATTTGACGATCCCGGCGGGCGTCAGGGTCAAACTGCTGGGTGGCGAGTTCGACGAGCGGGCCTTGCTGAAACTGATTGACGAGTCGGATTCGGTCAGCGTCTGGTAGGGGTTATTCCCTGGCGTCTTCGAATTCGTCGTGCCAGGCCATCTGGATCGCTTCGAGGATCCCTTCGTTGGATCGTTCCGGTTTGTCGGAAAAACCAGGCAGGCTGATGACCCACTGGCGCAGGTCGGTGAAACGCACGGTCATCGGATCGACGCCGGGGTAACGTTCCATCAGTTCCAGCGCGATCTCTTCCGCATCGTCCCAGGTCAACGGCATCGTACGTCTCCTCGATTGGGGCTTCAGTCGGGAATTTCCACCACGACGTCGCCGCGCACGACGGCCTGGCAGCCGAGTCGGGAGGCCAGCGTCAGCCCCTCTGCCATATCAAGGCGGTCTTCCTCGTCCGGCTGCATCGCGGACAGATGCTCCATCCCCTCTTTGACGATGACGTGGCAGGTGGTGCAGGCGCAGTTGCCGCCGCAGTTGTGCTCCAAACGGATGTCGTGTTTGAGGGCGATGTCGAGCAACGATCCAGGCAGGCCGTGGTCGCCGTAGGGGTACTCAGCCTCGTTCACCTCCACGGTCACATTCAGGGGCAGAAAGGTGATTTTGTGTCGCCGGCCGACGGCCGGCGCCTGCGTGGCGGATGAAGGCTTGCTGTTCTGTTCGGTCATGATCGCTCCATGATAATAGGGGCTCGCGTCGCCGGCATTTGATGCAGGGGCCCGTGCGGAATCGGCCTAGCGTCCTCCGATGCCCCCGCACCCCGGGCCTCCGCCTCACGCTCGCCGGGTACCCGCGAAGCGCGTGCGCTGGGTAGCTGCCCCCGGGCGATGCGATTCGCCGCAAGCAGAAGGGAAGCCTGCGTGAAGGCAGGGAGGGATTCAGCCGTTGCACGCGCCATGCGTCTCAAGGAGTACCTCGGGCTTGCCCGTGGGCATCTATCTGTTGTTCGGCCACATCCTGGATCGTACGGCCCAGCAACACGCCCGCCAGGCGCACGGTGGTTTCATCGAGCCGCTTGATGCGCTCGCGAATCCGCAGCGGCTCTTCTCCCTTGACCGCTTCACGCAGATCGGCCGCGGCCGCTTCGATCG
>JBGPIL010000072.1:0-10671 GCA_041484905.1 Nitrospiria bacterium
GCTCAGATCATACGATGACGCCGAGAAATAATAGGTTACTCCATTCTGCAACCCGGTGGCAATCGTGTTCATCTGGGCGTTCGGCTGACCGGTAAAATCGCCCAGCAAGGTCCCATCATTGATCCCGACCGGGTACTGATCGGTGCGGTACCGAATCCGGGCGCCGACAAAATCACCATCCGGCGGATTGACCCAGGTCAGCGTGATCTGTTGATTGCCGGCCATCGCGCTAAATTGCTGGACATCTCCCGGCGGCGTCGTATCCGACGTGGCCGATGTGGTAAAGGTCGCATCTCCTGAGGTGGCCAGATTATTCGCCCCATCGGCGCTCTTGACCCGGTAATGATACGTGGCGGAGGCCGTCAACCCGCTCAGCGCCTGGCTGTGGCTCGTCACCAGCGTGCTGCTAAGCGTGGTGGACGATCCGTAGCCGGTCGTCAACCCGTACTCCACCTGGGTGGTGGCCGCTTCATTCGTCGTCCAGGTCACAGTCGAACCGCTGCTGGTCAGATTGCTGATCGTCACTCCGGAAATCACCGGTGGCGTCGTGTCAGGCGCAGCGGTGGTGGTAAAGGTAAAATCCCCTGAGGTGGCCAGATTATTCGCCCCGTCGGCACTCTTGACCCGATAATGATAGAGGGTGGACACGGTCAACCCGCTCAGTGTCTGGCTGTGGCTCGTCACGAGTGCGCTGTTCAACGTTGTTGAGGAACCGTAGGCGGCGGTCAACCCATAGTCCACCTGCGTCGTTGCCGTTTCATTGGTCGTCCAGGTGATCACGGCGCCGGTGCTGGTGAGATTGCTGGCCGTGACGCCGGAGATGACCGGCGGCGTCGTGTCGACTACCGCCAGGGTCGTAAAGGTATTATCAGCCGAAATCGCCACGTTGGAGGCGGCATCGACACTCCAGACGCGAAAGTGATAGAGCGTTGACGCCTGAAGCCCACTGATCGTCCGGCTGTGGCTCGTCACCAGCGAGGAATCGAGCGTCGTGGTCGTGCCATACGCTGTGGTCGTGCCGTATTCAACCTGCGAGGAAGAGGCAACATCCGTGGTCCAGGTAATGACGGCTCCGGATGAAGTAATGCTCTGAACGGCAATTGCAGAAATGACCGGAGGAACCGCGACAAGGGTTTTGCTGCCCTCGTTTGAGAAGCCGCTCTCATTGCCCGATGCGTCATACGCCGTCACGGCGAAATAATAGGTGCCGCCGCCAAGACCGGTCACGGTATAGCTGGTTTGATTGCCGATATTCACCGGCGCGCCATAATTGCCCGGCGAGGTTCCGTAGTACACTTTGTAGCCGGCCAGATTAGTCAGCGGCGTTCCATCGGTATTGGTGGTTGGAGCCCCCCAACTCAAGGCCGCCGTGCCGGCAAAAGCCTGGTGATCTATTAATAATGACAGCGAAAGAGCGAAAATGGCGGCGGTGATCCAAAGGCCGGCGCGCCAGATCCAACTTTTTAACGCAGGTGGCACAGGGAAGAGGTTTCGGATGTGGAATCGATCAGCCATTGCTCACTCTTGAGTTAAGAAGTTTGAATTGGTTCCTTTTCTCGTTGATTGTTGGGATTGCCGGTCTCTCGCATTAAGTAGTTGCAGGGACGGGGCCAAAACGAATTAAGCGTCTTAACCTGTTAATTTTATTTGATAAATTAAGACAGGCCTGGCAAACATCACTGAAGCTTGTTGCAGCTCCTGACCGGACAAAATCGAACACTCACCTCTGTCACAGACTGCCTAGCAAAATGCCCTCTGTCGCATGAAATTGGCCTCAAGACGGAGTAAACTTGGCATCAACCATGGCGCTTGATGTGAGATGCGGCATTCGCCCAATCACAGAACGAGCCGCGGCGGCTGTTCTTTACCGTATCCCCCCACTTTTGAGGGATTGTGAACCATGGGCCGGCATGTTTGAATGAAGGGATTCCAACAGGTTAGCGGCAGCCCCTCCACAAGATCAGGCGCAGTCAACATAGAGCGCAGCATTACGAGGCTCTCAATGACAACCGGGACGACTCGCCACGCGCCATGAATACCTTCCTCATTCTTTCAGCGTTGACGGCTGCACTCGTCGCCACGTGCGTGGCGGTGTTCGTGCTATGGCAGGCGCCTCGTCATCGTCCAAGTCGGACATTCGCGCTGGGATGGTCGGTCATCATCGCGACCGAACTGTTCTGCTTCCTGGCCGCGACGGCCGCCTCTTTTCCCAGACAGCTTTTTTGGATGCGGACCGCTCTGCTTGCCGAGGGGCTCTGGCCAGCCTGCTGGTTTCTCTTCAGCCTGGATTATGCGCGGGCCGGTGCGCCCACACGGTCCATGCGTTCCAAGGGCGCCATGGCCGCCATGGTGCTGCTGCCCTTAGCCATTGGACTGCTGAATTGGAGCGCGCTGCTGGCCTTACCGTTGGACAGCTATGAGCCCGGCCGCTACTTCATGCTGGGGCCGTGGGGCCGCCTGCTCATCGGCCTCACGTTGGCGGCTCTTGTGCTCCCCCTGATCAATCTCGAAGCGACACTCCGCGCGTCAACAGGGCTGGGACGCTGGCACGTGAAATTCATGATCCTGGGCGTGGGATTGTTGCTGGGTTTCGAAATCTATCTGCAGAGCTACCGTCTGCTCTTCGCCACGCTTGATCGCTTGATGATCGGACCGCAGGCGGTGGTGATCATCCTGGCCGCCGGGCTGATGACCGTGTCATTGATCAGAAACCGGCGCGGCGCCATCGAGCTCTCCGTGTCGCAATCCGCGGTCTTCGGATCCATCGTCCTCCTGTTGATCGGCGGCTATCTGGTCGCAGTCGGCGTGTTGGCCCAACTGTGGGCGCTGGTCAACCACGATACCGCCGAATTGTGGCGGGGGCTTCTCTTCCTTCTGGCCCTGATCGGCCTGATCAGTCTGATCTTGTCCGCCCGCCTGAAAGCCAGGGTCAGACAGTGGCTCTCACGACACCTCTATCCTCACCGCTACGACTACCGACTCGAGTGGCTGCAACTGACGGAGCGGACAAGCCGCCAGTTCGGGCTGGATGCGTCGCTGCGCGCGGTCGTCGACCGGCTGGCCGAGCTCTTCAACGCGCCGCGGGTCTCAGCCTGGCTGTTTGACGAGACAAACCAACAGCTCCGCCTCGCCGCCACGGTCCAGGTCACCTCAACCGAAGAGACCACCTGGCGCGCCCAACCCATTGTCGCGCCCGCGTTGGCTGCAGATCTGCTGTCATGGAATAGCCCCAGGGTCGTCACCACCGTGCCGGCCAATGCGACTGATCCGATTGCCGCCGAATTGGAGACCTTCGTGCGGCAGACACGGGCCCATGTCGCCGCACCGCTCGTGCTCGGCGGACGGGCACTCGGGCTGTTGGCGGTCGGTGACCAGCTCGCCGGACAGCCGTACGGGTCCGAGGAATTGCTGCTCATCGGCGCCATCGCTCAACAAAGCGCCGCATCCGTCCTGACGGCCCGGCTGGCGCAGGAAGTGATGCGCACGCGTGAAGCCGAACTCTCCCAGCTCTACGCCACTTTTCTCGTGCACGATTTAAAAAATCTCGGCACCACGCTCTCGCTCGTGACCCAGAACCTGCCCCTGCGTTACGACGATGCCCGATTCCGTGACGACGCCCAACGCGTCATCAGCGAAACCATAGATAAAATCAAGGAAATGACCGAGAGGGTGACCACATTACGCCAGGACTATGAGTTGGTTCTGGAGGCGACCGATTTGAACCGCCTGGCGGAAGAGAGTCTCCGGTCGCTCAATGGGTCGACGGCGGCCGCCGTGGCGTTTGAACCGACAACGCTGCCTCCCGTAAGGCTGGACCGCCGCCAGTTTCGCTCCGTACTGACGAATCTTCTCCTCAACGCGCAGGAGGCCAGCCGCCACGCCAACGGACGGATCCGGCTTCGCACCGAACACCGAAACGGGTGGGCGGCGCTGTCTGTCATCGATGACGGCTGCGGCATGTCCGCGGACTTCATGGATCGGCACCTCTTTCAGCCATTTCGCAGCACCAAGCCTGGCGGCCTGGGTATTGGGTTGTACCAGTGCCGGAAGATCGTGGACGCCCACGGCGGTCGCATGACGGTGGACAGCCAGGAAGGCAAGGGCACCACCGTCACCATTGTGCTCCCAGCGCCGACGGAATAAGCCCATGTTGAGACCGCTGCTCCTGACCGAAGACGACGAACTGATTCGCAACCAGATGCAATGGGGACTCTCCTCCGACTATGAGGTGCACGTCGCCGGCAACCGTGAAGGCGCGCTCGCCCTCGCCAAGCAGCTTCAGCCTCCGGTCGTGCTGCTGGATCTCGGGCTGCCGCCCACGCCGAGAGAAGCCACCGAGGGCTTGCAGACGCTCCAGGAGCTGCTGCGTCTGTTGCCGCGCACCAAAGTCATCGTCGTGACCGGCCATGGCGAGCGGGCCGTCGCGCTCAAGGCGGTGGAGCTGGGGGCGCATGATTATTTCACCAAGCCGACCGATCTGGCCGAGTTGAAGCTCCTGCTCAAACGGGCCTATCAGCTCTATGACCTGGAAGCGGAAAATGCGGCCCGCCGGCACGAGGCCGCGGGCCAGGGGTTCGGCTCCCTGATCGGGAATTCACCGGTCATGCAGTCGCTCTTTACGACCATCCGGAAAGTGGCCGGCTCGGACGCCGCTGTTCTTGTGATGGGCGAAAGCGGAACCGGCAAAGAGCTGGTCGCCCACACGATTCATGCCGAAAGCGCGCGGGGCGGCCGGCCGTTTGTCGCCATCAACTGTGGCGCCATTCCCGACAACTTGCTGGAAAGCGAGCTGTTCGGGTATGAGAAAGGCGCGTTTACCGGCGCCATCACCCAACGTCGGGGCCGAATCGAATTCGCCGAGGGCGGCACACTTTTTTTGGACGAGGTCGGCGAACTGCCACTCGCGCTTCAGGTCAAACTCCTTCGATTTCTTCAGGACCGGACGATCGAACGGGTGGGGGGACACGAATCGATCCATGTTGACGTCCGCGTCATGGCCGCCACGAATAAAGATCTGAGCGAAGCAATTGCCGGCGGGACGTTCCGGGACGATCTCTACTACCGCCTCCACGTCATCACGGTTCTCGTTCCCCCCCTTAGAGAGCGCGGCCCGGACGTGATGTTGCTGGCCCAGGCTTTTCTGGATCGCACCACCGCTGAAGAGAAAAAACCCGTCAAAGGATTCGCCCCGGACGCCTGGGATGCGTTGCGAGCCCATCACTGGCCCGGCAATATTCGGGAACTCGAAAACAGGGTCAAGCGGGCCGTCATCATGGCCGAGGGGCGGCTGGTCTCTCCGGCCGACCTGGAATTGTCCTCCCCAACGCAGCAAACACCATCGCTCCGAGCCGCCAAAGAGGAAACCGAGCGGGAGATGGTGCTGGCCGCTCTGATGAAACATAACGGCAATGTTACGCGTGCGGCCGCTGAGCTTGGCTTGAGCCGCCAAGCGCTCCATGAAATCATTGTGAAACGGGACATTCGCCTGTAGGATGAGGACCGACGGAAAAGCCGACAAGCCACCCTAGTGTTCATAGCTAAGAACACCTTGTTTATATGGATATTTATTTGATCGCCCAATTTCAATGCTTCAAGCCATCAAATTGCCGCAGGGAAACTTGACAGTTATGACAAACCTTCAACTCAGCTCAGCCGATTACCGGATAGAAAACACCGCAACACAATAAGAATATAACTGTATTATCATATAGATAGTGGCCATAATGGCCGAACCAGCAACAGATGGCCGCTAGATGGCATGGGCATTGCTTCTATAAGTGTACAGATGGAACACAACCCTCAAGAAGAAAGGATCTGCATCATGAAAAAAATATTACTTGCAAGTGTGATCGCGCTATTCGTCGTGTGGGTATATGCTCCTATCCTCCATATTAGTGGGATGGCGGCACCACTGGCATACGCACTTCCGATTGCGGAAGGCGAAGGCGAGGAAGGCGAAGGCGAGGAAGGCGAAGGGGAACAGGATGGTGGTGGGACGACTTCAGCACCCGAGCCGGCGTCACTTCTGTTGCTGGGTTCCGGCCTTGTCGGGCTGTGGGCCGTCAATCGGAAGCGTAGTTAAGTTAATTCAATATAGCTCGAATCGCCTGCGGCGCTGGGCAAATCGCTCAGCGCCGTAGGTTTTTTGTGCCGTAGCAACCGCAGTACCCTTCCCCCCCGAAAGCTCCACCAGGTGCAAGTGAAAGTTCGGACATGCTGTCATGGCACCAACCACATTTCCCATGATGGTTTGATTGACAGGAGGGACAAAAGATGGCTAACCTGATCTGTCACCCGTCGACATGAAGATCAGGAACATCATCTCTGCCGGCCTCGTTGCCCTGATGCTCGCCGTCGTGGTGTGGATGCTCCTCGGCCGGGGCAATCCGAAAAACGCGGGCGCCTACCTGACCCGCGACGATCCCACGCTCGGCGTCACGGACCTCGGCCCGCGCACGTGGCAGGTCATTGACGTGCACGAGCATCTCAAAGGCGACGTCGAGGCGCAACAACTCATCACCGCGATGGACGCATTCGGCATCACGCGCACCTGCTTGATGGCGTCGACGATCTACACGCTCACGCTGAATCCGATCTATGGCTTCGAGGGCTTCAAGGAAAACAACGAGTCGGTTATCGCAGTGAAGAAGAGGTGGCCGGGCCGCTTCTGCGCCTTCGTGACCCTCAATCCGCTCGACGACGGCAATCTCGAACTCCTGAAAGACTACGTCGCCCGCGGCGCCGACGGACTCAAGCTCTACGTGGGTCACGGCGCGTCGACTCCCAAGTTTGCCTTTCACTCGATGGCCATCGACGACCCGCGGCTCGAGCCGATCTTCGCCTACGCCGAAGCGGTGCAACTGCCCATCGTGCTGCACGTCAATCTCGTGAAATTCTGGGACGAGCTGCTCCACGTCCTCGAGAAGCATCCGTACTTGCGCGTCGACATTCCGCATCTCGGACTGTACAAAGACACCGAACAACGCCTGAAGCGGCTGGCGTTCCTCCTCGAGCGCTACCCGAACACCTACACGGACGTGAGCTTCGGCCACCCCAAGTTCCAGCTCGACGGCTTCGAGGTGCTCGCGAAGAACCGCTCGCGGAGCAGAGCGTTTCTGACGTCGCATCGCGACAAGGTCCTGTATGGGTCCGACATGGTGCTCGTGCCGACGAAGGATGAGCCCTACATCCTCAACAGCTTGCGCAGCTACATGCAGTTCCTGGAGAAGGAGCGCTGGCGGTGCTTTCTGGTGCCGTCGAAGACCATGTACGGCATGGGCCTCGACGAGGACACCCTGCGCCACATCTACGAGGTGGCACCGAAGAATTTCTTGCTGCTCGACGAGAAAGGGGATCTTCCGGACCGCAGCAAGGGCTGGCCCATCCCCAGACTCAAGGTGCCGAAGCCGGCCATTCCACCGCTCGATCCGGCAATGATCCCACCGCTCAAGAACAGTGCGGCGGCGCCGAGCGCGCCGGACGACACCGATCGATCAGAGCTTCTGCAAGTCGCTCTTCGTCGAGGTGAAGGCGGACAACGCGATGGGCAAGCCTGAGTTCGTCGGCTTCCCCCCCGAAACTCCACCATCTGCGAGTTAACGTCCGGACGTGCTGTAATGGCACAAGAGGCTGGCAAAAGAGCCGGGCTCACCGCTAGCCCTTAATCTGCCTGAGTGTTTGGCTTGCTTCGTCAGCGCCTGGGAACGATGGATTCAGCCGAATGGCCGCATTGAGCTCTTGTTTCGCCTCCGCCACATTCCCGTTTTTGAAGTAGGCCATGCCGAGGTGGTAGTGAACAACAGGATTATCGGTGAGCGTGTCAGCGCTTTCCCGCAGCAGGGAAAGCGCTTTTAGGTAGGCATTCTTCTTGTAATAAATCCACCCCAACGTATCAGACACACCGGGATCGTTTGGCAACCGTCTTTTGGCTCGCTGCGCGAGCGAGAGCGCCACATCGATGTTGCCGCCATGTTCCGCGTAGTTCCAGGCCAGGTTGTTTAAGGCTGGCCCCAGGCTCGGTTGCAGCTTCAAGGCTTTCTCATAGGAGGCGGACGCCTGTTGGTACTCCTCCTGGGCGTCGTCTAAGATCCCGATCATGACATACGCCGATGCAAACGTGGGGTCGGCGGCGATCGCCGCCGGATACAGGGCCATGGCCTGTTGGTAGGCGCGTTGCGTGGCGTACAAATCTCCCAGATGCACATAGGCCATGAGAAAATCTTTATCCGCCTGGATGGCTTCTTTGAACTGCGCTTCGGCTTGCGCGACTTGCCGTTGCTGGCTGTAGAGTTGCCCCACCAAATTATGGATCATGGCGACAGTCTTGGGGTGGTCGGCCACCGCCGCCAACTGGGCGCGAGCCCGTTCAATCGCTCGCTCCGGCTGGTGTTGCGCCTGATCGATCTGAACGATCTGCTCCAGACTGTCTTCCATATCGGGATCGAGCTTGAGCGACACCTCGAGTTCAGCCAGCGCCTCCTTGAACCGCTGTTGTTCGCTATAGGCCCGGCCCAACTGAGCGTGGGCCATCGCCTTGTCAGCCGACTGGGCCAAGACCGTTTTGAACGCCTCGATGGCCTGATCGAATTTTTTCTCAGCAAGATAGGCGCGCCCCAGCAGCAGACGTGCGTCCGCATGGTTCGGGTGGTCCTGGAGCACGGCCTCCGCCTGCTCGATGACCAACTGAAACGCCCGCCTATTCAGGTGCAGCTCGGCGAGCGACAGACGAGCTTCCGTATAACCGGGCTGCAGCTCGATCGCTTTGGCCAGTTCGGATTTGGCCGTCTGCAGATCGCGATCTTGCTGATGCGCCACACCGAGGTAATAGTGGCCCGGGGCAAATTGAGGGCGCTCCGTCACAACACGGCGAAACAACGCTTTAGCCTCCTCGGCCTCGGACATCGCCAAGTGGTACCGGCCTTTTAAAAAAAGCCCATCCAGTTCATCCGGCGACGCGCGCAGGATTTCATCGATCAGGAGTTTGGCTTCATTCAACCGGCGCTGATCGAGCAGCAGTTCGGCCCGTTTTCGCTTGGGCGCCAGGGAAGACGGCATGGCCTGTTCCGCCTTGACGTACTCGGCCAACGCACGGTCCATGCGTCCCGTGCTGGCATAGAAATTAGCCAGTTGCGCACGCGCCTCAAGATCACTGGGATCAAGATCAATGGCCGCTTGATAGGCTGCTTCCGCCTCGTCCTGTTTCCCCCACGCGGCATAAAACCCCGCCACCTGCAACCGCAACCGGCTGTTTGTAGGGTCGAGAGCGATCACGTTCTGGAGTTCTTGGCCGGCACGATCATACCGCTTCTGCCCGGCGTAAAAATTCACCAGGGCCAACCGCCCGTCGACCGATCGATCATCGACGGCCAGTGCGCGCCGGTACTGCGCCTCGGCGGCTTTCAGGTTGCCATCGGCCGCATAGAGAGCCGCAATGCTCAAGTAGAGCGGGGTATGTGACGGCGCGATCGCGATGGCTTCCTCATAGCTGGCGATCGCGTGGGCGGCATCGCGTTGCGCCGCAAAAATTTTTCCCTTCAAGATGAAAGCCTCCAGTTGGCGGGGATCGCGTTTGAGGACGAGATCGATCTGCTCCAGCGCCTTCTTATACTCCCCGGCTTGCAGGTCATGCTCGCCGATTTTCAGATAGGCGTCGAGCAGCGAGGCGTCCAGCTCCACGCTGCGCGAAAAGGCCTGAAACGCCTGCTCGCGGTTGGCCATCTCACCCATGCGCAGATAGGTCACTCCCAGCCGATAATAGGTCTGCGCGTCGGCCGGATCGACCTTGGCCGCATTTTTCAACTCGATGATCGCGGCGGGATAATCGACTTGCTGCATGTAGCGTTCGGCCCGCTTGAGATAGTCGGACTTCTGCTCCTTGACGTTGCCCTGGCAGGCGAAGAGCGCCGCCGGTATCATCAACAGCAGCGCCATTGCGCTGAACTTCCGGATGTAATGGAGATCTCTCATGGCAATGTTATGGCCATTCTGGGCGCCGATCGGACGAGTCTGTATAGCACTTCCCCCCGGAGACTGCAATCACTCAGAATGGGGTGCGTGACCGGACATCGAGCCTGTCCCGCAATCCGTCGCCCAGCAGATTGAGTCCCAGTACGGCGGCCATCATCGCCAGGCCCGGCACAAGGGTCAAATGGGGGGCGAGCACCCCGAAGGCCCGTCCCTCCGCCAGCATGTTGCCCCAACTGGCCGTCGGCGGCTGGACGCCGAGCCCGAGAAAACTCAAGCCCGCCTCGGCCACAATCGCGCCGGCCATCCCGAACGACGTTTCCACCAGCAGGGGCGCGAGGAGATTGGGCAGCAGATGCACCCGCAGCAGCCGCGGCCATGCCACGCCGATCGCCCGGGCAGCCGTCACATACTCCTGCTCGCGAAGCGACAGCAACTGACCACGAGTCAAGCGGGCGTAGCCGACCCAGCCCATCAGACACAACGCCAACATCACATGATCCAGCCCCGGCCCCAGCACGGCCGTCAACGCAATCGCCAGGAGCAGACCGGGGAACGCCAGGAACGTATCGGTCACTCGCATCAGCGCTTCATCAACCCATCCCCCCAGCAGACCAGCCGTTCCCCCGATCAACACGCCCACCAGCAGCGAAATACTCACCACACTGATCCCGACCCCCAGTGACAGTCTCGCGCCCGCCAGCAGAC
>JBGPIL010000073.1:0-10659 GCA_041484905.1 Nitrospiria bacterium
TCACAAAATAAGCCCCAATCTGTGAATAATCGTACCCCCGCAACCGAATCGACCGGCGATGATACCGTAGGGGCGGTTCGCGAACCGCCCCAACCAGCGTATGGGTCATCACAACGCCTTCCGTTCCTTGCACGACGCCATCAAATCCTGCGCCGGTCCGACCGGAACGATCCGTGTGGGATTAATATCGTCATGGGTTATGTAGTAATGGCGTTTAATATGATCGAAGTTCACGGTCTGGGCGATCCCCGGCTGCTGATAGAGATCGCGCAGATAACTGAAGAGATGGCGATATTCTGAAATCTTTCGAATGTTGCACTTGAAATGGCCGTGGTAGACGGCGTCGAACCGGACGAGCGTGACAAAGAGCCGCCAGTCGGTCTCGGTGGTCTGATCGCCAAACAGGTACCGCCGTTTGGCAAGGCGTTTCTCCAATTGATCGAGCGTTTTGAAGAGGGCCGTCACGGCCCGCTCGTAGGCCTTCTGCGACGTGGCAAAACCGGCCTGATAGACGCCGTCGTTGACCCGCTCGTAGATCAGCCCGTTCAGTGTGTCGATCTCTTTGCGCAAAGGCTTGGGGTACAAATCGAGCTTGCTCTTGGTGAATGAATCGAAGGCGCTGTTGAGCATCCGCATGATGTCATCGTCCGAATTGCTGACGATCCGTTTGGTCCGGGTGTCCCAGAGCACCGGCACGGTGACGCGGCCCTGATAGGCCGGATCGGTCGCCGTGTAGGCTTCGCTGAGGAATTTGAACCCATTGATCGGGTCGGAAAGTTTGTCTGTGAACGCCCAACCCCGTTCGTCGCGGATCGGGTCGACGACCGTCATCCCGATGACCTTGTCGAGTTGCTTGAGCTTCCTGACAATGATCGTCCGGTGCGCCCAGGGGCAGGCCCACGACACATAGAGATGGTAGCGCCCCTTGGCGGCGGGATAATTGGATGAACCATCGGCTGTGACCCACTGGCGAAACGCATCCGGCTGGCGTTCAAATTCGCCGGCGGGGGATTGTTCGAGCGGAAACTGAGCGTGGACGGTCATACAATGAATCTACTTTCTACTCTCCATTTTCTAATTTCGGATGAAAAGCGGAGAAAGGGCGGAGAATGGAAAATGGAGAATGGTAAGTGGATGAAGGACAAAAGAGTGAGAGTGGAGAGTGGATTAGAGCTCACTGAGTCGCCCCTGCAGGATTAAATATGCTTGGTGCCTCCAGGCCGGTCACCTCAATCATCCCAATCGCGCCTTTATCAAACGCGCGAAAGATGCTGTGATCGACCAGGATGTAGGTGCCGGGCACGTCCAGCGTGAACTCCACAATCGCCGCGCCGCCGGCGGGGATCAGCGTCGTCTGGACGTTCGTGGCCGGCGGGCTGCCCACGGCACCTTCGGCATAGACCTGATCGAAGATCCCTCCGATCACATGAAACGATGACACCAGATTCGGCCCTCCGTTGCCGACGAACAGCCGGATTTTCTCTCCCACTTTCGCTTTGAGCGCCCGTTCCCCCGTCAGGCTGCCGTCCCGGCCGTTGAAGAGGACATAGTCCGGCTGCTCCATCCGGGCTTTTTCCATCGAATAGGCCTGCAGGCCATGCGCCCCGTGCGCGCCCTGGGTGTAGAACTCGCTCTGCATGATGTAAAACTCCCGGTCCGCTTTGGGCAGGCCCGCTCGCGCCGGCTCGACCAGGATCAGCCCGTACATGCCGTTGGCCACGTGGGTGGGCACGTGGGGCGTCGCGCAGTGATAGACATAGAGGCCGGGATGCATCGCCTTCCAGGTGAAGGACGACTTCTCCCCCGGCAGGGTTTGGGTCACCTTGGCGCCGCCGCCGGGGCCGGTGACGGCATGCAGATCGATCGAATGGGGAAATGTGCTGCTCGAATGGTTCTTGAGCGTCAGCTCGATCGTGTCCCCTTCGCGCACACGGATAAACGGACCGGGCACGCTGTTGCCGAACCCCCAAAACTCGTAGTCCGTGCCGTCGGCAATGGGCGCGCGAAACTCTTTGGTCTCCAGCTCGACCTTGACCCGCGCCGGGGCGGCTCGTTGCACTGGGGGCGGCACGTTGGGCGCCGTCGCGGGCGTGAGCGTGATGGTATCGGCGGCGTGAGCCATGATGGGAAAAAATACAATGCACAGGGCGAAAAGAGAAAAACGTGAAAATGGAGAATGGAAAATGGAAAGTGGATTAAGAACAAAGACTGAGAATGGAGAAGAGAGAATGGAGAGTGGATTGTGAAGAACCGGCCGGTTGTTATGCCTCATTGCGGGGCCTCGGGGGAAGGGGGAACTGGGCTAGTATAGTGAAAACACGGAAAAATGTCGAGGGAGAACCGCTATTTTCGATTGCAGATTTTCGATTTTCGAATGAAGGGCAAGGGCAAAGGCATTTTCGATTGAAATGCCAAGTGCCGAGCAGGCGATTAAAAGCACGGCTTTCCAATGACTACGCCAAGCAAGGGACAAGGGATTATCCCTGATGGACAAGATGTTGTCCTTTAAAATCTCGACGCGGGCAGGACGACGTCGGCCCGGGCCCAGGCCCGATTGAAGCGCTGCTGGATGGCCTCGGCCTCTTTGGCCCTCTTCTGCGCCTGCAGGCTCTGCATCAGGCCGTAGAGCGACCAGCCATTCTCGGGATGTTTCTCCAGGTCCTTGCGATAGACGGCTTCGGCCGGCGCGCTCATACCCGCCTCGAAGAGGACGGCGCCCAGAAATTGACGCACCGGCTGATACCAGGCCGGCGGCTCATCATAGGTCAGCCGCTCTTCATCGGCGATCGCCGATTCGAACCGCTCGATTGCCTCTCCCGTCCGCTCTTTCGCTGCGGCCAATTCGCCGGCCAGGACGTTGGCCGCAATCCGCAGCAGCACTGCGGCCGAATTGATGCTCACCATGCGGTCTTTGGGCATTTCAGCGGCGATTGTCCTCAACAAATCCAGCTCGGCCAGCGCCTTGGGAAACTGCCCCCGCTCCGTCAAGGCCAGCCCCCGGGCGTAGTGCCAGATGCCGGTGGTATAGTGAAAATCTTCCGGCGGCGCCGGGGCGGTAAGAATCTCCTGCCACATGCCGAAGCGGGCCCAGGTGAAGAGCGTGATGGGGACAAACGCTTCCAGCGGCGGCGTTTCGCGCACGGCCGCTTCCGGCACATGGGCGGCAAGTTTGCGGGCGGCGGCGAGCGCGACGGCGCGCTGCCCCTCGATGCTGGCGGCCGCCCAGAGAAAGTGGAGGTTGTGCGGATAGTAGAGCATCGGGTAGACACCGGAGGGATGGCGCCCTTCGAGATAGTGCTCATCCACTTCGACGGCGTGGACGTTGCGCTCCACGGCGTCATGATACCGGCCGACACGCATATAGATATGCGCCGGCATGTGGACCAAGTGGCCGGCGCCGGGCATCAGCTCGGGGAGCTTTTCGGCGCAGGGGACGGCCCGCTCGGGCTTGGGCGAGGCTTCGACGGCGTGAATGTAATAGTGGCAGGCGCCGGGATGGTCGGGCGCGGCGGCCAGCGCCGCTTCCAGCAGGGCGACGATATCGATGGTGGAACCTTTAGGCGCGCCCTCGCGCGTCCAATAATCCCACGGCTGCTGATCCATCAACGCTTCGGCCAGCAGCACGGCGGCGTCCACGTCATGGGGATCTTGTTTGGCCACCTGCCGCATGGCGTCGGCGTACGCCGCGTCGCGCAGGGAACGGTCGATTCCCGCTTCGGCGCCGTAGCGTTTGGCCAAGGCGCGGATATAGGCCTGCTCCGGCTCGCTCGCGTGGTCGATCAGCTCAAGGGCTTTCTGGATCGCGTCGTAAGCTTTCTTCTCCGCTTCGGGCTCCATCGGCATGTTGATATTGGGGCCCAGCGCGAGCGCGATGCCCCACTCGCACAGGGCGCAGGCCGAATCAAACTTCACCGCCTGCTCGTAGGCGGCGATCGCCTCGGCGTGGTTGAAGGCGTAGGTCAGCCGCAGCCCCTGGTCGAAATAGCGCTGCGCCCAGGGTGACGTCGTGGTGATGGGATGGTGCAGCAGGCCAAGGTTGTCCTGCAGCGGCACGGCGGCGCCCTGCGGGGTGGAGACGGCGGCGCAGCCGGCGGCGAGGAGAGCGGTGACGCTGAGGATGGCGGCGAGCCTGACCATAGGGGAACAGTATAGGAAAGAGGCGTTGTTGGGTGCAAGGAGGAGGGATTCAAGACATTTTCGATTGACGATTTTCGATGTTCGAATGAAAAACGTGGAGCACAAAAAGCGGAGAATGGAAAATGGAAAATGGAGGAAATGACGAATGGCAAATTTCGAATGCCGAATGAAAACCGTGGAGAACTGACGGCGGAGAATGGAAAATGGAAAATAGAGAATAGAGAAGGCGGCCCCGATTAGAGGGCAAAATCGAAGGCGGCCAGGACGGTCTGCCCCATCTGATCGTTGCCGCTGGGACTTGTCCCCTTAGTCTTGAAATAGTTGTACTCCACATGGGCGGTGGTGTCGACTCTCGTCGAGATGTTGAAGTTGTACCGGGCCATGAGGGTGTGGGAATCGACGTTGTTGAAATGAGCGGAGAAGGTGGGATCGCCCTGATGGCTGTTGCGGATCAGGTCGTACCGGTAGATGAAGAGCCATTCGGACCACTGCGCGGGGTTGTAATCGAGTTCGATAAAGCCGCCGTCCCAGACGGCATCCCGCGCGCCGACGATCCCCTGGGAGAGGAAGAGCGCTTTGCTGTCGTTGCCGTGCAGATAAGCCATGATGAGGTTGAGTTGTGCGAGGAGGGTCAGGCTCAGATCGCCGCCGACCCGGTAGAAGGACTTGCCCCCGCCGCCGGTCGCGCCGCAAGGGGGATTGGGCGGAAGACAGAGCGCGCTCGGCCTGGTGGGCGCCTCGCCATAGACCCCGATGAGTCCGAGCCGCTGGCCTGAGACGACGCCGTACCCGCCGCCCAGCGATTGGGTGACACGCCCATAGAAATTCAGCGTCCGGCCTCCCCCCGAACCGCCGGTATTCAGATCGCTATTCGACAACGCGTTGAGCGAATAACGGAACATGCCCTCGCCTGGTGTCGTCCTGATCCCCGACAGCTCCAGGCCCGGGTGGTTCTCGCCGAGCCCGAAGTCATTGGGGTTCGCGTACGTCTGGGTTGGAAGCAGCCCGGGATTGTCCAGGGAGGTGACGTAGGGCGTGCCGGCCATATAATGATAGATCACGAACGGGGTGTTCAGCGTGGGGCTTCGCTTCTCGCTGGCCGGGAGCTCCAGCTCATACTTGCCGACTTTCACGTTCATCAGATAATTGCTGTGGAAGAGATTATCCAGCCGGACGAAGGCCGCTTCCAGGTCGCCCTCGTCACCGCCCGCGCCGAACCCGGCGCTACCCAAGCCCGGGGTGTAGACGAGGCCGTACGTGATGTCCCTAGCCAGGAGGCCGAAGCTGAGGATATCCAATCCCGTGAACCCGAAACTGCCGCTGGTGAGATTCGAGGACAAGCCGGCCGTCGCGCCATCCCCCGCATGGTGCAGCGTGGCGGATTGGTAGCCGACGGTGGTCCGAAACGCCACCGGCCAGTAGCCTTTGGTCAGCGCTTCATAGACCGGGAGATCATTGTCATTGCCGAGTTGGTAGCCGTGGTCACGGAACGTGTTCCCAAAATCGTTGAGCTTCGGGAACGAGGGGAGATGGCAGACACTGCAGGGCAGATCATACTTGCGGGCAAACGCCGGAATCGCCTGGGCCGGGCTGCTCCAAAGAACCAGGACGGTTGCCGCGAGGAAGATTGCTCCCAACCCGGAGCCCCATCGCTCCCCCGCGCCGTGCCGATGACCGACCTGTGTGCGCTCCGCCTGCCTGTGTGCTTGCATCATGCCGTCCTCCGTTCAATACCCTCAACGTAACGCGGCCGGTGTCTCTACGTTTAAGTGTAGATCGTTTGCGCCAGCCGTCAAGCAGAGAGATGTTCGAAGGCGAATTGCGGATGAAGAATGGCGAGCAAAGGCCATGACGAATAACCAGCACGCAACTTCCCACATCATGGGGACGGATTGAGCGACCCCCCTCCCGCCTAGCCGTGGGGATCGGCGCCGGCATGGGGGTGGAGGGGCCCGACATTCGTCGGGGGAATATGGTATCATTATGGCATGTATAAGCGACTTCGGATGCCGGATGAGGAACATATGACCGCTTCCCAGATTATGGAAGCGACCATGGAGCAATATCTCAAGAAGCCAATGCGCAAGAAGCCGGCGGCGGCCGTGGCGTCAGGGCCGCTCGGCGGGAAGAAAGCCGCTAAACGATAAGGGCGCTCCACGCGCCCCTGTGTTTGTCCTTCCCTCTATTCTCCATTCTCTCCGTTCGCCCTTGCACGTTGTCTTTCATCAGTGCGGGCGATTGGCCAATCGCCCCTACATTCGAAGATCGCCATGCACCCTTCGTCATTCCCTCCATTTTCCATTCTCTATTTATAACCTTTCCCACCCGCTTCCCGCGTGGCCAAAACGAAACACGGTTGGATGGAACATCTCGGCGAGCAGTTCGACTGATTCGACCAACCGGGGGCCGGGCCGGTTGAAGTAGGCGTTCCCGTCGGCCAGATAGACGCGCCGGTCGCGCACGGCTTTGAGCCGCTTCCATTCGGGCCGGTCGGTCAGCACATCGACTTCTTTACGGGTCCGGTCGATCTCGTAGCCGCAGGGCATCACACAGATGGCGTCCGGGTCCTGTTCGATCAACTGCTCCCAGTGAAGCCACGGCGAGTGCTGGCCGGTAATCCCGAACAGATTCACGCCGCCGGCGAGCTTGATCAGCTCGGGCATCCAGTTGCCCGCGGTCATGAGCGGTTCGATCCATTCGATGCAGACGACGGTCGGCTTGACCGGGACCGCGGCGGCTTTGCGGGCGATGGCTTCCAGCCGCGAGGTCAGCCGCCCCACCAGCGCCTCTCCCCGAGTGGGTTCTCCCAAGGCCTCGGCCACGCGCCGGATCTCCCGCCAGACGCCGGCCAGGTCGTGCGGTTCCATCGACACGATGGCCGGGTGGTTGTCCACCCACAGATAGACGGCCGCGTCGACATCCCGCTCCGTGGCGGCGCAGGCGGCGCATTGGGTCTGGGTGACGATCAGATCGGGCTCGAGCGCTTTGAGCCGGTCGGCGTCGACCCGGTAGACCGAGAGCCCCTCCTGGATATACGTCTGCAGCCGTTTATGGATGAGGGCGCCGTCGTCGTCCAATTTGATCTTGGGCTCGGTGCAGATGGGCAGCCGTTGGATCGACAGCGGCGTGTCGCATTCGTGGGAACGGCCGACGAGCCGGGATTCGTAGCCTAACGCGCAGACGATTTCGGTGGCAGCGGGTAGTAGAGAAATAACGCGCGTGGGGGGAACTCTATTTTCGATTGATGATTTTCGATTTTCGAACAGGTAACGATCGGACAAGGGCTTCACAAGGACATGACTGTCGGCATAATTTTTAGATCCTTCGTTTCAGATCATCCTTCTTCACACTGCCACTTCGCTTTTACGCCTCTTTCACCCCAAAATCAAGCCTTTATTTGCTTTTCAATCAAAATTCGCAATTCGTCATTCCCTTCATTCGACATTCGCAATTCGACATTCGACATTTTACGTTTCCTTCAACGCTCCGATTAACTCCAAAATCGCCTTCCTGCCATCATGGAAGAACATCAACGTGTTGTCGGCCGCAAAGAGCGGATTGGGGATGCCGGCAAACCCCGGGCTCAAGCTGCGCTTGATCACCACCACGGTGCGCGCCTTGTCGACATCCAGGATCGGCATGCCGGCGATGGGGCTCTTGGGATCGGTCCGGGCGACGGGATTGACGACGTCGTTGGCGCCGATCACCAGGACGACGTCGGTTTGCGCGAAGCTCGGGTTGATTTCGTCCATCTCTTTCATCTTGTCATAGGCGACATTGGCTTCGGCCAGGAGCACGTTCATGTGGCCGGGCATCCGGCCGGCGACGGGATGGATGGCGAATTCGACGGTCATGCCCCGGTCCTCCAGCAGGTTCGCCAGGTCGCGCACGGCGTGCTGCGCCTGCGAGACGGCCATGCCGTAACCGGGCACGATGACGACGCGGCGGGCGGCGTCGAAGAGCATGGCGATCTCCTCGGCCGAGGCCGATTTGACCTTGCCGCCGTAGACCTGATCGGCGCTCGGGCCGCCGCCGGCGCTCACGGCGACCACGCCGGAGAGCACGTTGAGCAACGACCGGTTCATCGCTTTGCACATGATCTGCGAGAGGACGATGCCGGATGCGCCGACGAGCGAGCCGGTGATGATCAGGCCGTTGTTGTTGAGCACGAAGCCGGTGGCCGCGCCGGCCATGCCGGAATAGGAGTTTAACAGCGCGATGGCGACGGGCATGTCGGCGCCGCCGATCGGAATCACCAGCAAGATGCCCAGCGCCGATGAGATGGCCACCAGAAGCCAGTAGGCGACGGCCGAATGCGGATCCACCACCACCCAGGCGCCCACGGCCAGCGCCAACAGGGCCAGGACGGCGTTCACCAGATGCTGGCCGGCGAAGTGACAATATTTTTCCGGAATCATGTCCTGCAATTTCACCATCGCGAGCAGGCTGCCCCAGAAGGTAATGGCGCCGATCAATCCCGACAGGCCGGTGGCCACGGTGAGCTGCAGGTTCGGGTCGGCGGTGTCAATGAGCGCCGCACCCGCCACAAGAACGGAGGCGCCGCCGCCGAAGCCGTTGAGCAGGGCGACCATTTCGGGCATCGCCGTCATCGGCACTTTGACGGCGAGCGCGCCCCCCAGCACCGTGCCGACCAGCAGCCCGCCGGTGATCAGCAGGTAGCCCGAGAGGCCGGCTTCAATAATATGGCGGTCGATGAGCGTGGCAACGATGGCGATGAGCATGCCGATCGCGCCGATGAAATTCCCCTGGACGGCCGTGCGCGGATGCGCCAGCTTGATCAGCCCGATGATGAAGAGGACCGACGCGACCAGATAGGCGATGTTGATGATGGCGTTCTGCACCGGGCTATTCCTTGCGCTTGAACATCGACAGCATCCGGTGGGTCACGAGAAAGCCGCCGACCACGTTGATCATGGCGAAGACGACGGCGATGAAGCCCAGAATGGTGGTGAAGCGGTTGGGCGTGGCCACGGAGAGCATGGCGCCGACGATCGTGATGCCGGAGATGGCGTTCGAGCCGGACATGAGCGGCGTGTGCAGGAGCGGCGGCACCCGGTTGATCACTTCAAAACCGACGAAGATGGCCAGCACGAAGATCGTCAGCAGCATGATGAAGGTATCCATCGCTCCCCCTCCCTATTTGCCGGACACCGGCAGCCCCAGCAGCTCCCGCACGCGCGGGTGGACGACCTCGCCGCCCTGGGTCAGCAACGTGCCGGCGACAATTTCGTCGTCCAGTTTCAACTGCAAGGCGCCTTCCTTATTGATCAGGTGCAGGACAAAGGTGGTGATGTTTTTGGCGTACATCTGGCTGGCATGATAGGGGATGGTCGCGGCCAGGTTGACCGGCCCCACGATTGTCACGCCGTGAACGGTGAGCGTCTGACCGGCCTTGGTCACGGCGCAGTTGCCGCCGCTCTCCGCCGCCAGATCGATCAGAATCGAACCCGGTGTCATCCCGTTGACCATCTCCTCGGTCACCAGCAGCGGCGCTCGCTTGCCGGGCACGGTGGCCGTGCAGATCACCACGTCGTTGGCGGCGACCGCTTTGGCCATCATCTCCCGCTGCTTGGCATAGAATTCCTCGCCCATCGATTTCGCGTAGCCGCCTTTATCCTCCGCGCCGGCGGTGTCGAGCGGCAACTCAAGAAACGCGGCGCCGAGGCTCTGGACCTGCTCTTTGACGGCGGGCCGGACATCATAGGCCGTGACGACGGCGCCCAGCCGGTGGGCGGTGGCGATCGCCTGCAGCCCCGTCACGCCCGCGCCGATGATGAAGACGCGCGCGGGCGCGATCGTGCCGGCGGCCGTCATCATCATCGGAAACATGTGGGAGGAGGCCTGCGCGGCGAGTAGGACGGACTTGTACCCGGCCACGGTCGCCATCGAGGAGAGCGCGTCCATACTTTGCGCCCGGGTGATCCGCGGCATCAACTCCATCGACAGGGCCGTGACGCCCCGTTCGGCCAGCGGTGGTATCATCAGCGGCGCGCCCAGCGGATCGAGAAAGGCGATCAGCAACTGGCCGGCGCGCAGCCGCGGCAGATCGGCCGGGCCGGCATCCGGATTGGCCCCCAGCCCCCGCACCTGCAGGATGATATCGGCCGAGGAGAAGACGTCCGCCCGTTGGGGGACGATCCGCGCCCCTTTGTCCTGATAGGCGTTATCGGGAAAACCGGCCGCCTGGCCCGCGCCGGTTTCGACGATCACGTCCGCCTTGACCTTGGTCAGTGCGGCGATCGACGCGGGGATGAGCGCGACGCGCTGCTCACCGGGAAAGGTCTCTTTGGGAACGCCAATGATCATAACGTCATTTTCGATTTTCGATTGCAGATTTTCGATTGAAAGGCAACAGATATGGCCACGTCAGAATCCTGCGCACCCCCCGTTCACGCAAGGCGCCACTATATCACAGGGGGAGGCGGTTGGAAAAGGGGAAGGATTAAAGGCATTTTCGATTGCGGATTTTCGATTTTCGATTGAATATCCAAGGCTTTAGAA
>JBGPIL010000074.1:0-10610 GCA_041484905.1 Nitrospiria bacterium
CGCCCGGACTATACTGCTCCAGACGACGGTTGCAGGCGGCAATATCCTGCTGGGTCTGCACCCGCCGATAGAGCTCCTCACGAAGTTGGGCGATGCTCTCGAAGCTGTAATTGTCCATGGCCGTGGTGCCGGTCTTCTCCGCCACCGTAAAAATCCACGGGGGGCTCGCCTTGCGGCTAAGTTGGTCTTCAGCCTCCGTACGGGCATTGACGACGATCACCACCAGCCGCTCGATCTTGCGCTGATTCATTAACTGGCGGATCGCGCCGTCCAGGACCGAATCGATCACATACCGCAGGCCGATATTGTCCGACAACCCGCCGTCGATCAAATGCACATAAGGATGGTCGGCCTTGCCGGCGTAGAGCCGCCACTCCTGCGCCCGCAGATAGCGGCGGCGGTTCAGATCGTAATCCTCCAGCGCGGGCTTCACCCAGGGCGGCTCGTCATAGCCGGCCGGGGCCGGATAATTCCGCACCGTCAACGGACTGAGCAGGAGGGGGAAGGCCGATGACGCGGCCACCGCCCTCGCCACGGGGTATGAAGCCAGATCGGAGCCGAGCAGATCAAACTGGTCCTGGATAAACCCGAAACGGCGCCCCAGCGACATGTTCGTGGCGTTGATCACCAGAAAGGGACGGTGCCGGGCCGTCACCAGTGCGTCGAAGCGCGCCCCGTCGAATATCGTCCGGTCGTACAGCTCCGCAGCCAGATCGATCCGATCGAACGAGGGCGAGGCCAGCCGCACCCAGTTGACGGGATTCCACAACTGCGCGGCCAGTTCGCCCTGAAGATTGCGTTTCAGAAAGCGTGATTCGAAATCGGTAAAGAGCCGGGCGCCAAACAGCGCGTAATACGCGCCGGTGAACGATCCGCCGGAGATCGTGGAGACAAGATCAACCTCGTCCAAGAAGTGTGTGCGTTTTCCCTGCCAGGTGATCGTCGTCTCGGCCAGCGCCTTCAGGACACCGTAGGAGAGCGCCGCCGCCCGCGTGCCGCCGCCGGAGAAAGCCAGCGCCACAAACAGCGCGTCATTGCTGTTTCCACCGGCATCGAGCGTGGTGAAACGATAGCCGGCATCGGCCTGATAGCGGGCCGACGGCGCATTCATCGGCGCATGGGCGCAGCCGACAAGCAGCAGCATAACAATCGCTGCTGCAGACCGGGAAAATTTTCGATTGCAGATTTTCGATTTTCGATTGAAAGGCAAAATAGAACAGATGGAAAATACCAATGGCGTCTCCATCCGTTTATTATTTGTCATGACTCCTGCAGTTCATTCGAAAATCGACATTCGAAAATCGAAAATATTTTCATTCGCCATTACGCTTTCGCAAACTGGATCTCCAGGGGACTGACCGGCGACGTGCGCTTCAGGGCCACCTTCCGTTTCTTCGGCTTGTAATCCTGCGGCGGCGACAGCGTGACGATATACGTGCCTCGCTCCAACTCGAGCGTCTCATCCGTCCGGCCCTGATCCGTGCCGTTGATCAGCACCCGCCGGGTTTCAGGAAAATGCACAAGCAGGTATTCCATCTCCCCCCCTATCCGCAGTTGTCGCATTTCATTCGACAATCGTCAATCGAAAATAGCGCTATTCCCCGAAAGAGTCAAGACTGCCAACCGCCCCTACATTCGACATTCGCCATTCGTAATTTGCTTCTGCTCTTCATTCGAAAATTTTGAAGAACGGGCGATTCGGCGAATCGCCCCTACATGCGAACATCATCGTGTTGCCTTTTCCTCAAAATATCTCTTGACCGCCACCATCGCCCGGCAATCGTCCTCGTTATACTCCAGGATCCGATTGAGCGTCTGGCGCCGGGACGGGTCGGACAGAAAATCGTTATACCAGACAATCGAGTTGACCCCGGACGGATCGACGTCCCGCCACGCGAACCCGACCTGCTTCGCGATGTGCTTGATCCCGTATGAATAGACCGGCCAGTCGGAATAGTCCACCACAAGCTTTTGATACAGATCATACTCGGCCGCCTTGTACCGATCAAAGACCGCCGGATCGAGATGATATTTCTCCATCAAGTGCTTGAGCGTCGTCCGCTCCTTGTGGGAATAGACGTAATAGGCCGCCCCCTCCGTTCTCGCCAAATAGTCCCAAAACTCACGGACCGCCCGTTCCTCGTCTTGTGGCCGTTCCGCCAAAAAATAGTGAAAGTGCGGCGGCCGGTCGTGCGCCACCTCCAGCAGACCGTACAGATAGGTCACCCCGCGCGTCGGGTCGTCCTCGATATCGAAATAGACCTCCGTCGCCACGTCCGGAAACGCATAGCCGGGGCGAATCTCCGGCGCGCCGTTGAGCACCACCTGCGCCCGCCGCTTGGCCCGCTCCAACGTCGCCTTTCCCATCCGGGCCACTTTAAACGGCGGCTTGAGATGTTTCTCCACATCGATCCGCGCCAAATCCCGGACCGTCTTCACCCCCACCTGCTTCAATCCGAACTTCGTCTTGCCGATAAAGAAGACCTTCGTCGGATCATCCGTCGCATCCACCCAATCGTGACAGCGCCGGAACCATTCACATTGCGCGCAGTGGCTCCCCAGCACCGGCTCCGACTGCTCGTCGCCCGAGACCAGCCGTTCCACCTGCGCCTTCGCCGCGCGATAGCCGTCCTCAAACTCCGCCGGATCGAACTCTTCGATCTCCTGATTGACGTTGATGATCCGTGCCATCGGCGTGACCGCGCCCTGGAGTTCGTTCAGCAGGTCGCGATAGAACAGCATCTGATAGGCATAGTGCTTTTTAAAACCGGTCACCTCCCCGTCCCGCACCTCCCATCCTCTCCCCGCCTTGATATCGATCGGTTCGTACTGATAGGCGCCCCATGTCGACGGCGCGTCATCCCGCCGCATCAACAGATCGGGCCGTCCCCGATACCGCCCATGAATCAGGCAGCCCTGATAAATCAGCCCGTCGCCCCGCCGCATCGCCTCGACCGTTTGCGCCCAGGACGCCTCCGGAGTGGATTGGCTCAAGTCGGTCACCACCTCGACGCCTCCGGTCAGCCCGCTTAAATACTCCCGTTCCGTTTGCAGCCCCATCTCCCAGAGCAGCTTGGCAAACGAACTCACCTCGCCCTGCTCGGCGGGATCGCCGTTCGCATCCAGATAGACCTTATGCAGGCACTTCGTGTAGTTGTAGAGATCGTTCGCGGTGATGTGTTGATTCATCGCCATGTTATTCGTCTTTCATTCGACATTCGAAACTCGGCATTCTGAGATGCTATTGTTCATGTCTGGTTGAGCAGGTGGTGCACAGGTGCATGCCGCCCATCACCGCGCTGAGCAGATCGTACAGATATTCGCGTTCGGCCAGATCGACCCGATCCGCCCAGGAGTGTTCCCACCCTGACAAATAGACCGTTCGCAGGAAAAGATAGACCGGCATCCGATCGTCATAGCCTTCCTCGATCACCTTCCGATGGATCCATCGCATGACCCCTGCGCGGGTGATCAGCTCATGGCTTCCGAGCGCGTCATCCGCGGCGGTCAGGATCCGGTTAAAGGTATGAAAATCTCCGGGGTGTTCGTTCAAGTACTGGGTCGAAACGGCCGTCAGACCTGACAGATTCAACCGCCGGTCTGGAATCGGAATCCGATTGTATTCGAGATTCGGCCCGCAGGAGACGAGCAGCAACACACTCGCCACTAAAAAAATTGGCAGATGTGACGCCGTACGCACCCGCCCACCTCTTCCCTGCGCCATTTGCTTCTCATTCGGAAATCGAAAATCGTCAATCGAAAATATTCTCATTCACCATTCGTCATCCGCCATTGTCGGTCCGCTCGGATACTGCACTCGCTCCACTGAAGGGGAGCGGCACCGCTCCCCTTAAGCATCCCCACCGCCCATACGTTTTTACACGCTAATCCCCTTGTTCGCTTTTCATTCGCCATTTGCAATTCGACATTCGTCATTCGACATTTTCTCAATCCCCGCCTTGTAACGTGTCCGCCTCATACCCCATCACGTCATCGGATGTTTCACCCAGCCCCGCGCGGAAGGATTGCTCGATCGACCGAAGCCGCTTCACCCGCTCGGCCTCGCCGCCGGCGTCCAAGTGCCGCAGCAACTGCTGGCACAATGTCACACCCCGCTTGAAATGTTCCGGCACCGTCTCATCCATCAAGTGGCACCAGGTGGCATAGACCAGAAACTCCAGAAAGTATGACGCCTCAGGATGGCGCGCGCCGATCGCCACCAACTCGCGGTAGGCCGCCGAGGCGTCCTCCCCGGCGCTGGAGGAAAAACGCTCCTCCGCCTCCACCGCCGCCGCGAGTTCCTCGCCCAACTCGCCCCCACGCTCCGATAACTGCCGGGCCTTGGCAAATGCCTGCTGCGCCGCGACGGCCGGGTCAAACGGCATGGGCCATGCCTCCACTATCACAACGATCCAGCATCACAAAGTGCTCCAAAACCCAAACATTATAGACCTGACCCCGATCGACCATTCTAGACCTCCCCCCAGGGGATTTCAATCGCTCACGACGTTACAATCATCGCAACGATCTGCTATTCTATATCGGTGCGCGCGCTCCGCCGAGTTCTCCGGTATATTCGCCCCTACCGGCACATTGCGACCCTCACGCTGGGGGCGGCCATTCTCATCACGCTCATCGAATTGATCCCCCCCTGGTTGATCAAGACCATCATCGATGATGTCATCCGGGCCGGCCATCTGGACTGGCTGATCTGGCTGGTCTTTGGATTGGTCGCGGCCTACTTCTGCCGGAGCCTCCTGACGCTGTTCCGGATCCGGCTCAACAACCGGCTGGAGCAACAGGTCATCTATGACATGCGCCAGGACGTCTACCGGGCGTTACAACGCCAGTCGATCACCTACTATGAAAATCGGTCAACGGGCGAGCTCATGTCGCGCGTGGTCAACGACGTGAACAATCTGGAGAGTCTCTTTATCGACGGGGTGGAAGCCGGCGTCATCGCCTGCTTCACGCTGGCCGGCGTGCTGACCGTCCTGCTGGTCCTGAGCTGGAAGCTGGCCGTGATCGCGCTGCTCCCCATTCCGTTCCTCGTCTTCGGCGGGGTCCTCTTCACAACGAAGGGCCAGCCCTACTTCAAACGAATCCATGAACAGTCCGCCCGGCTCAATGCCCTGATCCAGGACCATTTCTCGGGCATCCGTGAAACGATGAGTTTTAATCAACAGGATTACGAATTGGACCGGTTCAGCGCCATCAACAAGGCCTTCTGCCGGGCCAACCTCAATGCCATGCACTTGTGGTCGCTCTATTCCCCGGGCATGATCTTTGTCGCCTCCTGGGGCACCATCATGACGCTCTGGTTCGGGGCGCACGCCGTGCTGGCCGGCGAGATCACCATCGGCACGCTCGTCGCCTTCCTCGGCTACCTGGCCCTCTTCTACACCCCCATCAACCAAATTCACACGATCAACCGAATGGCCCAGCACGCCCTGACCGCGGGAGAACGCGTCTTTGAGATCCTGGACGAACGGCCGGCCGTCGTCGATCAGCCCGACGCCCGCCATCCGCACAGCCGGTCCGACGGCGCCGTCCGATTTGAGGCGGTCTCGTTCGCCTACCGGCCCGATCTGCCGGTGATCCACGACGTCACCTTCGAGGCCCACGCCGGCGAGCGCATCGCCCTGGTGGGGCCCAGCGGCGCCGGCAAAAGCACGCTGATCAAGCTGCTGATGCGCTACCATGACGTCACCCGGGGACGGATCACCCTCGACGGTCAGGATATCCGCGGCCTGACACTCGACTATCTGCGCGATCAAATCGGCATCGTCCACCAGGAACCGTTCCTCTTCAACGGCACCGTGCGCGAAAACATTCTCTATGGTAAATCAGGCCTCCTGCTTGATCAGCGGACGACAACACCCGCGATACCGCCCCAAACATCAGACGACGCGGAGATGATCGAAGCCGCCCGGGGCGCACGGGCCCATGACTTCATCCTGCAACTACCCGACGGGTACGACACCTGGGTCGGCGAGCGCGGCGTCAAACTGTCCGTGGGCCAGAAACAGCGGATCGCCATCGCCCGCGCCCTGTTAAAGGACCCGCCCGTAATCATCTTCGACGAAGCCACCTCCAACATCGACATCGAAACCGAGGTGAAAATCCGGGAAGCGCTCGACGTGCTCACGCACGACCGCACGACACTGATCATCGCCCACCGGCTGTCATCCCTGCGCAACGCCGACCGGATTCTCGTCATCATCGACGGCCGGATCGCCGAGCAGGGCACGCACGACAGCCTCATGGCCTCGAAAGGCGCCTATGCGTCACTCTACGACGCCCAATTCGTCATCTGACCTCATCCGATCGCTCGGCCGGACGGCGATGGTCAACAATCTGCTGAGCCATCTCGGCACGGGCAGCTCGGCCGTCGCCGCCGGAGGGCCCCGGATGGGGAAAACCACCTTCCTTCAACAAATCGCGGCGGCCGCCAGCCAGACGTTTCACCCCGTCTCGATCGATCTCGCCACCGAGCCGCAGCCCGATCTTGCGCAACGGATTCCGGCCGGAGGCCATCCCGTCATCCTTCTTTTCGACAACTGCGAGCGGCTGCTGCCCGATCCGGCGCCGTTCCTCCAGCAGATCAGTCAGACGGCGCTTCGCATGGGTGCACAACTGGCCGGCAGCGTCTGGGCGGGTGACGCGCGCTGGGGCGAATGGGCCATGGCCAACCGGGCGGCCTTCACCTGCCCGATCCGCTACTATCCGCTGATCGTCCTGCCCCCGAAAGAGGCGCGCCCCTTCTTGAAGCGTCATTGGCCGGCGGACGTGCCCGCCTCGGAACTCGAATGGGTGGTGGAACTGTCCGGCGGCCATCCCCATCTCCTGTCACAAATGGTGAAGGGACCGGAGAGAAACTTTGACGCGTTCTTTGCCGACCTGTGGAACGCCGCCGGCCGTCCGGCCGAACGCGGCATCATCACGCAGCTCATTCAGGCCAAATCATGGGTGCTGCTTGAGGATATCAAGGATGCGGCCGGCGGGAGCGTACCCAAACCCGTCCTGGACCGCCTGGCGATTGTGGGACTGATCAACCGGACATTGGTCGACGGCGCGGCCGCCGCCACCATCGTGTCACCCCTGCTGAGTGATTGGGCCAGACGGACTGCGAAATAATTTGCCCGGACATGATTCAGTGCGGGCGATTGGCCAATCGCCCCTACATGCGTTCTTCCATCCACTCTCTACTTTCCATTCTCTATTCTCCGCTTTTTCCTCTCGCCTCTCATTCGTCATTCGACATTCACCATTGCCCTTCGCCTTTCATTCGAAAATCGAAAATCTGCAATCGAAAATTCCCTACAACAGTGCCGTAATCTTACGGCAAACGACACCAGGATCCTTCACCCCGGCCAGCCGCTCCTGGGTGCCATCCTTCAGATGCAACATCACCTCGCCGCACCCCAGGAGCCGGTCAAAGGGCCCCCATTGCTCGCGGACCGATGCAATGGACGAGAGCGGGAACAACTGTTCGGCTGTCCCGAAGAGGCCATCCGAGCGGGAGACGGCCTGGCGTGTCACCCGGTAGCGGGTCGTCCGTCGCAAAAACAGGCCCAAGGCCGCCAACAGCGCCATGCCGGCCAGATAGATCGCCGCGCTCCCCCGGTCCCCCACCCACAGAGCGAACAGGCCGCGCCCTCCAAGGACGACCACAAAGAACCAAAGAAAGAAGTAGTAGCCCAACGCGGGCCGTCCCTCCCAGACCGGCGGTTCACGGTTCGTCATTTCCTCCATTTTCTATTCTCTATTTCCCATTCTCTATTCCTCATTCGCCTTGGTCAATCCGCTCGTACACTCCACTCGCTCACTGAAAAAGGGGACAGGCTACTTTTTCTCTATTGAGCCCTGTTCGGTTGATAAAAAAGTAGCCTGTCCCCTTTTTCAATCCCCATCGCCGTACGCTTGACGGCTTTTCACGTTCTCCACTCTCTATTTTCTATTTTCCGCATTTCCCATTCGCCATTCGCTATTCATCATTCGACATTTGCTATTTTTCCACCCTCCCTCTTCCTTTTTCACCATCATTAGTGTATGAAAGTGGGGTCAAACACGCAGCAGCACCATATTCAGAACCACACCTCACAGGAGAGACACAATGGCCAAGGGCATGCAACAACAGAAGAGCACCAAGAAGAAAGCCGCCAAAACACTGATGGAAAAACGCGCCGCAAAAGCTGCCAAGCGAGGCCGCTGATCCGGTTTTAGAGTCAGGGGGAGAGTGCCCCTTTCTCCCCCTGACATTTATCTGTGGGGGCCCGTCCGGTGCCGCGTGATCATTGGATGAATTCCCCAAAAGCGTTGCTTTTGAGTTGGCGATGCCCCCACACCCCGGCCCCATCACCGTGCGTTTTTATCTCTTAATCCGTTCTTTCTTCACTCATCCTTGATCCACCCCACGCGTTCACTCCTTCCGAAACACCCCGCGGCACATCGTGAAACCGGGAGACGGTGCCGTCGAGGATAATATCCGACCCTTTGATCGGGCTCTTGAGACGGATGCCTTCAAACGACCGGCACCGGCTTAAGGCCACATACGTCTGTCCGTGCGCAAACGCCCCGCGCCCCAGATCGATAATCACATGGTCAAACGTTTTCCCCTGACTCTTATGGACGGTGATGGCCCAGGCGAGCTTGATCGGATATTGCCGGAATGAGCCCGTGACCCTGGGCTCGATCCGGCCATCGGACGGGTTATATTCATATTCGATTTTGTCCCAGGCCGAGAGTTCAACCGAACAGACGGCATCGCCGAACGACACGGTGATCTCATCGTGGGAAAGCGTGCGCACCACGCCCAGGCTCCCGTTGACCCACCGCTTGCCTGGATCATTCTTGACCATCATCACCTGCGCGCCCGGCTTGAGCTTTAACCGCCGATCGGTGGGGCACGAGGACTCATCGAAATCGCCGGTCACCACGGCATCGAACAGCGAGGCCTTCGCACGCAAGGCGTCCAGCCGGTCCAGATTGATCTGCGACGCGAGCCCGTTCGTGCTGGTGAGCGTAATCGCCAGCTCCCCTGTTCCGCCTGCGGCAGACGGCGCGCAGCGTTGATTGAGCGTCAGCAAATCAGCCGCCCGAATCTGATTGTTGCGGACTTTGTTCAGGAGCTCGACAAACCCCGGATCCCTCTGCCGGAAGACTTTCCGCAGCTCGATCACTTCAAAGGCCTGCGCCTTGAAGACCTGCGCATCAAAAAAGTACGGGCTTTCGTACGTATCGCTGAAATAGGCCTGTAAGGCCTTATCGACAATGGGCGGGAGCTGATAGAGATCCCCGATCAGGATCACCTGCACGCCCCCAAAGGGTTCGTGCGGCCGTTTTCGATTGAGTCTGAGCGAGTGATCAATCGCGTCCATCACGTCGGCCCGGACCATGGAAACCTCATCGATCACCACCGTCTCCAGCGCCGCGAAGACCGCCTCCTTGCCGCGCACGCGCCTGACTGCATCTTTGGTCACGAGCCGGGGAGGAAACCGGAAGAACGAGTGAATCGTCGACCCGCCCACATTGATGGCCGCCACGCCCGTGGGCGCCAGGATGACGATCTTCTTGGCGGTCTTCTCCTTGAAATACTGCAGCAGCGTCGACTTGCCGGTTCCGGCATTGCCCGTGATGTAGACGTGCCGGCTCGTCCGCTCCATCACGTCGAACGCATGCTCAAAGTCCGGCGTAAGTTCGAAATCGTCCGGGATCGCGACCACCTGCTGGACCGCGTGTTTTTTCTTGGGTTTCAGTTTCATGTGGAGACTATTATACGATGATATGGTCAACACCGAAAAAGGGGACAGGCTACTTTTTTAGCAGCCTGACAGAATTCGACGGAGAAAAAGTAGCCTGTCCCCTTTTTCATCGTCCTTCATTCGCCATTGACTCACCCTACTAATCCAACCAATCCTTTTCCTTCAATTTTCTGGGCAGATACTTCTTCGTCAGGAATTGGAAGTCCTTGTTGGCCAGCGAGTCCAGTTCGTACTTCAGGCCGCTGGCCAGCATCCGCTTGATCTCCGCTTGCCACGCCTCCTTTTTAAACCACGAATAGTCGAGCAGTTCCTTGGCGCGATCGATATCCTTCTCGTTGAGCTTGATCCCCACGTTGCGCGGCAGACCGTAATGATCGGGGTCCGCACTGGAGAGGCCGATAAACTTCGCCTTCGGAATCGCCATCCGGTTGCTCTCAAACGCCAGATTGATCGACCCCTGCTTGACGACCGAGTAGATGTAATAGCCCCAGGGATCGTTGTCCACCAGCACGTAGACCGGCAGCCGTTTCTCTTCGTGGAGCCGGCGGGCCAAACGCCGCACGCCGCGAGGCGGCTGGCCGTTGCCGGTCAGCAGCACGCAGTTGTACCGCCGCCAGAACTTGTCCTCCGACAGCCGGTTCCACTGCGTCCCTTTTTCGACCAGCAGCAGGAAATCAGCCGTGCATTTTTTGATCTCGAGATATTCCGGCTCGACAATCGAGGGCACCGAATAGCCGCCCTTCCCCAGTTTGGCGCAGTCGACCTTGTCGCCGTCGTCGCTGAAGACCACCGGCCCCACGATGCTGCCGGCGTTTTCTGCGCGCACGTGCAGCTCCTCGCGGAGCG
>JBGPIL010000075.1:0-10569 GCA_041484905.1 Nitrospiria bacterium
CCATGCAGTCGCGCCGGATCGTCCCGGTCCCGGCGGATGCATGTTTGGTGGCCGCGCCGCCGTTGAATCAGGCGATCGCCGTGCTGCGGACCATCCTGGCCGATCCCAAAACCGCCATGGCGTCGCTCAACGAGGCCCACCTGCATCTGGCCCAGGGGACGGGTGAATTACAGCTCCGATATGTGGCGGAAGGGGAGCCGAAGCGCCGCGTTGAAGCCTTTTTGACCGCCGCCGAAACACAGGTGCCGGGGTTGGCGAGCCAGATCTATTATGACCGCAGCGGGCATCGACGAGTGTGGGGGCGGGACTGGATCGTTGATCGCATGAAGGACCGGCCCTTTCGGATCAGCGATCGCTCGTTCGCCCAGGTGAACTGGGAGCAAAATGCAGCCTTGATCGACACGGTGACCGCCTTCGCGTCGCTGACCGGCCGCGAATCGGTGTTGGAACTCTATTGCGGGATCGGGAATTTCGGCCTGGTCTTGGCATCAGCCGCCAAAAGCCTGCAGGGGTATGATGAGAATAAGACGGCGATCGCCGACGCGCGGGAGAATGCGTCGACGCAGGGCATCACCAACAGCCGGTTCACTGCCCGGCCCGTCGAAGAGGCCGTGGAAGCGCTGGCCAAAGGGACCCAACGGTGGGATCTGATTGTGGCCGACCCGCCTCGGGACGGGATGGGGCGGCGCGTGGCGGAGGCGATCGTCACCCTGAAACCGGCCCGGATCATTTATATCTCCTGCGTGCCGGCAACGCTGGCGAGGGATCTCAAGCAGCTTGTGGCCGGCGGCTACCGGGTCGACCGGATCCAGCCCGTTGATCTTGTCCCGCAGACGCCCTATCTTGAGACGGTGACGGAATTGGTCTCGGTCTAAATAGGGAAAACGGATGTGGGGGCGACTCGCCGAGTCGCCCCTACTGGGCTAGCCGCTTGGCGAGCGTGTGGTGATCGGCGCAGCCGATGACAGTCGGGGCCGGTGTTTTGTGTTTGGCGTGTAAGAATTGCCTCTTGAGCCGGCTGAGCCGCGCCAGCGACTGTTCGATCCGCGCGCGGGTCAGCGTGCCATCGGAGACGGCGCGCCGCAACTCTTCCAGCACCGCATCCTGCACGTTCGCGTCCTTGCAGATGAGCAGGCTGTCGGCGCCGGCCTTGATCGCCTGCACGGCGGCCACCTCCGGCGCCCAGTGGTCGGTGATCCCTTTCATTTCCAGATCATCCGTGAAGACGACGCCATCGAACTCCATCGTTTCGCGCAACAGCGTCGTCAGAATCGCCGGCGAGAGCGTGGCCGGCCACTCGGGATCGAGCGATGGGTAGCGGACGTGCGCCGTCATGATCGTGGCAAGCCGGTTCTCGATGGCGTGCCGAAAGGGCTTCAGTTCCCGCTCCAGGAGTGTGTCAGCCGTGGCGGTGACCACCGGCAGCGCCTTGTGCGAATCGATCGAGGTGTCGCCGTGGCCGGGAAAATGTTTGCCGCAGGCGATCACGCCCTGGTCCTGCAATCCGACGATGAAGGCGAGTCCCAGTGTGGCCACGACCGCCGGATCATGACTGAAGGCCCGATCGCCGATGATCGGGTTCTTCGTGGCCGTCCCGACGTCCAGCACGGGCGCAAAGTCGAGATTGATCCCGACGGCCGCCAGCTCCAGGCCGATCGCCTGGCCCATCTGATACGCCATGTCGTGCGAGTGACAGGCGCCCAGTCGATTCACCGGCGGCCATTGGGTGAAGGGCTTGGGCAGCCGCTGCACCCGTCCGCCTTCCTGGTCGATGCCGATGAGCAGCTCCCCCCGATGAGAGGCCGCATGAAAGGCCCCCGCCCATTTGCGCAGCGTGGCGGTCAGGCCGCTCAGTTGCTTGGGCGATTCGATATTGCGGCTGAAGAGAATGACCCCGCCGATCTGCTCGTTCTGGATCAGCCGCTTGAGCCGGGGCGTGGCCTCGGTGCCGTCGAAGCCGACCACGAGTAATTGTCCAATCGGGAGGGGAATCGGCATGTGGAGCAGTCTTGAGATGGCGCGAGGGCGCCTTTAGCGTGACGCGCGGGTTGTGCGTCCGCCCCGGCGGGACTTGGTGGCGCCCGATCGTTGCCGCGAAAGAAATTCGATCAGCAACCGGACGCCGACGCCGGTGACGCCCTTGGGCGTGTAGGGTCTGGGTTCGTCGATCCAGGCGGTGCTGGCGATGTCGAGATGGGCCCACGGCGTCTTGCCCACGAACTTGCTTAAAAAGGCGCCCGCCGTGATCACGCCGCCGTACCGGCCGCCGACGTTTTGCACGTCGGCCACGTAGCTCTTGATCTGGTCGTAATAGGGTTCCCAGAGCGGCATCTCCCAGGTCCGCTCGCCCGTCACCTCGCCCGCTTCTTTGAGCGCGGCGACCAGCTTGGGCGCCGTGCCGATCAGGCCGATCGCATGCTTGCCCAGCGCGACGCCGCAGGCGCCGGTGAGCGTGGCGATGTCGACGAGCCATTTCGGCTTGAAGCGCGCCGCGTAGGTGAGCGCATCGGCCAAAATCAGCCGGCCTTCCGCATCCGTATTGATCACCTCGATCGTCAGGCCGGAAAGGGTTTTGACAATGTCGCCAGGTTTTTGCGCCGTGCCGCTGGGCATGTTTTCCGTGGCCGGCAGAAACCCGATGACGTTGACCGGCAGCTTGAGGCGCGCAGCCGCCTGGATGGCGGCCAGCACCGCGGCGCCGCCCGACATGTCGTCTTTCATCTGTTCCATATTTTCGCTGGGCTTGATCGAAATGCCGCCGGTGTCGAACGTGATCGTTTTGCCCACCAGCGCAATCGGCGGCTCGCCCGCGCGCCCGCCCTTATACTCCAGCATGATCAGCTTGGGCGGCTCCTGGCTGCCGCGCGCCACGCCGACCAGCGCCCACATGCCGAGCCGTTCCATCTCCGCCCGCTCCATGATCGTGCAGCGCAGCTTCAGCTCGGCCGCGAGGGCCTTGGCCAGCTCGGCAATTTTTGACGGCGTGGCGACGTTGGAAGGATGATTGCCCAGATCGCGGGCGAGCATCGCGGCGTCAGAGACGATCGAGGCCCATTTGAGCGAGCCCTGAACGATCGGAAGGAGTCGCTTGTCGCTGACCACCCACGTTGCGCGGGTCAACGATTTGACGGGCGGTTTGGTTTCCGTTTTATAGAGGTTGAAGTCATAGAGGCCGAGGAGCAACCCTTCGGCTTGCGCTTGAGCTGCTGCGGCAGGCGTCAGTTTCCCCAGGCCGGGGCCGAAGAGCGGCGTGGCAAGGTGAGTGACGCCGAGCGTTTTGATCTGACCCGCCGCTTTGCCCATCGCCTGCCGGATCGTTTCGGCCGTGACGGCGGATCGCTTGCCAAGACCGACCAGCAGCAGCCGTTTGGCGGAGATGACGCCGTGCGGCTCGGCCAGTGAGAGTTGATTCGCCTTGCCGGTGAATTCGCCCCGCTCCCGGCGGTCGGTCAGCAGTGCCGCAAGCGGTTTGGAGAGCGGTTTGGCATCGCCCGGCAGGGTCGGTTCCCCCTCGCAGCAGGGAATCAGCAACAGCTCGGCGGTAGTCGACGCGAGTGCGCCGGACGCCGCCTCGAGTCGGACGGCGATGCGGCTCCTGAGCGCGGACTTGGCGTCAGACGCCACGGGCCGAAGGCTCCCAGACATATTTGTGCTGTTGCAGTTGCAGCCGGACCGGCAGCCGGTCGGCCAGCAGCCATTCGGCCAGCCGCCGGGGCTCCAGTTCGTCAAAGACGGGGGCGAAGAGGACGGGGCAGCGGCGATCCAGCGCGTGTTGGGTCACGATCGAAACGGCCCAGTCATAGTCGGCGCGGTCCTTGATCACAAATTTGATTTCATCGGTCGGTTTGAGGGCATCCAGATTATCCCAGCGCATTGCTTGTGTCATCCCGCTGCCGGGACATTTGAGATCCATGATGACGATTGCCCGGGGATCGAGGATACGAATGTCGAGGCTGCCGCTCGTTTCTACCAGGACGGTGTAGCCTTCGTTGAGCAGTTGCGTGACCAGCATGGGCGTGTCGCGCTGCAAGAGCGGCTCGCCGCCGGTCAGCTCCACCAGCGGGCAGCCGAACGCGCGCACGCGATGCATGATCTCATCGAGCGTCATTTCCTCGCCTTCGTAAAAGGCATACGCCGTGTCGCACCACTCGCAGCGCAGATGACAGCCGGTGGTTCGGATGAAGACGCAGGGACGGCCGGCATAGGTCGACTCTCCCTGAATACTATGGAACAGTTCGGTGATCTTCATGATGAAATATCGGAGGCGGTGGCGCGCCGTTCACCACTGATGCGTCGATCGCGAATGCGCCGCTGACGAAGTCGCCGCTCCAACCCCCCGTACGATGGCCCGTGAGACCGCCGCCGCTCGTCACTATAGCCGCGCGTCTCGGCGCGACGCTCCGTCCGTCTGCGTTCCAACATCGACGGGAAACGATCTTATCAGCGACGGGGGGTAAAAGCAAGTAAATGGCGAATGAGGACAATGACGAATGCTGTCATTTTCGATTGCCGATTGTCGAATGAAAAGCGACGGCAGATACAACCCACCGGTCATCTGAGCGAACAGCGGGATGACGATGGACAAGGGTCGAGCATCGATTTGACATGCGAGCCATAGTGAAGACGCGTACGGCGATGGGGGTTGTCAGGGGGAGCCGAGCACGCTCCACCTGACTTGAGCGAGTGTTCTATGCGAGCGGAATCACACATCGGGCCAATAGGCCACAGTCCACCCCCGCCGCCGTGCCCGCCGCGCAAGCGGCGGCGGCGGATTGACGACGGTGGCCCGGCCGGCCAGCCGAAAAGCCGGCAGATCGCTCCAGCCGTCGCCATAGATGCTGGCGCGCCCCAGATCGAACCCGGTCTGCCGGGTATGATCGCGCAACGCGTCGGCCTTGCCCTCGCCATAGGGATGGGGCGGGATTGTACGGCCCGTGAAACGGCCATCGGCCTGCTCGAGCCTGCCGCAGATGGCGCCATCGATCGCCAGCGCCTTCGCCAGCGGTTCAGCCAGCAGATCAAGCGTGCCGGTGAGCAGGATGATTCGGTCGCCGTCACGCCGGTGCTGTCCGATCGCCTCCCGCGCGGCCCGGCGCAGAATCGGGACGATGGCGGCGGTCACGAACTCGGCGCCCAGCGCGCGAAACCGTTCAACCGATTCGCCGTGCAGGTACGCTTTGTTGGCTTTGAATTTTGCCGTGGACCAGGGCACGTCGATCAGCAGGGAGAGGGCGCTGCGCAGCAGATGACCGGGACCGATAATCCTCCGGTCGAGCAGCCACCGGAGGAACCGCCGTTCGGTTGACGGTGGCGGCAGCAGCGTGCCGTCGACGTCGAAGAAGACGATTTGCCCAGATTGGTTCATCGTTCACGGTTCATGGTTCACAGCCAAACGCTAACCCACGGTGAACGGTCCATAGCCAATTAGTTGCTTGTGCCATGAACGATGAACGGTGAACCGTGAACAGATTTATCCACGCGACAGCGCTCGCAGCCGCTTGACCTGGATAAGGCCATCCTGCACGACCGGCAGGGCGCGGATCACGCAGAAGGCGACCGTGAAATAGACGAGCCCCAGGCCGGTAAGCTGCAGCGCCGGTTCATGGGCGGCACGCCACTCGGCCAGTGGAGAGACGGGTGGGGCGTTGAGCAACGCCAGATAGAGGGTCAGATAGCAGAAGACGATCACCTTGGCGGCGGCATAGAGTGCCCGGCTGGTCCGTGAAGCGACCAGCAGCCGGCCCAAGCGGCTTTTGATCATGGTGTTCTTGCCGAAGGCCGTCTCGCCCTGGGTGAGCGCGACGGAACGAAAGGCGTCGGTGACAAAACCTCGCACGACGACCACGATCGGCACCCAGACGGGGATCAGACCCAGGTGGGCAAAGACAATCCAGAGGACATTCTCCACGATCCGGTCGCCGAGGATATCCATCACGGCGCCGAAGGGTGTTTCGGAGTGGGTGCGGCGAGCCAGAAAACCGTCCAGCCAGTCCATGAGGATGGCGGTGAGCACCAGGACGAAGGCCGCCACGGCGCCCCGGACGGTATGGGTGTAGAGCAGACCGACGGCCACAAAGACCAACCCCACGCGACCGGCGGTAATGAGATTGGCCAGCATCACGGCGTGGATTCTACGCCCGCGTGGAGACCCAGTCAAATCAATCATATTGACACTCCCCACGACCGGCGATAAAATCCGTCGGCAGCCGAAGTGGTGGAATTGGTAGACACGCACGTTTGAGGGGCGTGTGGGGCAACCCATGGGGGTTCAAATCCCCCCTTCGGCACCAAATTTCCGCCAGGAAATTTATCCCCATTTACGATTTACTATGTGCGGCTCTGGCGGAAATTTCATAAATCGTGAGTCGTAAATAGTAAATGGTTTCGACTCCTCTCTTTTGATTTTGCCCCGATGACATGGTAGAGTATCGACGGTGCCATGCCGTTTCGGTGCGCGCCGTCAAAATTTTTTGTTAGGCATTACAGGCTCATACCATGACCCAACCTATCACACTCACCCGTTACATCCTCTCCCAGCAACAGGTTCATCCGGGGGCGACGGGTGAGCTGTCCGTGCTGCTGACCCAGATCGGCCTGGCCGCCAAAATCATCTCGCGGGAGCTTTCACTGCTCGGCTTCGGCGCGTTGCGGGGCGAGACCGGCGACACGAATGTGCAGGGCGAAGAAGTGAAACGGCTCGATCAATTTGCGAACGAGACCTTTATTCACGCCTTCGGCCACAGTGGACTGGTCTGCACGCTGATTTCTGAAGAAATGGAAAAGCCTTTGCATCTGGCGGAGAACTGCCCGCATGCGAAATATACGCTCTTGTTCGATCCGATCGACGGCTCGGCGAATATTGATGTGAACGCGGCGGTCGGCTCGATCTTCTCGATCTACCGCCGCCCGGCGGGCAGCGACCACACGACGCCGGAGGCCAATCTTCGCCCGGGGAGCGAGCAGGTCATCGCCGGCTACGTGATCTACGGCCCCGGCACGATGCTGGTCTACGCCGATAGTCAGGGCGTCCAGGCCTTCACGCTCGATCCCGGTATTGGGGAGTTTCTCCTCTCGCACGAGCGAATCCGTATCCCGGCGAAGGGCAAAACCTACAGCGTCAATGAAGGCCATTCCGGCGCCTGGCATCCGGAAACGCACCGGTTCATCGCCTATTTAAAGGCCAAAGATTCGAAGAGCGGCCGGCCTTATTCAGCCCGCTACATCGGCGCCTTCGTGGCCGATTTTCACCGCACGCTGATTTCCGGCGGCGTCTTTCTCTATCCGGCCGACACCGCCAATCCCAAAAAACCATCGGGCAAATTGCGCCTCATGTATGAGGTGAATCCGATGGCGCTGATCGCCGAGCGGGCGGGCGGCCGGGCCAGCACGGGCGCGCAGCGCATTCTGGATGTCACGCCGACGTCGCTGCACCAGCGCGTGCCGGTGATCATCGGCAGCAGCGAAGATGTCGCGCTCGGAGAACGATTTGCCAGAGGCGAAGGGGTCTAAAGTGTTTGTGATGGGGATTGTCGATCGGATGATCGGGGGGAGAGGCGCCTCTCCCCTTGGCTTGAATACGGAGGTCGTATGACCAAGCGGGTGCAGGAAATCTTGAGCTGGTATGCAGGTGACAATCCCGGCACGCTGACCAATCTGGCGCGTCTGCTCAATCACGGCCAGCTTGCCGGCACCGGCAAGCTGGTGATCCTGCCGGTCGATCAGGGTTTCGAGCATGGGCCGGCCCGGAGCTTCGCCGTCAATCCGTCGGGCTACGATCCCCGCTATCATTTTCAACTCGCCATCGACGCCTGCTGCAACGCCTATGCGGCGCCGCTCGGTTTTCTGGAAAGCGGCGCGGCCGAGTTCGCCGGCCAGGTGCCGTTGATCCTGAAGCTGAACAATCACGACTCGCTGGTCGATGAAAAGGATCCCATCTCGGCGCAGACGGGCAGCGTGAAGGATGCGCTGCGGCTCGGCTGCGCCGGCATCGGCTATACGGTCTACCCGGGCTCGTCCGTCAGCCGGGAGATGTACCAGCAATTGCGCGGGCTGGCCGAGGAGGCGAAGGCGGCCGGCCTGGTCGTGGTTGTCTGGTCCTATCCGCGGGGCTCGTCATTGAGCAAGGAGGGGGAGACGGCGATCGACATCGTGGCCTACGCTGCCCAGATCGCCGCGCAACTGGGCGCGCATCTCATCAAAGTGAAGCTCCCGAGCGCGCATATTGAGCAGGCGGCGGCGAAGAAGGTCTACGAGGCGCAGAAGGTTCCCATTGCCACGGCCGCCGATCGGGTGCGTCATGTGGTGCAGAGCGCGTTTGACGGGCGGCGCGTCGTCATCTTCTCCGGCGGCGCCAAGGAAGACGACCAGACGTTCTTTAATGACGTGCGCGCCATACGGGACGGCGGCGGTTTTGGCTCGATCATCGGCCGCAACTCCTTTCAGCGACCCAAAGCGGACGCCCTGAAATTTCTTGGGACCGTCATGAAACTCTACGCCGGCCAGATGCCGTGATCCTTCGCCGCAGCCTCAGGACTTCGCGTGAGCGCGCCAATCGCTACTGATCCTGCGAAGGCCGCAGCCGGCCATTGGGCCGCCGAGTTTGTCACCGACGGCATGATCGTCGGACTGGGCACCGGTTCGACCGCCGAGTATGCCATCCGGCGCCTGGCGGAGCGGGTGAAAGAAGAAGGACTGCGAATCACCGCCGTCCCCACATCGCTCAGGACCGAACTGCTGGCCCGCGAATCGGGCATTCCGCTGGCCGATATCAACGGCGTGGGGCACATTGATCTGACGATCGACGGCGCCGATGAGATTGATCACGCCTTCAACATGATCAAAGGCGGCGGCGGGGCGTTATTACGGGAAAAAGTTGTTGCCAGGGCGTCCAGATTGGAAATCATCGTCATCGATCCCGGCAAACTGGTGAAGCGCGTAGGCGAGCGGTGGCCGGTGCCGGTTGAAGTGGTGCCCTTTGGTTGGAGCCAGACGGCCAGGGCGCTGCGTGTGTTGGGCTGTGATGCGAAACTGCGCGGTCCCTCTGAAGATCAGCCCGATCAAACCGATAACGGCAATTATCTCCTGGACTGCCGCTTTCCAGCGATCGATCATCCCGCGGCACTGGAACAAAAGATCGATGCGGTGCCCGGTGTGGTGGCCTGCGGCTTGTTCATCGGCCTGGCGCATCGGCTGGTGATCGGCCATCCCGACGGCCGATGCGAAGTCCGTGATCGCCCCGGCTAAAAAGGGGACAGGCTACTTTTTGCGACGCAACACTGCTGTTCACATGAGAAAAAGTAGCCTGTCCCCTTTTTGGTGTGTGGCCCTTGTGCTGATCATCAACGGCTGCGCCGCTTCACCCCCTGCCACCCAGCCGTCGGCCTCTTTTTCCGGTTCCCCGTACGCCGATCTCGACGCCCTTAAACCGGGAACGATCATCCATCTGCCGACGGGCCGGGAGCTGACACAGAACGAATTGATCGATCTGGCCGGCCATGCCCGGGTGATCTATGTCGGTGAGATGCACACCAACATGGAGCACCATCGCGTCGAGCTGGCGGTCATTGAAGCGTTGGCGAAGCGGTGGCCTGGGAAGATTGCCGTCGGGATGGAGATGTTCCAGCGCCCCTCGCAGCCGCAGCTCGATCAATGGAGCCGGGGTGAGTTGGATGCGAAGGCGTTCAAACAGCTCTGGTACGATAATTGGGAGGAGGATTACGGCTCTTATCAGGCGATTGTAGAGTTGATCCGCGCGCAGAAGATTCCGCTGATTGCGCTCAATGCATCGGATGAGCAGGTGCAGAAAGTCAGCAAGCAAGGCCTGGCCGGACTGTCTGATGACGAACGCGCCTGGTTGGGTCCGGTTGATGAGAAGGATCCCTATCATCGGCGGGCGATGCAGGCGATTTTCGGCGGCCATTCCCACGGTGGCGCGAGTGGATTTGAGCATTTTTACCAGGGCATGCTCCTGTGGGATGAGACCATGGCCCGATCCGCGGCCGAATTTCTCACCAGTCCGGCGGGCAAGGACAAACAATTGATCATCCTGGCCGGTGGTTTCCACGTCGCCTACGGCTATGGCATTCCGAAACGATTGTTCCGGCGATTGCCCGAGCCCTATCTGATCCTCCTGCCCTACACGCCGGACGCACTCATTCCCGAGGAATACCAGATGCCGGTCCAGTCGCCTGAGCTGCCGCTCTATCTGGCCGACGTGATCTGGAGCACCGGCTACAGTGAGCAGGAGAGCAAGCGGGTGCGCCTCGGCGTGCGGCTTGATCCCAAGGGCTCCGGCGCTGTGATCATGGAAGTGGAGCCGGAGAGTCCGGCGGCGAAGGCCGGTCTCAAGCCGGGCGATCGGATTGTGTCGCTAAATAAGGAAAAGATCGAGTCGCTCTTTGAGCTAATCGAGCAATTGCGGCTGCTGGAGCCGGGCGAACACGCGTCAGTCGTGCTCGACCGGTCGGGGCAACGGATCGACGTGACGGTTCAGTTCTGAGGGTGATGGGGTCAGGTCTATAATGTTTGGATTCTATAGGGTAAAAAGTCTAACATTATAGACCTGACCCC
>JBGPIL010000076.1:0-10431 GCA_041484905.1 Nitrospiria bacterium
CGGCTTCAGCGGGCTGAACAGCGAAAGTGGCTGCTCGTTGGTGCGGTCGTACAGCGTCAGGCGGATGGCGCGAATGTCCACCGTACTCGGGCAATAGAGAATCCCGTCCGTGGTAAATCCCGGCATCAGTACCTGTGATTTGAGTGAGTCCGTATCCGCCTGATCGTTCAAGAGTTTGCTCAACGCGTTTTCGTATTGATTGGCCCGGGCCAGCGCCGTCCCGGTCGCGCTGCTGGCGGCGCCGCTGGCGCCGCCGATCAACCCGCCTCTGACCACGCCGCCCACGCTGCTCGTCGCCGCGTTGAAAAGGATCTCTCCCCCGAAGATTGATCTGAGCAACGGGCCCACGCTGGTTCCCTTCAACGCCTGCTTGAACGTCTCCGATCCCACCACCAACGCCATCGCCCGTTGCGGTGAGTAACTTTTATACGGGGTGTCGTCACTCAGGCAGAAAAACTGCGACGGGTCGATCACCAGCTCGCCGTCGCCGCGGTTTGTGAGGATGATGCGGACCGGCAGCACGCCCGCATCCACAATGTTCAGCGGCGCGTTCTCCGGCGCCGGTGCCGGCTTGCGGGGATCGAGATAGAGGCTTTGGCCTGGAGTGTAGGTCACCACGGCCACCACGACCCCGCCGGCGGCGGTATGCGCGGGATAACTTTCCGCGGGGTAGAGCGTCTTGGGAAACACCAGCGGCGGCAATTTCTTGCCGGCGCAGCTGATCAAAAGCGCCAGTGTCCCCAGAAGGACTGTGGCCCAGGCAATGGTGTGCAGAAACCGGTGCCTATTCGCCGTCATTGGTCATCACAGTGTAGGAGAAAATGAGGTGTCTGTCAATTTAAGTCAGGGGGAGACGTTCTCTCCCCCTGACAACCCCCCATTGGTTATTGGACCCATGCAGTGTTTATATCCCCATCGTCCGTATCTATTGTATTTGGGGGGAGATGCTCTTCTCCCCCCCAAGCCCCCCATCGCCCGTACGCGTGTTTTTTTCAATCCTTGCCCCGCTTTTTCCTCGCTAATCCTTAATCCGCTTTTTAATATCCCAAAGCACCCGGTCGAACATTGTGGCCGTCAGCCGGCCGGTTTGGGTGTTCTGCTGGCTGGGGTGATAAGCGGCGAACAACGTCGGCAGGCCTTCCAATGGATAGGCGGCGCCGTGGTGGAACGTCAGTCCCCGCCGGGACGGCAGCCGCTTCATGAGGATCAACGTCTTCAGATATTCGTCAAACGCGATCGTGCCCAGCACCAGCACCGCCCTGACGCGTGACAATACCCGCAATTCCCGAATGAGGTAGTCACGGCAACGATTCAGCTCGACCGGCTTGGGCTTATTGGCCGGCGGCGCACAATGAAGAACGGCCGTGATATAAGCGCCGTGTAATTGAAGCCCATCATCCCGATGGATCGACGTCGGCTGGCTGGCGAAGCCGGCCCGGTGGAGCGCGGCGAAGAGAAAATCGCCGGAGCGATCACCTGTGAAGACGCGGCCGGTCCGGTTGCCGCCGTGGGCGGCGGGTGCCAATCCGATCACCAGCAGCCGTGCATCGGGATCGCCAAAGCTCGGCACGGGCCTGCCCCAGTACGTCTGGTCGCGATAGGCGCGCCGTTTGACCCGGGCGATTTTCTCACAATAACGGCGCAGGTTGGGGCAACGGGTGCAGGCGATGAGGTCCTGTCGTATGGTGGAGATCGAGTCAGACATTGCGGCATCGTACCATGCGTCTTCCCCACCGGCAATGTTTGACAGGGTGGAGCGTAGAGTAGCCCCCGAAAAGGGGACAGGCTACTTTTTCACCATAACTGATTGTAGAAATAGAATCTACCCTTAAAAAGTAGCCTGTCCCCTTTTCGAGGCGGGGGTGTGGCGGAACGGCAGACGCTGGGACTTAAAAGCTATTCTAGCTGTACACCCCTGAGTAGCATCGGCTATCACTGACCCTGTTATCGATGATAACAGGAATCCGTCTCCTTTCCCTTTCGATTGCCTGTGACAGTGTTGCCGGCCTGTTTGTGCACAGAATGTGCACAGCAGGCTGGGGTAAGCCCCTCTGTTAGTAGTCGCCCCGGCCAGCTTCGAAGGCCTTGAGTCGTTCCTGCACAATGGCCCGCTGATTGGGCGGAACGGTTCGATCTTTCATGGCAGCGAACAGGTCGTCCAGATGCGCCTCTCCGAATGTATGCAGGCCGTCGCTGTCATCGATCAGCTCCAGAACCAGCGTGCGATGGAAGCGTTGCGCCACGACCAACGCTTCGGCCGCGACGGGTGCCGGTGTCGCCTCGATCCGCCCCCGGAAAACGCGCAGCACCTCGCAGCAGGCCGCCATCATCTCGCCGGCGCAGAAGTAAAGATCATACGATGATCGATCCGCCCACCGTTGGATCGTCCCAAAGGCTCGCCGAAGTTCACTGATGCTGATCGGCTGGGCCGGATCGCTCTTCATGCGAGGCGCATGGGGCAGGCGGCTGTGCGGCCGCGACCAACTGCCTGCCTCAGCACAGGCCCGTAATAGATCCAGATCGGCATGCAGGGGATCGGCAAAGAGCGCGTTGATCTGCCGCCGGGAGATCTCGGGCGGGGGGATGGTCAACTGCTCGACCTCTTGTGCCGTCGGTCGGGGCAGGCCGCGTTGCGCATCCCACGCCAGCGCCACGGCAATCAGGTGTTTGCAGATGACCTTGCCGGAAGAGCCGCCGGCATAGGGACAGTCGCAGCGCCGGGTGAAACCGTTGGCAGCCTGGCGCAGCGAGACCTGATAGCGCGCAGTACCGGTTACAGTCGCCTCAATGCCCCGATCGTCCCAGTGGACGACGGAAACCTTGCCGCCGTCCGCATAGGCTTCGCCGCGACTCCAGACCTCGCTTGTGGTTTTATTGAGCATCGCGTACGCCGCGGAGGTCACCACGGTCCAATCTCGTGTGATTTCTTGACGGGTCAGCGGGCCGGGACAAATTCGATTTTCAGATGGGTTCCAGTCGCTTCGGCGATCTTCTCCAACGTCTTCAGGGTGAAGCCCTCATATTCTCCGCTTTCGATCCGGGAAATGGCCTGCTGGCTGGTGCCCATTAATTTAGCCAGCTCAGCTTGACTCAACCCCTTCTGCTCCCGAAGCCTGGCAATCTTCAGGGCCAGGGCCAAGGCCCGTCGCTCTTCCTCAAAGTGTTTCCGAAATTCCGGGTCTTTGAGGTCCTCGCGCAAACGCTCCTGAAATGTCCGAATTTTAGGTGTGTTCATTTTCAACCTCCCGCAGGATGGCGTCTGATCCAATCCTCCATCCGCCGTTCCGCCAGCTCAATGTCCCGTTCCTTGAGTTGCTGGCTCTTTTTACTGAAGCCATGAAGCAACACGATCCGATCCCCGACATAGAAGAAATACAGCATCCGATACTGGTCCGATCGATAGTGGATGCGCAACTCTCTGATCTTCCCCCGAACATGGTCGGCATACGGCCGTTTGAGATCCGGCCCCTGTTCGGCCAATAGTGAAAGGTAGGCGTCCACCTTCGCCCTCGACTTTTTGTCCAATTCATCCAAAAATGCATCAATTGGAGAATCATCGCGTTCTGTCGTATAAAAGAGGATATGGTACAAGTCAGCTCACTTTTGACAATACATCAAAAATGATGTATTGTCAAGGTCGTCCATTCCTATTTTCCCGTGTATTTCCAGAAGCAGGCTTGAAAAAATCCTAATGAAATCAGACACTAAAGTCAACACCAGTTCGGCCAAGCATTGTCCTCTCATTTTGTGAATGATCAGGCCAGGCGGAAAGGGAGCCGGGTTACACAAAATCGATCAGGCGGAATTTCATGATGCATCACTCACGGCCAATCGAAGTATTACCTGGGTTGCGGGGTCAAGCCACTTCGGCGGTTTATCGAGGATAGAGAACAGCGCCTGGCGGTTGACCAGACCTTTGCGGACAGCATCGATCACAACACCACTGAGCCAGTCCGGCTCCAGATGCTTACGCGCGAGATCCAAGATCGTCCGGATGGGTGTCGTCAGCGGCACACCATCACGTTTTCCTATCTCGCTTGGATCAAGCTGAGCCTTGTAGAGCACCACTCCCTTTTCAGCCCTCTTGCGAAAATTCAACGGCACGGTGAGATGCGCCCGGGCGGGCATCACGTCTCCCAAGTCATAGAGATCGGCGGCCGACTCGTGGGAGATGACACATTTTTTTTGGCTCCAGAGCCACCAGCGAATCAGGTCTCGACGATCAACCATGGGGAAATATCGCAAACGATAAATGCCGCGTCCCTCTCGGAGCCAATTCCCGCGCTGAACATGGAAATGCTGGAGCGGATGGCTATACCCTGCAGACTTGGCATCAGCCGCAGTAAAGTATCCCCCCTGGCCTTCGGCTAGGGTGTAGAGGTGGGTCTCCCGATTCTTGCCTTTAGGTTTTGACATGCAAAATACTTACATTTAATGTAAGTATTTTGCAATATAAATTAAATTATTACAAAATAGTTAAATATAATTTAACTATTTTACGTTCTTGTGCGCGTAAGGCAAGAGAGCGGAACCGACCAGAGATCCTGTATGGCGTCCCCGGAACTCCAAAAGCAAGGCTTTTGGGGAAGTAATCTAATCGCGCTACTGCACCGCACGGGCCCCCGCAGATAAAAATCCCACAACTCTTGACACTCCAGGGGGTGGGGGATAGAGTAGCCGACGCTAGCGGGTGATTGGGGGTGTGGCGGAACGGCAGACGCTGGGGACTTAAAATCCCTTGTCCGTAAGGACATGAGAGTTCGACTCTCTCCACCCCCAGCCCCGTGACGGCCCGCACAGCGGACCGTCACGGGGCTCCCGGTTGCGATTTACGGCCACTAGAACGTTAGCCTGACCCGATACTGCAGCGTCGCCTCCTGGTCCTTGTTCACCGGCACGTCAAACTGCACCGTGTGCGCCTCGATCTTCTTATACTCATGCGACGTCTTGAGGATCTCCCAGTCGCCAGGAATGGGCTCGATGACGCTGACCGTAATGGGCGACTCTTTGTGGTTGCGGATCTTTACCTCGAACGCAACGTCATAGGTGTCGTTCGAAATCTTGTGCCAGTCGGTCTGCTTCCGCTCGGCGACGACGTCAAACGCGTCGCCCATCTTGAGTTTGAATGTCTCGTCCTTGGGCGTGTGGAAAAGGGGACAGGCTACTTTTTTGCCACGTTAGTCGGTAAGCATGGTGTTGCTCTTGAAAAAGTAGCACGTCCCCTTTATTTCATCTTCTCCCATAATCTCTTTGCCTGCGTCTGCCACGCGAGTGTTTCGGTCGGGTCGGCGTCGGTCTCGTTTAAAAAGAACGCCTGTTCCAATTGATGTTTGGCCTCCGCCTTCTGCCCCATGGCCGCCAACAGCTCGGCCAGCCGGAAATGGTTTTCGGGATTGTCGGGCGCCGTGGTCACGGCTTTCCGCAGATAGTCCAACCCCTTCTCTTCATCACCCAGGCTGATCGGCGGATCGGGGGCCTGACCGTAGAGTGAACCGAGCAGCCGATAGGGACCGGCGTGGTCGATCCGGGGATCCAACTCGGCCGCCCGTTTGCCCTCGCGGGCCATCTCCTCCAACTGGCTCATAGCGGAGTGCAGTTGCGAGAAGAGGCCGAGTGATGCGGCCAGGTAATAATGGGCATTTGCCTGTTTTGGTGCCGTTGCCACGGCCCGTCGGGCCAGCGCGATGGCCCGGGCGACATCCTGCTCCTGCTGCGCGCGCTTGGATCCCGCAAATTGCGTGAGCCAAACATAAGCGCGGGCCGCCTTCCAGAGTCCTTCGGCTGCTTGTTCAGGCCGTTGCGCGGCCGCCTCATAATTGAGTGCCGCTTTCCGCACCCGTTCCGGTGTGCGCGGCGATCGATAGAACGATTCGCCGAACGTCATCGCCCCTTCCGCCTGGGGCAACGGCAGGGGCGGGACGGCAGGTGGGGGCGTGGCGCAGCTACAGACAATAACCCAGAGCAACAGACAGGATCGAAGCGCCCGGTCTCTCATCGCGGTTTCCCCGCGCGTTCGAACGCCTCCTGCAATGGCGTCAGGACGTTCAAATCAACCGGCCCGAAGCCATCGGTCCGGAGTTCGGTCAGCAACTCGTGCGCGGTGGGATCGTCTTTCATCCCCAGCAGGGTCTGGATGATGGACTGCTGCACGGCGTCCGGCCGGCCGAGTGTCACGACCAGCGGCGGCGGCAACGGCCCGGTGGCGTGCAGGGCCTTCAATGATGCGCCTTCGGGCAGCGCCATGAGTGACGTGTCTTGTTCATCCGTGACCAGCAGGCCGTTCAGTTCACCCCGAACCACCTGGCGCGCCGCGCGAAGCAGCCGGTCGGTCGGCTGGCAGTGAAAGGGCAATGTCGATGCCGTGCGCTGAAACAGGAGTCGCGCAACGGCCTCCGGCGTATGGCAGAGTGTGCCGGCGACGTCGCCCGTGAGTTTTTCCCATGTGGTGATGGGATTGGTCGTGGAGACCAGCAGCCGATAGCGGTCTTCCGTGCGGCCGCCGGGCCGGGTGGCCAGTTGCGGCTGGAAATTGTAGGCGGAGCGATGCTCCAGATAATAGGGCACCGTGACGACGGCAAAGCGCGGTTTGATCTGCGATAAGACGATTCTGGCCTGCTCGTTCGTATTGACGTAGCGGCCGGTGATGGGGGGATGGCCGGGGAGATGGGCGCTCAGATAGTCGGCCCACCGGGCCATGAGCGGCGCCGCTTCTTCAGTGCTCCCCGGCGAGCCGGGCTGGATCAGGTCGAACAGCAGCGGGTCATCGGCGGCCGTCGCGGCCGATGCGGTGGAGGCCAGCAAGACTGCAATGACAGGCAGGATAACGCTTCGCAGACTCTTCATGGCCGGCCCCCGGTGGTGTTGGATCGCCCGGATCGTCCAGATCGAATCAGGCGCTCATGGATCGCGGGCAAGATGAAGATCGTGGCGACCATGATGCTGAACGTTCCCAACGCCATGATCTGCCCCAGGCTGGCGATGCCGCGGTGCTGCCCCAGCATCAGACTGCCGAAAGCCAGCAGCGTCGTCAACGACGATAACGTCACTGATGTCGCAGTGCTTGTCTCCAGCATGGGGCGGTGCGGTTCTTCATACATCCGCTGGACCATCTGAATCCCGCCATCGATCCCGGTGCCGATCAGAATGGGCACGGCAAAGAAGTTCGCGAGGTTGAACGAAATGCCGAAGAGGCCCATGGCGCCCTCCAGCCAGACGAGGCCGGTCAGCAACGGCACAAAGGCCAGGAAAACGGCGCGTCCGCGCTGAAAGTGGAACCAGACAAGCGCCGCCACCACCGCCAGGCTCAAGAGCGCCGTTTGCTGAAACGACCGCCGCATGAGTCGGGTCGCTTCGTACGAGGTCACCGGCGGACCGGTCACCGTCGGATCGACCGTCCGCAGTTCGGTCACGAACTCCGCCATCGCCTTCGGGTCCCAGATATTCTTGGCCGGTGTGATCATGATCAGCTTCCGGGCATTCTGGCCGATGAACCGGTTGCGCACCACCTCGGGCAGCGTGTCCGGTGTGACCTGAGCGGGATGAAGACGGGGCCGCCAGTGATCGAGCCGCTCGGCCAGATCGGCCATGAACGCCTGCTGGAACCGCGCAAGCCGTCCGGCGACGGCGGGTCCTCCCGTGCGCAGCGCCCGTTCGGCCATATCGATCCGATCGATCAACGCGTGCACGCTCTTGATGTCGGCCTCGCGGCCGGCGGCAAAGAGTTTTTCTTCGATCAGTTCGAGGCCGTCGGCCATTCGCCGGAGCGCCTGACGGGTGGCGGCCACGGAGGCCGGATCGGCCGGGGCGTCGGTTCGCGGGGTCAAGGGTCGAAGCGCGACGGCGGCCTGTTCAAGCAACTGCCGCTTGTGATACTGCTCGGCCGGCAATATGTCGAGCAGGCTCGTCACCTTGCCCACCGTCGGCAGTTTGGATAATTGCCACGTCAGCCGCTCGGCGTCATCGAGCGTGTCGACCTGCGTGGCCGCAAACCAGGTTGATTCGCGGCTTTCCTTCATCAGCGCAAGCTCCCATTCGACCGATTCCAGTCCCTGGGATTGCAGGTTCAGTAAATTATCGTCAAACCGGAGCCGGACGGTCCAGACCCCCAGGGCCACGGTGACCAGCACGGCGCCGGTCAGGACCAAGACGGGCCGGCGAACCAACGCCTGCAACGGGGCTAAACGCGTCAGGTGCAACCGGCCCCGTCTATCGGTACGGCGATCGTACAGCAGCAACAGGGCGGGATAGACGGTGAGCATCGCGATCAACGACAGCAGAATCCCGCTGCCTGCGATGAACCCCAACTCGGCCAGCGCCTTGAAGTCGGTCGCTAGCGCGCAGAAAAACGCGGCGGCGGCCGTCGCAGCACAGGTCAGGTTACCGACGGCAGCGGTGACCATCGCCTTGGTCAGCGCCTCTTCAACCGGCAGGCCCCGCTCCCGTTCTTCCATATAGCGCGCCAGCAGGTGCATCCCCCAGTTGATGCCGACGCCGATGATGACGAGGATGAAGACCGCAGAGAGCAGATTGAGCTCGCCGATCGTCGCCGCCGTGAACCCCAGCGTCCAGACGATGCTGACAAGCAGCGTCAGTACCCCCAGCAGCGGCCGCCAGAGACTGCCGAAGGCCAGCGTAAATAGCAGCGACACGCCGATGACGGCGATGATCGTCGCCCGCATCATGTCCCGATTGGTCGTGCGCATTTCATCCGATTGGAGCACAGGCCGGCCGGTCAGCCCTGCTGCCACGCCGGGTAAAGCGGCCCGGCTTTCGTTCAATGCCTTGCGGATGGCGGCCAGCGGTTCTTCGATCACCTCCGAGGTGGAATAGTCCTTCGGCACGTCGATCAGCATGACGAGAAACCGCCCGTTGTCGGTAAAGGTGTACCGATGCAGCCGGTTGTCATCAAATTGGGCCAAGGGGGAGCGGTAGGGACCATCTGTTGTGACGCTCTGGCTGAGCCCGTCGACCAGTGATCCCATGACATCGAAGAGGGCCGCTCCTGCTTGCTCCGAAGTGATCGGCCCCGACAGTTGGCGGCCGATCCAGCCGAGCAGCGCATCGATTCGGCCGCTTTTGAGGATGGGCGTGAGTTCCGGCGCCGTCCGTTCCGCCTGGTTCTTCAGCGCTTCGACCTGTTCCATATCCAGATAGAGCAGCAGGTTCTGGCCCAATTGTTCGGGACCGATCCGATACGTCACCTGCCGGATCAGACCGGGCGAGCGGGCCAGACGTGCGGCCAGATCGTCCGCGAACGCTTCGGCCTTCCTGGGCTCCCGGCCGTCGATCACGACGTAGAGAAATTCTTGATCCTTGAAATTCTTGATAAAGTCGAGATAGATCTGCTGGAAGAGGAGTTTGTCCGAGACGAGCCGGTCCTGATCGCTGCTGACCGTCAGGCGGGTGGCGGCGAGCCAGCCGGCCGCCAGCGTGACAAGGGCCGCGATCAGCAAAATGGTCCACGGCCGCTTGCAGACGACCCGGGCAACACCTTGAAGGAGCAGGACAAACCAGCGCATAACGTCCGCAAAACGTAGCAGAGCGGGGGGAGTGAGTCAATAGACGCTAACGCAGCGCTCACAATTGTAAATCTGATGGGGGTTATCAGGGGGAGAGCTGGAATCTCCCCCTGATTTCAATAACGGAGCGGGTCAATAGCCGACGGTAGACGTTCCGTCGACGCAGCGTGTAGAATGGGGCGCTATGGATTCGACCTCCATCTCAACGCCGTCTCCGTCCACGACCGTGCCGGGCGCCGCGAACCAGCACCATCAGTACCACGGCGAGGAATGGCACACGCCCAGGGGGCGGATGATTCGGGACGTGGTCTTCGGGTTCAACGACGGCCTGGTGACCGTCATCGGCTTCGTGGTGGGGGTGACCAGTTCGCTGGTCACGGCGCCGCTGGTGTTGCTGACCGGCATCGCGATGGCGGCCGCCGCCTCCCTCTCGATGGCGATCGGAGCCTATCTGTCGACCAAGTCGCAGAACGAATTTTTCCAGCGGGAAGTCCAGCGCGAGCGGCGGGAGATCGAAGAGCTTCCGGAGAAGGAACGGCAGGAGGTGGACGAGATCCTGACCGAGATGGGCTTCGAGCCGCAGGAGCGGGAGATCCTCTCAAAGCGGATCACCGGGAATAAGGACTTATGGATTCGATTCATGATGCGGGAAGAGTTGGGAATTTTGGATGAAGATTTTGACAATCCGGTCAAGGCCGGCGCCGTGATGGGGACGTCATTCGTGTTGGGATCGATCCCGCCGCTGGTCCCCTATATGCTGCAGAGTGATGCCTTTCTCGCCATGCAGTGGTCGATCGCCGTCGCACTAGTCGCCGCCTTCGGCGCGGGCGCGGCGAAAACGATCGTGGCCAAGACGGTCTGGTGGAAGAGCGGCCTGGAGATGATGCTCTTGAGCGCGCTCGCGGCCGCCATC